>JANREL010000120.1:10240-20303 GCA_030758355.1 Polaribacter sp.
TTTATTTCAGAAAGGATGTTTTTGGTAGTCTCAGAAAGTGTAAAACGTTTGTCAGCAGTTACATCAAAACGCTTGTATACATACTGATTTACAACATTTAATAGTATAATAATTCCGAAAAAAATGCCGATTTTTTGAATCTTTTTAGTCATTTTCTAATCGAATTTTAGTGATGAATAAAAAGAAACCAGTAACACTTACAAAATAAACCAAATCTCTTGTATCAATAACACCTCTTGAAATACTTTTGAAATGCTCATTAATTCCTAATTTTTGAATCAGCAAAAAATCATTTCCGAATGAATTCGAAACAGCCTCAAAGCCATAAAAAAGTAAGAATGTGATGAAAACTCCTAGAATAAAAGCCACAATTTGATTTTTTGACAATGTGGATGTGAATAATCCAACAGAAGTATATGTGGAAGCTAAAAAAAGTATTCCTAAATAAGAACCAATTGTGCTTCCAAAATCGATATTTCCTGCAAGGTTTCTTAATTTATAAATAGTGTAAACATATGTTACGGTTGGGATAATTGCAATAACTGCCAATAATAATGAGGCCCAAAATTTACCTAAAACAATTTGCCAATCAGAAATAGGTTTAGTTTTTAAAAGCTCTATGGTTCTATTGTTATTTTCATCAGCAAAACTTTTCATTGTGATGGCAGGAATTAAAAATAACAATACCCAAGGGGTTAGGTAAAAAAAAGGAGTTATATCAGCAAAACCAGCATTTAAGATGTTGAAATCGTCGTCAAAAAACCATAAGAACAATCCATTTATCAATAAGAAAAAACCGATTACTAAATAGGCAATTGGTGATGTGAAAAAGGAATTGATTTCTTTAATCAGAATGGCTCTCATTATTTGTATTTTAGGTGTTTTAAGTTTCTGTTGTTTTTGAGGTTTAAGTTATTTTTTGGTCTTATTCAAAAGCTAAAACTCACAATTTATTGACACTCCAAGCCTGAGGCTTATCATTAAAATACGTTTTGGTTTGTTTCCAAGTTTCTCTAAATAATGCTGAATTTCGGTAGTTTTCCAAATCACTTTCATTTTCCCAATGCGAATAAGTAAAAAAAACTTCAGGATTGGATTTGTCTTGATATAATTCTAATAGTAAACATCCTTTTGAACTTTTTATGAGCGATTTTTTTTCATGAAACAGTTCCAAAAATTCAGGGATAAATTTTGAGTAGAAACTCATCTTTACGATTCTTACAAACATAATTTATAATGCAGTTGAGAGTTTAGATTCATCTTCTGAAAAGAAATCTATGGTAACTCTGTCTCTATATTCCAAACCTAATAAAGTTGATGCGCCACCAACAGTTTTTAAATTACTTCTAAAAATAGCCAATTCAAGATAGTCTGCAGAGTTGAACAAAGCTAATTTTTCACCATCAAAAATAGTAGAATTTGTGCCATATTCTCTAGTAATTTCATTGTATTTATTGAATATTTTAGTGAATTTATGTATTGAAGCACTCACTGTAAATTTTCTATTTTTACCAATTTCTTGAAATATTTTTCTGTTAATATTGGTAATTAAATTTCCAAAATTATCAACATACAAAACGCCACCAATAATTTGATTTTGAAGTTGATTTATTTTTGGTTTGATTTCAGTGTTTATTTTTATCTCTTTGATTTCTTTTCCAATTACGGTTAAATTCCCTCCTCTTGCTATAAAACATGCCACATTTACAAAAACATCCAACACAGGAAAACTACTTTCAATTCGATCGTGAATATTGATTTCCACCATTTTTGTGGGCTGAATTTCAGAGACAATCATCGATATTAAGCCATTGTCAGGACACACAAAAAAATGATTGTCAATTTCTAAAGCAATGTGTTTGTTTTCATCACTCAACTCAGAATCTACACCCACAATATGAATAGTTCCTTTTGGAAAACTTTTGTAAGAATTTTTTAAAATGTAAGCAGCTTCAGCAATATTAAAAGGTGATATTTCATGGGAAATATCAACGATTTTAGCATCCGAAAGCTGTGATAAAATAGCTCCTTTTACAGCACCAACAAAGTGGTCTTTTGTCCCAAAATCAGAAGTTAATGTAATAAAAGACATTTTTTTGTTAATTAATTGTGTAAAAGTTGTTAACTTTTTAAAGCAAATTTACTAAAATAACTCTTTTTTAATACTATTTTTAAGATATAAATTCTAGTCACTATAAAACTAAATTGAATCATTTGAACGAGAGAATCATAGAGTTAACGGAAATAAGTCCAAAAGATTTTTTTGGCGCACAAAACAGTACTATTGAGCAGTTAAAAAAGTACTTTCCAAAGATTAAAATTGTAGCAAGAGGACCAAAGCTCAAAATTTATGGAGATCCTGAAATTCTTGACGAATTTGAAACCCGGTTGGATCGTTTGATAAAATATTTCAATCGCTACAATAAATTAGATGAAAATAGCATTGAGCGCATTTTGACATCCAATGGAGAAGATCCAAAAACAATAGCAAATCAAAATTCAAAAGATGTTTTATTACATGGTGTTAGTGGAAAATTGATAAAACCACAAACTGAAAACCAACGTAAAATGGTCCTGTTAATGAATCAAAACGACATGCTTTTTGCAGTAGGTCCTGCAGGAACGGGAAAAACATATACTGCTGTTGCTTTAGCTGTTAAAGCATTGAAAGATAAGGAGGTAAGACGTATTATTTTAACTAGACCTGCTGTTGAAGCGGGTGAAAACTTAGGATTTTTGCCAGGAGATTTAAAAGAAAAATTAGATCCTTATATGCAGCCTTTATATGATGCATTGCGGGATATGATTCCGCATGAAAAATTAGAGGCTTATATTGAAAATGGAGTTATTCAAATTGCACCACTTGCTTTTATGAGAGGAAGAACTTTGGATAATGCATTTGTGATTTTAGACGAAGCTCAAAACACTACTCACAATCAAATGAAAATGTTTTTGACACGAATGGGGATGCATGCAAAATTCATTATTACCGGAGATCCTGGTCAAATTGATTTGCCAAGAAAACAAGTTTCAGGACTCAAAGAGGCCTTGCTAGCATTAAAAGATATTGAGGGAATTGCCCATGTTTATTTAGATGATAAAGATGTAGTAAGGCATCGTTTAGTGAAAAAAATCATTCATGCTTATAAAAGTATTGAGACTGAATAAAATTTAAATGTCATAATACACTTCAAATTAGTATCATAATATTTACTTTTGAGTTCTGAAATAAGAATTAAAATAATGAATACAATTAACAAAACGAGCTTCCAATTTCCGAACTTAAAATCAGTTTACAAAGGAAAAGTAAGAGAAGTATACAATATCAATGATGAACTTTTGGTAATGATTGCAACGGATAGATTGTCAGCTTTTGATGTTATTTTGCCAAAACAAATTCCATTTAAAGGTCAAATATTGAATCAAATAGCTACCAAAATGATGAATGAAACTGTTGATATTGTTCCAAATTGGTTGATAGCAACACCTGATGAAAATGTGGCAATTGGTCATTTATGTTCTCCTTTTAAAGTTGAAATGGTGATTCGTGGTTATTTATCAGGGCATGCAGCACGTGAATATAAAGCAGGAAAAAGAATGCTTTGTGGCGTGAAAATGTCTGAAGGGATGATTGAAAATGATAAATTTCCAATTCCAATGATTACGCCTTCTACAAAAGCAGATAATGGTGAACATGACGAAGATATTTCAAGAGAAGATATTTTATCAAAAGGAATTGTTTCAGAAGTGGATTATCTGGTATTAGAGGATTATACACGAAAATTATTTCAAAGAGGTACAGAAATTGCCGCAAAGAGAGGTTTGATTTTAGTTGATACAAAATACGAGTTTGGAAAAACAAAAGATGGGAAAATTGTGTTGATTGATGAAATTCATACACCAGATTCTTCTCGTTATTTCTATGCAGATGGTTATCAAGACAGACAAAATAGTGGTGAGGCCCAAAAACAATTATCTAAGGAATTCGTTCGTCAATGGTTGATAGAAAACGGTTTTCAAGGAAAAGATGGTCAGCAAATTCCTGAAATGAATGAAGAAAAAATTACTGAAATATCCAATAGATATATTGAATTATACGAACAAATCACAGGTGAGAAATTCATCAAAGCAACTACTGATAATGTTTTGGCAAGAATTGAAAAAAATGTGATGGATTTTCTTTCGCAATGAAAGCTGTAACCCTCAAACAACTCAAAGACGAACTTTCTCATAAATCTAGCTATGAATTGAAAGAGTTATGTTTGCATTTGTCAAGATTCAAAAAAGAAAACAAAGAATTATTGACCTATTTATTGTTTGAGTCTCATAATGAAGAGAGGTATGTTGAATCCATTAAATCTCAAATGGATGATCAATTTGAGGAAATAAACACAAAAAACTATTTTTTCATCAGAAAAACTGTTCGTAAAATTCTTACTCAAACAAAAAAATACATTCGTTATTCAAAAAATAAAGAAACAGAAGCTTCGCTTTTATTACATTTTTGCAAAAAACTAAAAATGATGAAACCCTCAATTCATCAAAGCCAGCGCTTAGAAAATGTATATGTATCTCAATTAAAAATGGCAACAAAAGCCATTGAAAAATTACACGAAGATTTGCAATATGATTTTCAAATCGAACTTGACAACATCACCAATGCCTAAAGAAAGACCTATCATAAAAAATATTGTATCAGATAAAACGCTACCGTTTGAAACATTTCAAAATGTAACTTTGCGTCCGATTATTAAAATGCAACATGATTTGATTTTAGCATTATTTCAAAGCTATGTTCAAAAAAAGAAAATTGTTTTTGGGTCTTTAGAGAATCAAAGAGCAAAAGATAAAATTAAATCCATATTTGAAAAAGATATCAATTTCAAACACTTGATTATGGGTATAATTATTGGCCATTTTTCAGCAGAAGAGTTTGATAGGTACAATTTAAATACCGCTGAATTTCATAAGCGTATCATTCAAATTACAGTTCAAAGAATTCAAGATACTTTTCTGAAATGACAAAACCACTACCTAGGTAGTGGTTTCAATCAATCAATCAATCAACCAAAAAACTTCTTTAAAACTTTGGCATAAAATGCAAAATAACTATGAGAAGTATTTACTTTATAATTTTTTACTGAATTACTCAGTAAAGCTACTAATTATTTGTTTAATGAAATGTTAAATAAATAAAACAATTTAATTATTTAGGCATAACTACTGTATCAATCGCATGGATCACTCCATTTGATGCAGCTACGTCTGTCATTACTACAGTTGAAACGTTTCCTTTGGCATCTGTTAAAATTACTTTTCCGCCTTTTAAAGATGCAGTCAATGTATTTCCTTGAACAGTTATAATTTCAAATTTACCTTTGTTATCTTTGATTGCTTTTAATACATCTGTTGCAACAAATTTACCAGCTACAACATGATAGGTTAAGATTGCAGTCAATAATTCTTTATTTTCTGGCTTTAAAAGTGAAGCAATTGTACCTTCTGGTAATTTTCCAAAAGCATCATTTGTAGGAGCAAATACCGTAAAAGGACCATCACCATTTAGTACATCAACTAAACCTGCTGCTTTAACTGCAGCTACTAATGTTGAGAAATTTTCGTTTCCTACTGCAACTCCAACAATAGTTTCTTGTGTTGAATCTTGATTTGTAGTTTGTTTTTTGTCCTTATCAGGATTTGTATTATTTGCTACTGTCGAAAATGAAATAGCTGCTACTAATACGAATGGAATAATTTTTTTAATAAACATGATTTAGATTTTAAGTTCGAAGCAAATCTAGGACTAAATCAAGTTAATAATGTTTAATTAAAAGTTAAAATAATTAAACAAAAGTTAAATTACATATTTTAATAAAATTCGAATACTAACAAAGGCTATTAAAATTGCAGTTGCTTTCTTTAGTAAGATAGGTGATAAGAATTTTGAACTTAATCTGTTTCCAATTTGTCCACCACAAAAAACAGCTATTAAAAGTAGAAGTGTCAAATTCCAATTAACACTAAAATCAGGATTTGAAATTTGTCCTCCTAAACCAGCTAAAGAATTGACTAATATAAAAATACTAGAAGTGGCTGCAATTTTTTTAGGAGTATCCCAATTTGATAAGTGTAATAATGGAGCTAAAAAAATACCGCCACCAATTCCAACCATGCCTGAGATGAATCCTATAAATCCTCCATAAATAAGATTTTTTTTCAAATTTGGTTCGGATGAGGTTTCATTTTCGAATACAATATTTTTTGAAAACCACATGGTAATGGCCGCAAAAAGTAATGTAAATCCTAATAAAATAAAAAATAAGGTTTGGCTTATTTTTAAGAATCCTCCCAAATAAGCCATTGGAATACTTAGAATTACCAAAGGAATTATTTTTTTAAAATCAATTATTTTTTCTCTGTAAAATAGAAAAAAATTGCTACCAACCACTACAATATTACAGAATAGCGCAATGGCTCTCATTTCTGTAAAAGCGATTGATGATAATGCTAAGAGGGCCAAATAACTTGATCCACCACCAAAACCAACTGAAGCATAAAGTAATGCTACAGAAAAAAATAAAATGACTAAATGGCATTGGTTGGTAAAAATGTCTAACATATTTATTATGAAATCAAAAGCAATATTACTGTAAAAATATTTTTTGGTATCATTTTAAACATTTTTTTATTATTATTGTTTAGTTAATATATCTATGCTAAAAAAATACATATGAAATTAAATACCTGTCCAAATTTCACATTTAAATAATCAAAGTATTCTAAACTTTTTAACCTTAGACAACAATAGGCAATCTTGGCTAACTTTTGGATTAGCTGATCAATTTGTCTGACATATAGGTTTTTTTTACAGTTATTTTAAAAAAAATTGAATATAGATAGGTAATTAATGATTTGATAATAAATGGATTAGATACAAAATCTCTTATAAATAAAAAAAACACTATTAGTAGATGATGAATCCAATATTTTATTCATATTAGTGTACGCTTTTAAAAAGTAAGATTATGAGGTTTTTATTGCGAGAGATGGAAGTGAGGCAATCGAAATTTTAAAAACTATAATTCCTGATATTATTCTTTTAGATATCATGATGTAACAAGTTGATGGGTATCAAACCTTAAAAATCATCAAGGAAAACGAAAATTTAACGAAGGTAAAAGTCGTTTTTTTAACGGCAAAAGCAAAAAAGCAGATATTGAAAAAGGGATTGCTTTGGGTGTAGATAAGTATTTTACCAAACCTTATTCGGTAAAAAAAAATACAGAAATCAATACCCTGATTCAAAATTAATATTATTTAAAAATCTAATAATTATGAGTAATTACCACATCAAAAATTTCCCAGAATATTTTCACGTATATCGTAATTCAGTAAGAAATCCAGAATTATTTTGGGAAGAAATTGCAGAAGAACATTTTCTGTGGAGAGAAAAATGGCATAATGTATTGAGTTGGGATTTCTCAAAACCCGAAGTTAAATGGTTTGAAGGGGCAAAATTAAACATCACAGAGAATTGTATTGATCGTCATTTGTATACCAATGGTAATAATACAGCCATCATTTTTGAGCCAAATAGTCCTGATGAAGCCGCACAACATATTAGTTATCGAGAATTGTATGAGCGTGTAAATCAAATGGCAAATGTGCTAAAATCAAAAGGAATTAAAAAAGGCGACAGGGTCTGTATTTATTTGCCAATGATTCCTGAATTGGCAATTTCGTTGTTAGCATGCGCAAGAATTGGCGCAATTCACTCTGTTGTTTTTGCAGGATTTTCATCAAATGCTTTAGCGACAAGAATCAATGATAGCGATTGTAAAATGGTGATCACTTCTGATGGATCATATAGAGGGACTAAAAAAATCGATTTAAAAGTAATTGTTGATGAAGCTTTAGAAAGTTGTCCTTGTGTTGATACTGTTTTGGTGGTTGAAAGAACAAATACATCCATAACGATGAAATCTGGCAGAGATTTTTTAATAGCACCTTTATTAGCAGCTGCTTCAAAAGAATGTGCTCCAGAAATTATGGATGCTGAAGATCCGTTATTTATTTTATATACTTCCGGTTCCACAGGAAAACCAAAAGGAATGGTACACACCACAGCTGGTTATATGGTATATACAGCCTACACGTTTAAAAATGTTTTTCAATATAGAAAAGGAGATATTTATTGGTGTACTGCTGATATTGGTTGGATTACAGGTCACAGTTATATTGTTTACGGACCTTTAGCAAATGGAGCAACTACTGTTTTGTTTGAAGGCGTTCCAAATTATCCAAATTATGGCAGATTTTGGGAAATCGTAGAAAAACACAAAGTAAATCAATTTTATACTGCGCCAACTGCCATTAGAGCGTTGGCAAAAGAAGGCGTTGATTTTGTAGATCATCATGATTTATCAAGTATCAAAGTATTAGGGACTGTTGGTGAACCTATTAACGAAGAAGCTTGGCACTGGTATGACGATAATATCGGCAAAAAGAAAGCGCCTATTGTGGATACTTGGTGGCAAACTGAAACTGGTGGAGTGATGATTACGCCAATTCCTTTTTCAACCCCAACAAAACCAACCTATGCAACATTGCCTTTTTTAGGAATTCAACCAGTTTTGATGGATGAAAATGGAAACGAAATCTTTGGAAATCAAGTTGATGGGAAATTGTGTATCAAATTTCCTTGGCCTTCCATCGCTAGAACTATTTGGGGTGATCATCAGCGTTATAAAGAAACCTATTTTTCTGCGTTTAAAAATATGTATTTTACAGGTGATGGCGCTTTGCGTGATGAGGTGGGGTATTACAGAATTACAGGTAGAGTAGATGATGTAATCATTGTTTCGGGCCATAATTTAGGAACTGCGCCCATAGAAGATGCTATTAACGAACATCCAGCAGTATCAGAATCGGCGATTGTTGGTTTTCCTCATGATATCAAAGGAAATGCCTTGTATGGTTATGTAACTTTAAAAGAAACAGGTGAATCAAGAGATCATGACAATCTAAGAAGAGAAATCAACCAAATTATTACCGAACAAATTGGACCAATTGCAAAATTGGATAAAATTCAGTTTACGGAAGGATTGCCTAAAACACGTTCTGGAAAAATTATGCGGAGAATTTTACGAAAAATTGCCAGTAAAGACACCTCCAATTTAGGAGATACAAGTACGCTTTTAAATCCTGAAGTAGTGCAAGATATTATGGATAATGTTTTGTAAGTAATTTCAAATCAATAGAATACGCTTGGCATGCTTTTTAAAATAAGCAATGTTAAGCGTTTTTTTCTAAGAAATGTTTTTTAGGATGCTTTCATAAACGCTGCAATAATAGTCATGAAACCTTGGGAGTAATACATTTTCGATGTTTTTTGTGTTTTTTAGAACTGCTAAATCAAACAATTTAATGTCATCAACTTCTTCTTTTTGAATGGATAAATTTGCTAAAGGAACTTTTAATTCAGCTATAAAAACATGATGATGTTCATTATCTTGAATTCCGTTTGCATGAGAAACTTGGTGAATTCTGGTGCCAATTTTAATCAATGCTTCTTTTTGAATATTAAGTCCAATTTCTTCAAAAACCTCTCTTTTTGCAGCCATTAAAATATCTTCTCCAGCTGCTATATGTCCTGCAACAGAAATATCCCAAAGCCCAGGGAATACTTTTTTGGTCAATGCTCTTTTTTGCAACACTATTTTTTCATCCTTAGTAAATAACCAAATATGAACAGTGGCGTGAAACCAACCATTTTTATGCGCTTCCGATTTTAACGCAGTTTTCCCTGTTGGTTTTCCATCATGAGTTAAAATATCTATGAGTTCGTCCATATTTTTAGGCACGAATTTCACCAATTTCACCTTTAAAATATTTTTTGAAATCTATGAAATTCGTGTCATTTTTAGTTATTCAAAATAAGAAAAAGTTTCTCCTCCTTTGATTTTTAACAACGTTTCGTAAATCATTTTTATCACGTTTTCAACATCCTCTCTATGAACCATTTCAACAGTGGTGTGCATGTAACGTAAAGGCAAAGAAATCA
>JANREL010000121.1:0-12015 GCA_030758355.1 Polaribacter sp.
AGCTAGAATTACACTATTTTCAATCAAATATTGAGGGTGAAATTATTGATAAATTGCATGAAGTGGGTTTTGATTTTGATGGAATAATCTTAAATGCTGCTGCTTACACTCATACTTCTGTAGGAATTGGAGATGCAGTAAAAGCTATTCAAACGCCTGTTGTTGAAGTGCATATTTCCAATATTCATGCACGTGAAGAATTCCGTCATCACAGTTTTATCGCGCCAAATGCCAAAGGAGTTATCGTGGGTTTTGGATTGCAAGGCTATGAATTGGCCTTAAAAAGTTTTGGCTAAAGGTATTTTAAATCAAAAATCATTTTAATATCAGCGCGTTTGTAATTGGCTGTTTTTTCTAATTCAATTTCCTTAAAACCAATTTTATGATATAAGGCTATTGCAGGAATTAATTTCCGATTTGAATATAAAGTAATGCTATCCCAACCTTGATTTTTACCAAATTTTAAACAATGTAACACTAATTTTTCTCCGATTTTTTGTCGCCTAAAATTTGGGTTTACAGCCATTTTACTCAATTCAAAATAGTTTTTTTGATTGATTAAAGACACAACCCCCACAATTTCCTCTCGATATTTTGCTAAAAAAATAAAACCTCCTGTATCTAAAATATTTTTTTTTGGTTGGCTCAACACCAATTCATCATAAGGTTCTATATAAAAATAGGAGCGAAGCCATGCTGCATTTAAATCATAAAAATCCTGTGCATATTGATTTTCAAATGGGATAATTTCAAAAGAGGTGGTTTTCATTCAGATTTATGAATTGGTGAGTTTCTATTTCAAAATTATTTATAGTGGATTTTATGAGTTAAAAACCAAAATCTCACTGCAAGTAAAAGAACTAAAGGAATGACTGGAATTGGAAATTCTTGAATTTTTAACAACCAAATAATAGGTATAAAACTTAAAAAAATAAGTAATAATTGTGCATGTTTTGAAATCCATATTGGTGGATTTTCTTTCAAAAATTGAAATGAAATGAAAAAATTAGGAGCAAAAGCCCATAAAAAATTAAAATTATTTGGTGTTGTAGAATGATTGGTAAAAAACCATAAAAACATAATTAGAATACCAATAATTCCTGTAGAAGCGAAAATAGTAACATCTAACCATTTTGTTCTTTTATTCTCTTTGACATCAGAAATAGTGATATAAACTCCCATGATTGAAAAAAGTAAGAAAATTAAAAATGGGCTAAAAACAGAAGTTTTCGGTGATAAATCCTCAAAATCAAGTAAGATTTCTTCTTTTTTTACTAAATTTTCAGATTTTCCATTTAAGGTTATTTTACTATTTTTAAAAATTTTATACACATATTTTGGCAAATACATAGTTTCTTCTAAAGTAGTTTTTTGATCTAATTTGCTTCCTAAAGCTACATTAATTCCAAAACTTCCCCAAGAATTCCAAGGAATTTCATGATTCATTAATTGTCTAAAAGATTGATTTTTAGGTAGATTTTCATCGTTAAAATCAAGCTTATTTTTTAAAATACTGGCAGTAATATCTCTCAATTTTGTAGCACAATTATCAAAATAAGGATCGTATAAATAGTCACTATTTTGAGGAAGTGCATTATTTTCTAGGTAGGTGAAGAAAGCCTGTTTTTCATCTTGTGTTAAATTCAAAACTTGTTGTTTTACCCAACGTTTGTCTTGCTGATAAGAGGTTAAAAAATATTCAAAAGGATATCTTCCTAAACTATATAATAATTTTCCTTTGACAAAATTTGAATAAAAATTTGGTTGATTGAAATCAAACATTCCGTAGTTGTATATCAAATCCAATTGCAACATGGGGTCTTTTACCCTGAGGGCTGAATGCCCAAAAGCTTCGTATAATTCCGTTCCTGAGCCTGCAGTAACAATGCTAATTTCGGAATATACAGAAAGTTGTACTTGTCCTTGGAATGATTTAAAAATCAGTAAAAAGAATAGGAGGAAAGTGTATTTTTTTATCATAGAAATTATCTTCTAAAAAAACTATAATCAAAAGTGATAGAGAAAATATTCGAAAATAATGCATTTCCAAGGCTGCCAATATTTGTCAATGCATAGTCAATTTGAATCCCCTTATAGATGAAACCTAAGCCAAAATTGGGTTGCATAGATACTGATTTTGAATTGTCAAATTCAGTGTTATTTTGAAAATTTCCAACACCAATTCTTAAAAATGCAATGCGTTCATAATCTAATTGAAAACCAATAGTAGGATCAATACTTACAAAATCTGTAGAAATTACATCATTTGTTTTTGCAAATCGAATATTCAAATCTACCTCAGACAACAAGTTAAAAAAACGTCCAATTCGAAAGTTTTTAGCAACTCCTAATTGTACTTTAGGTTTTGTAATTTCAGTAGTCTTTGGCAATTCTTGGTTTTGACCTGGAATCGCATTTTTAATTTTTTCAAACTCAGTTTCATTGATGCTCCAACTATTAAAAGTTGTTGTAATATCACGAATCATCAATCCAAAATGCCAATCATTTCGTTCAAATTGAATTCCTGCATCAAATCCAAAACCCCAAGAAGTGGCAAATTCACCTATAATTCTGCGTACAACTTTTGCATTGACTCCGAATTTTACATCCTTAAAAATCAAATCTCTTGCATAAGCAACATTGAATGCGTAATCAGCAGCAGAAAATAAACTCACCCTATTGAAATCAATATTTCCATCACCATCAATTAATTCAGTTGTGTTCAAAATATCATCCACACCAAAACGAATTACGGAAAAACCTAAAGCGCTTTTTTGATCAATTGGCATCGCAAAAGCAGCATAATTATAGTTGGCAATTCCTGCAAAATAAGAAGCATGCATCAACGAACCTTGATAGTCTTCAATACCTGCTAAACCTGCCGGATTCCAGTAAACTGCATTTACATTATTAGCAGTTGCAACTACAGCTTTACTCATTCCTAAAGCAGCAGCATCTACACCAATTGTAAGAAATTCGTTCGAATAATTTCTAAAGACTTGTGCTTTTAGAATTACTGGAAATAGGATTGAAAGCAATAAAATTTTGTATTTCAAGGACATCAAAAATTTAATAACAAATATCTAAAAACCTAGTAAAATAACAGTCGATTTTATCAGATATTGTTTACAAAATTGGAATTTGAATATTTTCTTTGATAAAACGAGCAATCCGTTCTTCAAGCCAATTATTTTCGGATGGTTTAAAAGAATTCATAAAGCCCACATGTCCACCATAATTAGGAGTTTCTAAGAAAAAATACTCCGAATTTTGAGCTTCATCAAAAGGATAACATTCTTTTGATAAAAAAGTATCATCTTTAGCATTTATTAAAAGTATTGGTTTTTTGATTGCTAAAATATACGGTTTTGAGCTCGCTTTTTCCCAATAATCTTCAGGACTTTCAAATCCAAAAACAGGAACAGTGTATAAATATTCTAAATGTTTGAATTTAGTAGCTTTGAATAACTTTTCTTTATCTAATTGAAATTCAGGGAATTTGTGTGCTTTTTCCAAAACTTTGGTTTTCATTGTTTTGAAAAAAACTTCGATATATAATTTATTTTTCAGTTTATTCATTTCTTTTTCAGCGCTTGCAATATCTATAGGTACAGAAACTGCAATGCCACCTTTGATTATTGGTGAAATTTTATCACTTTTTTCACCTAAATATTTTAGCGTCAAATTTCCACCCAAACTAAAACCTATAATTACGATATTTTTGTAAGTATAATTATCCAATAAATGATTGATAACAAAATCAACATCTTCCGTTTTTCCACTGTGATAGGTTGATAAAATTAGATTATCTTCACCACTACAACTGCGTAAATTGAAACAAACTATATCTAAACCTTTAGAATTTAAATGATTGGTACTTGAAGTCATGTATATTGATTCAGCACTTCCTTCCAAACCGTGAATTAAAACGGCAAGTGTTTCCGAACCAACCAAAGAAAAATCCAAATCAATAAAATCATGATCCCAAGTTGTGATTCTTTTTCGAGAATATTTGGCAGCATCTTTCATAAATAAAGGTCTATACATCGTATTGAAATGACTATTTCTAAAAGGAATTGTTGGTGAAAAATCGGATGTAAAGATGGGCATATGACCTAATTTTTTAACAAATATGACAAAAAATGACCGAAAACACAAAAGTACTTTCAATAGATTTCTTACATTCGCTTGCGAATCAAATCAATTATCCAGTGAACATCAAAAATCATATTCCCAACTTATTGACACTTGCCAACCTATTTTGTGGCGTGGTCGCAACAATGTATGCCGTTAAAGGTTTTTATGAAATGACTGCAATTTTTGTGGTAATTGGAATTCTTTTTGATTTTTTAGATGGATTTGTCGCCCGAATTTTAGGTGTTAGCGGTGAATTAGGAAAGCAATTGGATTCTTTGGCGGATGTGGTAACTAGTGGCGTAGTTCCTGGATTATTGCTATTCTTTTTGATTAAAATTAACGTAATTAATAGACCAAATGTGGTAATGGAAATCTCTTTTGGGCAATTAGAACCCGAGTTTGGATTGCTTCCTTATGTTGCATTTTTAGTAACACTTGCAGCTGCATATCGTTTGGCAAAGTTTAATTTAGATACAAGACAATCAGACTCGTTTATTGGTTTGCCAACACCAGCAATGAGTTTATTTGTAGTTTCATTGCCATTAATTTATCAAACAACTGATAGTGAAATGGTGAAAAATATGTTGCTAAACAATTATTTTTTAATTGGAATTACAGTGATTTTGAGTCTTTTAATGAATATGGAAATCCCTTTATTTTCTTTAAAATTTAAAGATTTTTCTTTGAAAAAGAATGTTGTAAAATTTGTATTTTTTGCTGTTTCAATACCGATGATTGTTATGTTGAAATATATGGCTGTTCCGTTGATAATTATTTTTTATGTATTATTATCATTGGTAAGTAATTTATTTAAAAAAGCCTAGACTGTTTTTTTCTTTTAAGTTCAAATTCTTTACCAAGATATACTTTACGAACCATTTCATCTGCTGCCAATTCCTCTGGAGTTCCCTCTTTTAGAATGCTACCATTGTACATCAAATAGGTTTTATCAGTAATTGCTAGTGTTGCTTGAACATCATGATCTGTGATTAAAATTCCGATATTTCTGTCTTTTAAATGTGCTACAATATTTTGAATATCTTCTACAGCAATAGGATCTACACCTGCAAAAGGCTCATCTAACAAAATAAAATTTGGGTCAGAAGCCAAACAACGAGCAATTTCGGTTCTACGTCTTTCTCCACCTGATAATAAATCTCCACGATTTTTTCGAACGTGTCCAATGTGAAATTCTTCAATTAAGGATTCTAATTTCTTTTTTTGATCAGATTTTGAAAGTTTGGTAAATTGCAGCACAGACATGATATTGTCTTCCACTGAAAGTTTTCTAAAAACGGATGCTTCTTGAGCTAAATATCCAATACCTTTTTGAGCCCGTCTGTACATGGCATCATTGGTTATCTCTTCATCATTTAAATAAATATGACCTTCATTGGGTTTGATCATGCCCACAATCATATAAAAACAAGTTGTTTTTCCTGCACCATTTGGCCCCAATAAACCAATAATCTCTCCTTGTTTTACCTCCAAAGAAATTCCTTGAACTACTTTTCTGCTGCCGTAAATTTTTTGGATGTTTTCTGCTCTTAAAATCATCTTTTGAAAACTGGGTTAACTATTATTTGAATCATGAAGTAAAAATATAAAATTTGATTTTTTGTAAATCTTAATTTGCTCTTAAAAATGGAAAATCAATTAAATTTCACTTTCTAAAGCTTCCCAAAATTCGACAGCTCTTCGCAAATGTGGAATTACAATGGTACCACCAACCAACGTTGCAATAGACATGGTTTCCATCATTTCTTCTTTTGTAACACCATTTTTATAGGCTGTTTCTAGGTGATAAGCAATGCAATCATCACATCGTAAAACAGCTGATGCCACCAAACCTAACAATTCTTTGGTTTTGACAGATAAGTGACCTTCAGTGTAGGTATTGGTGTCTAAATTGAAAATTCTTTTGATAACTTTATTATCAGTTGCCAAAATTTTTTCGTTCATTTTTTGACGATACTCGTTAAATTCTTCAACTTTTTTATGCATTTTTTTCTTTATTTTTAAGTACTCTTTGTGAAACTAAAATTCCAATTTCGTATAAAATCATAATTGGAATAGTAACAATAACTTGGCTTGCAATGTCTGGAGGTGTTATGATTGCAGCTACAATCAAAACAACAACCAATGAATGTTTTCTGTATTTTCGTAAAAATTCGGGTGTTAAAAGTCCTATTTTTGTTAAAAAATAAATAACAACTGGCAGCTCAAAAATGATGGAAACTCCAATTAATAAATTGGTTACCAAGCTAATATGGGATTGTAATGTAAAGCTATTTACAATGTTATCTGAAATTTGAAAGTTGTATAAAAAATGGATCGAAATAGGAGCTATTACATAAAAACTAAACCAAACACCAATAAAAAATAGGATTGACGCTATAAAAATAAATCCTCTAGATTGTTTGATTTCTTGATTTGTTAAACCTGGAGCAACAAATCGCCAAATTTCCCATAATAAATAAGGAAAAGCCACAATAATTCCTAAAATAATGGAAGACCACAAGGAGTTCATTAATTGTGAAGTAACTTCGATACTTTGTAATTTTTTATCTGAAAAAGTAACATGGCAAAAATCACTATCTACCCCAAATAAATTGAAAAAATCACAAAAAACTTGGTAAGTAATAAAATCTGGTTGAATGTGAGCTAATAAAAAATAGTCATATACTTCCTCAGAATACACAAAAAAACCAACAGCCAAAATAATTACAACAGCAGCACTTCTTACCAAATGCCATCTTAATTCCTCTAAATGTCCTAAAAAGGACATTTCTTTTTGTTGTGTTGCCATTAAAAAATTCCCTCTTTAATTAAATCGTGTAAATGAACGACTCCTTTATAATTATTATCGTGATTTGTTACTAATATTTGAGTAATGCTATTCGTTTCCATTCGTTCTAAAGCTTCAATTGCCATGGCATCTTCTTGAATGGTTTTTGGGTTTTTACTCATAATATCTTTCGCAGTCAAGTGATTGATTTCAGTTGATTTTGTAAGCATTCTTCTAATATCCCCATCCGTGATAATTCCAATAATTTTCGAATTTTCAACTACAGCAGTTACTCCCAATCTTTTTTCTGAAATTTCTACAATCACTTTTACAATAGATTCATTTTCAGAAACTTGCGGCAATTCATTATTTACAATCAAATCTGAAACACGTAAATACAAACGTTTTCCTAATGCGCCTCCAGGATGGTATTTTGCGAAATCAGCACTTGAAAATTCTTTCAATTCTAACAAGCAAATAGCCAAAGCATCTCCCATTACCAATTGGGCAGTGGTACTTGTTGTTGGGGCTAAATTATTAGGACAAGCTTCTTTTTCAACAAAAGTATTCAAGGTAAAATCAGCATTTTTACCAAGAAAAGAATCGATATTCCCTGTGATAGCAATGATTTTATTTCCATAGTTTTTTATCAATGGAACCAAAACTTTTATCTCTGGAGTGTTGCCACTTTTTGATATACAAATAACTACATCATCCTCTAAAACGCTTCCTAAATCGCCGTGAATGGCATCTGCAGCATGCATAAAAATAGCTGGTGTTCCTGTAGAATTGAATGTTGCCACAATTTTTGCAGCGATATTCGCGCTTTTTCCAATTCCAGTAACAATGACTCTTCCTTTTGAGCCATAAATACATTTTACAGCATTTTCAAAATTTGTATTAATAAAATTGGCTAAATTAGCAATAGCACTGCTTTCAGTTAAAATAGTATTTTTAGCCGTCGTGATAATTTTAGAATAATCTTTCAAAAGTTATGGTTTTATCTAAAAAAAAATGTTATATCTTTATATTATAAAAGTTTACAAATTTACTACAAAATAAGTTACATCAAAAAATATAAAATAGTTTCCGTTTTTGGATACATATTTAATTAGAAAATTTAGAAATATGGATTTATATAGTCCTCTTAAAAAGTATTTTGGTTTCAATAAGTTTAAAGGATTACAAGAAAAGGTAATTGAGAGTATTGTAAATAACGAAAATACCTTTGTTATCATGCCTACAGGAGGTGGGAAATCATTGTGTTATCAATTGCCAGCTTTAATGAAAGATGGAACAGCCATCGTAGTTTCTCCATTAATTGCATTGATGAAAAATCAGGTAGATGCCATCAGAGGCATTTCTGAAAATAACGGAGTTGCTCATGTTTTAAATTCTTCTTTGAACAAAACAGAAATCAATCAGGTAAAAGAAGATATTACAAGCGGAATTACCAAACTTTTGTATGTAGCACCAGAATCTTTAATTAAGGAAGAATATATTACTTTTTTACAGTCTCAAAAAATCTCATTTGTAGCTATTGATGAAGCTCATTGTATCTCTGAATGGGGACATGATTTTAGACCTGAATACAGAAATCTAAAAAATATCATCAAAACTATTGACAATGTTCCTGTGATTTGTTTAACAGCAACTGCCACCGAAAAAGTACAAGAAGATATTTTAAAAACACTCGGAATCACAGATGCCAATTGTTTCAAAGCCTCATTTAACAGACCTAATTTATTTTATGAAGTGCGTCCAAAAACGAAAGAAGTTGAAAAAGACATCATTCGTTTTATAAAGCAGCGACCAGGAAAATCAGGTATTATTTATTGTTTAAGTAGAAAAAAAGTAGAAGAAATTTCTCAAATTTTACAAGTAAATGGCATTAAAGCTGTGCCTTATCATGCAGGTTTGGATGCGAAAACTAGAGTAAAACATCAAGATATGTTTTTGATGGAAGATTGTGAGGTAGTTGTTGCAACAATCGCATTTGGAATGGGAATTGACAAGCCAGATGTTCGTTTCGTAATTCATCATGATATTCCGAAATCTTTAGAAAGTTATTATCAAGAAACAGGTAGGGCAGGACGTGATGATGGTGAAGGCTATTGTTTGGCATTTTATTCCTATAAGGACATTGAAAAACTCGAAAAATTCATGTCAAGTAAACCCGTTGCAGAACAAGAAATTGGACATGCTTTGTTACAAGAAGTTGTAGGTTATGCCGAAACATCTATGAATAGAAGGAAATACCTGCTACATTATTTCGGAGAAAATTTTGATGAAATTAATGGAGAAGGTGCAGATATGGATGACAACTCTCGTAATCCAAAGAAAAAACACGAAGCAAAGGAAGATGTAGAAAAACTTTTAAAAGTTATAAAAGAATCTTTGCAACAATACAAATCAAAAGAAATTGTAAATATTTTGATAGGTAAAGAAAATGCTTTATTGACCTCGCATAAGACACATTTACAACCCTATTTTGGCATTGGCAAAGATAAAACTGCCTCTTATTGGATGGCTTTAGTGCGACAAATTTTGGTAGTTCATTTCATTAAAAAGGAAATAGAACAATATGGTGTAATTAAAATGTCACAAGAAGGGGAGGTATTTTTGAAAAAGTCTACTTCATTTATGATGACCGAAGATCACTCTTACAATGAAGAAGATGATAATTCAATTATTGCAAACTCAAAATCTTCAGGAGGTTTTTCTGATGAAGTTTTGGTAAAACAACTCAAAGATTTGCGTAAAAAAGTAGCCATGAAATTGGGAATTCCGCCTTTTGCAATTTTTCAAGATCCTTCAATTGAGGACATGGCGTTGAAATACCCCATCAATTTAGACGAACTCTCTAAAGTACATGGTGTAGGAGAGGGAAAAGCCAAAAAGTTTGGAAATGATTTTGTGAAATTTATTACTGATTATGTAGAGGAAAATGACATTTTACGTCCAGACGATTTGATTGTAAAAAGTACAGGAGTTAACTCAGGGATAAAATTATATATCATTCAAAATACTGATAGAAAATTACCTTTGGAAGATATTGCAGACTCTAAAGGGTTAGAAATGAGTGAACTGATTAAAGAAATGGAGGCCATTATTTATTCAGGAACTAAGTTAAATATTGATTATGCCTTAGATGATCTGTTAGATGAAGATCAGCAAGAAGAAATTTATGATTATTTTATGGAAGCCAAAACTGATAAAATTCAGGATGCTTTGGATGAATTCGATGGTGAATATGATGAAGACGAACTACGTTTAATGCGGATAAAGTTTATTAATGAGGTTGGGAATTGATCAAAATATTAAACGATCACAAACGTTAGCACAATCCCCAAAACAATCGCTACGAATTTTTGTATATTAAAACTATGATTTTCAGAGCCTTCAAATAAAATAATTGTAGAAATATGCAGAAAAACACCAATGATTATTGCCGTAATTTCTCTGCTATAAATGCTGAAAAAGTTGATTTTGTCAGCAACAAAAACACCTAAAGGACTCATCAAACCGAAAATTAAAATATAGGTAAAAATCGTCTTTTTGGCAAAATTGGAGTGCATTAAATAGGTTGTCAATACAATTGCAATCGGAATTTTATGTACCATAATTGCCCATAGCAAATTGTCATTGGCATGTTCAATAGGCAATCCCTCAGAAAAAGCATGAGTACATAAACTAATAAATAGTAGTAAAGGAAATTTGTTTTCATGACCATGCAAATGAATATGTCCATGTTCTGCACCTTTTGAAAATGACTCTAAAACGGATTGCAACACAATTCCAATTAAAATTAAAAGACCCATTTTTTTTGCATCATTTGCTCCATTAAAGACTTCGGGTATTAGATGCAAAATGGTGATAGAAAGCAAATACGAACCGCTAAATGCTAATAATAAGCGCACTACTTTTTTGGGTAATTGTATAAAAATCACCAAACAAGCGCCCAATAAAACAGAAAGCAATAATAAAATATAGGTCATTGTGCAATTAAAATTAATCTTTTAGAATTGTTTTCATCAAACGTATTTAATTGATAATCTCCAAAAATATGTTTTATATTCAATCCTACTTTCTCAAAGAAAGTAGTCATTTTTTGAAGGTCTAAATATTTTACTCTTTCTGTATAATGATGATTTTCGCCATCTGCAAAAAAAGAAATATGTTTCAAGATAAAACCATCCACAATTTCTCTTTTAATATAGAATGAAATTCCATCCACTATTTTAATTTCTTTTTTTACCAAAGTGTTTTTTACAAAAGACGTATTTAAAAAATCAAAGACAAAAAATCCATTTTCTTTCAAACAATTTTTGATATTTTTTAAAACCAATATATCTTCTGAATCTTCCTCAAAATAACCAAAACTTGTAAAAAGATTAAAGACTGCATCATATTGTAAATCAAAGGGTTCTCTCATGTCTTGAATGATAAACTTCAAAGTAGGATTCTCGAATTTTTTAGCAAATTGAATGCTGTTTTCAGACAAATCTGCGCCAATAACTTTGTAGCCTAATGAGTTTAAAAAAACAGAATGACGTCCTTTTCCACAAGGTAAATCCAACAATAATGCATTGTCTGACAGTGGTAAAAATTGTGTAATATTTATAATAAACTGTTGCGCCTCAACATCATTCCTGTCCTTATACAAAATATGATAATAGGGCGTATTAAACCAGTCTGTAAACCAATCCTTTGTTCTCATATGTTTTTTGGTCGTGTAAAAGTAACCAAATCTTAGTTTATAAAAAATGAATTTCTGTTTTTCTGAAATTTCGAATCTAGAAGATGTATTTTTGCAAAGAAATTTAGCAATATGAATACTGATTTTAAAATGGTGGCTACAACAATTTTTGGTTTAGAAACCTTGTTGGCTGATGAATTACGAAATTTAGGCGCACAAGATGTTGAGCAGGGCATCAGAAGTGTTTCTTTTAAGGGTGATACTGGTTTTATGTACAAAGCAAATATTGCTTTAAGGACTGCAATACGTATATTAAAACCAATCAAAGTCACTAAAATTTATGATGAAGAAGATTTGTATGATGCCATTAAAAAGATTAAATGGGATGAAT
>JANREL010000121.1:12115-20271 GCA_030758355.1 Polaribacter sp.
GATTCTTTACACAAACGTGGCTATAGAACTGCTACAAATATTGCACCAATAAATGAAGTTTTGGCTGCAGGAATGGTGTTACTATCTGGTTATACAGGAGATGAGAATTTTATTGATCCGATGTGCGGATCCGGAACCATTTTGATTGAAGCTGCCATGATTGCCAATAATATTCCTGCAAACATCAATAGAAAACATTTTGCTTTCGAAAATTGGAAAGATTATGACGAGGATTTGTATTTTATCATTCAAGATGCATTATTAAAAAAAATAAGAAGTTCTCATTTTAAAATTATGGGATTTGATAAAGCTCCTTCTGCCATTGTAAAAGCAAAACAAAACATCGTTTCAGCCAATTTAGAAGAATTTATTGGAGTACATCACGTAAATTTTTTTAATTCTAAAAAAGAAGTTTTTGGCAAAACGACCATTTTGTTTAATCCGCCTTATGGTGAACGCTTAAATGTTGAGCTTGCTGAGTTTTACAAGAAAATAGGAGATACTTTAAAGCTCAATTATCCTGATTCAACAGCTTGGTTAATTACTTCAAATATAGACGCTCTCAAACATGTTGGTTTAAAAACTTCACGAAGAATTCCACTTAAAAATGGTGATTTAGACTGTAAGTTTGTGCGTTATGACTTGTATGAAGGTTCTAAAAAAGCGTCTAAAAATAATTTAGACGCCATTTAGTAGTTTAGAAAGTATTTCGTATTAAATTTTTTGTAAAAATGTTTATTTCATTAAAATATTAAAATTAGGTAATTTTAAATCCTATATTTTAAGTAATTTTAAAATCAAAAAAAAACCATATTGAGTACTTTTTATTTTATCGACGTTGTTTTACCAATTCCCATACAAAAGGCATTTACATATGCGATTACTCAAGAGGAAGCTTCTTTTTTGAAAAAAGGAATGCGTGTAGCAGTTTCTTTTGGAAGTAATTCTATATATACTGCTATTGTTTTGGAAATTCACCAAAATGCACCCACGTTGTATGAGGCTAAAGAAATTCATCAGATTTTAGATGAATCGCCTATTGTTTCAGAAATTCAACTAAAACATTGGGAATGGATTTCATCCTATTATATGTGTTCTCTAGGAGAAGTTTTTAGAGCTGCGTTACCATCAGCTTTATTGCTAGAAAGCGAGACTGTTGTTTATAAAAATCAAGTTTTTGATGATGAATCTTTATTGAATAATGAAGAATTTTTAATTTTTGAAGCGTTACAACATCAATCTCAAATAACTATCCAGCAAGTTTCTGATATTTTGGGAAAGAAAAAAGTAATGCCTGTAATCAATCAATTGATTAAAAAATCTGTGATATATTTAAGGGAAGAAATTTACGAACAATACAAACCAAAATTGGAGAAATATGTTCGTTTGCATTCAAAATATTCAGATGATCAATCATTAGAAAAATTACTTTCAGAACTATCAAACGCAAAACAACAACATGCAGCAGTACTGACTTTCTTTCAGTTAACTTCCAAAAATAAAGCAATTAAAGCTAAAGATTTAGAGAAAAAAGCAGGTGTTTCTGGTGCCATTTTAAAAGCATTGGTTGAAAAAAGCGTTTTTGAACTATACCATTTACAAGTTGACAGAATCTCGTTTCAAGGAAATGTAAATTCAGTCAGAAATTTAAATGAATTCCAAGCAAAAGCACTTTTTGATATAAATGAATCGTTTCGTGAAAATGAAATTGTTTTATTACATGGTATCACTAGTTCTGGAAAAACAGAGGTATATTCAAAATTGATAGATGAACAATTGAAAATTGGAAAACAGGTTCTTTTTTTATTGCCAGAAATTGCACTGACTACTCAAATAATTGCTCGTTTGCAACAATATTTTGGACATCAAATTTCAGTTTTTCATTCTAAATATTCTATTAATGAAAGGGTAGAGGTGTGGCATAATGTATTAGAGAATCAATCTAAAGCACAAATTATTTTAGGTGCACGTTCAGCTATTTTTTTACCATTTTCAAATCTAGGATTGATTGTAGTTGATGAAGAACATGAGACCTCTTATAAGCAGGTTGATCCTTCTCCGAGATATAATGCCCGGGATGCAGCCATTGTTTTGGCAAAAATGCATCAAGCAAAAATAGTACTTGGTTCAGCAACTCCTTCTTTAGAAAGTTATTACAACTCCCACCAACAAAAATATGGATTTGTTACACTTAACAAACGATTTGGCGAAGTAAAAACACCTAAAATTGAACTGATTGACCTCAAAGAAAAACAACGCAAAAAACAGTTAAAAGGTCATTTTTCTGACACCTTATTGCAATACATTCAAAATGCACTTGATCAAAAAGAACAAGTCATTTTATTTCAAAATAGGCGAGGTTTTTCACCAATTGTAGAATGTGTTTCTTGCGGATTTTCACCTCAATGTCCTAACTGCGATGTTTCGTTAACATATCATAAATTCAAGCACGAATTGCGTTGTCATTATTGTAGTTATCAACGCGCAATGCCCAACAGTTGTGGTGCTTGCGGAAACAACACTCTAGAAACCAAGGGTTTTGGAACAGAGCAAATTGAAATAGAGTTAAAAACATTATTTCCTGATTTTGTGATTGGTAGAATGGATTTAGATACCACTCGTGGTAAATTTGGCTATCAAAAAATTATTGGGGCTTTTGAAGCTCGCGAAATTGATATTTTAGTAGGTACACAAATGCTTTCTAAGGGGTTGGATTTTGATAATGTAACATTAGTTGGAATTTTAAATGCAGATGCTTTGCTTAATTTCCCAGACTTTAGAGCTTATGAACGTGCATTTCAAATGATGGTGCAAGTTTCTGGAAGATCGGGAAGAGCTCAAAAACAAGGAAATGTCGTCATACAAACTTACGATCCAGCGCATTCTATCATACAACAAGTTGCAAATACAAACTATGAAAAAATGTTTGAAGAACAATTACAAGAGCGTTTAAAATTCAATTATCCACCTTATTTTCGATTGATAAAAATCACCTTAAAACATAAAGATTACGCCAAAGTAGATCTAGGAATCAATTGGCTTTTTAGGGCATTGCAAGGTGTTTTTGGAGCATATGTTTTAGGTCCTACAGCGCCATCAGTTTCAAGAATTAGAAATCAACATATTAAAAATTTAGTCATTAAAATTCCACCAAAACAATCACTATCCGGAACAAAAAAACAATTACAAAAAATTCGAAATACCTTTGAGGCCGTGAAAGAATTTAGGTCGATTCGTTTTGTAATTGATGTTGACGCATATTGATTAAATTTCTAATATATTTTCATTTTTATAAATCATATTGAATAAAATTTATAAACCTTAAATAATTAAAGAATAATAATATATAATTAAAGGTTCCATAAAATTTTAAATAACTTTACACTTAAAATAATGAGTGATAAAAGCATAAAATTCTGGTATGGAAATTAAAAATAACATATATAAAGGTTTTAGAATTGACATATGTGTTGTTCTTTTTTTAATAGGATCAATAATGTCTGTTTCTCATATTTTTTCACAACAAAAAGTTATTTATGCTGAGAAAATTCAAACAATCGAAACATTCAAAAAAAATTACCAACCATTTACAAATCCTATTGTTTTCGTTGGAAGTTCATCCATCAAATTGTGGAAAAATATTGAGAAAAAGTTCGAAAAATACGAGGTAATCAATAAAGGTTTAGCAGGTGCTCAAGTAAAGGACATTATTTATTATGCAGATAAACTTATTTTTGATTACAAACCGAGTCAGATTGTGTTGTATATTGGAGAAAATGATTTAAAATATCCAGTAAATACAGCCGATAGTATTTTTGAAAGCACTAAGAAATTACTAACAATGATTCGTAAAAAATTGCCTGATGTACCTGTTGTTTATATTTCAATAAAACCAAGTCCTGCAAATCATCAATATAAAGATAAAATGATTCTAGCTAGTAAACTAATAAAAGAATATATTAATAATGAAACCAATATAACTTTTGTTGATGTTTACAAAGAAATGTTAACGAGTAACGGAGGTTATCGTTTTGAATTATATGCAAGCGATAAACTCCATATGAAACCTGAAGGATATCGCATTTGGCAAAGAATATTGAAACCATATTTATTGAAGAATCAATACTGAAATATTGAAAAAATGGCAATTCAATAAATTAATCATTTTATTGTTTAAAAAATCGATTTCGTTAATTTTTATTGAAAAAAAATCAACTATTTGAGATTTCTAATACACTTCAAATAAAAAAACATCAAAATCAGTAATTATTTTAGGAATTATAAAAATCAACGTATTTTTATTGCCACAAATCAGACACATTTAAAATCATGAAAATAGGAATTCCTAAGGAAATTAAAAATAACGAAAATAGAGTAGGGATGACGCCTGCTGGTGTTTTTGCGTTAAAAAAACATAACCATACTGTATATGTGCAATCAACTGCAGGTGAAGGAAGTGGTTTTTTAGATAAAGATTACGAAGAAGTTGGTGCCATCATTTTACCAACAATAGAAGAAGTATATGCTGCTAGCGAGATGATTGTGAAGGTTAAAGAACCCATTGCATCTGAATATGATTTGATTCAAGAAGATCAAATTTTGTTTACTTATTTTCATTTTGCATCAAGTGAAGAGTTGACCAAAGCAATGATCCGTAGAAAAGCAATTTGCATTGCTTACGAAACTGTAGAAGATGAAGATGGAACCCTACCATTATTAACCCCAATGTCTGAAGTTGCAGGAAGAATGGCAATTCAGCAAGGGGCTAAATATTTAGAAAAACCAATCAAAGGAAGAGGCATTTTATTAGGAGGTGTTCCTGGTGTTGCCCCTGGAAAAGTATTGATTTTAGGTGCGGGAGTTGTAGGTGTGCAGGCTGCAAAAATGGCTGCAGGCTTGGGCGCAAGTGTTACTATCATGGATGTAAACATGAAACGTTTACGTTATTTAAATGATGTGTTACCAAACCATGTTGTAACCGCTTTTTCTAACGAATATAGCATTCGTCAACATATTAAAACCCACGATTTGATTATTGGTGGAGTTTTATTAAAAGGAGGGAAAGCTCCAAAATTGATTACAAGAGACATGTTGAAAGAAATGAAACCCGGAACTGTAATTGTAGATGTCGCTGTAGATCAAGGTGGATGTTTTGAAACTACCAGACCAACTACACATCAAGATCCAACCTACATTATTGATGATGTTGTGCATTATTGTGTAGCTAATATGCCAGGTGCAGTTCCTTACACTTCAACATTAGCATTGACAAATGTTACCTTAAGCTATGTATTGAAAATTGCAAATTTAGGATGGAGAGAAGCTTGCAATAGAGATAAAACTTTAGAAAAAGGGTTGAACATTGTAAAAGGGGAAATCGTTTACGAAGAGTTATTACATGCTTTTGAAGCATAATTTTTAATAAATTATATAAAAAAAAGGTAAGTGCTTCACTTACCTTTTTTTTGTTCCCATTCTTTTCTCAAATCAGGGGATAAAATTCCTGTGCCATCATGTTTCCAACCGGGAGGTTTTACCAAGTATTTCAATCGATTTGAAAAACTGGTTTTGGAAGCAAAAGCATCTTTAAACATCTGAATCCATTCGTTAAAAGCTATTTTTACAGGATTGTAGGTGTTTATATTTTTTACCAAACCATATACTGGTTTTTCAATTTCGGGTTCAAAAGTTCCAAACAGTCTGTCCCAAATTATAAAAATCCCTGCGTGATTACGGTCTAAATATTGCGGATTGGTGGCATGATGCACTCTATGATGGCTTGGTGTATTGAAAACAGCTTCAAACCAATTGGGCAATTTGTGAATTAATTCGGTATGTATCCAATATTGATATAACAAACTGACAGAAATTTGAACCAACACCATCACTGGATGAAAGCCTAATAAAATCAATGGAATCCAAAAGATAAAAGAATAAAAGCTTCCTGACCAAGTTTGTCGTAAAGCAGTGCTTAAATTGTATTTTAGGGAAGAATGATGCACTACATGACTTGCCCAAAACAGGCGATTTTCATGACTCGTTCTGTGAAACCAATAATAACAAAAATCTTCAGCAAATAAGACTAAAATCCATGACCACCATGCAAAAGGAATTGTAAATAGTCTGAATTTATAAAAAAATAAAAACACAGTCAATACCAAACTTTTAGAGATCAATCCTAAAATAACATTCCCCAAACCCATGGCAATTGAAGTTGCAGCATCTTTAAATTCATATTCTTCAAGCCTTATTTTTACCGTTAAAATAATTTCTATGATTACGGTAATAATAAAAAACGGAATCGCATAATGGATTAAATTGGGTATTTCTAGAATCTGCATGGTATTTCGTAAAAGTTGATGCAATATAGAAAAATTAAACCAAAATAAGTAATTGGTAATTCCTAAAAAGTTACTATATTTGCACCCTTAAAAATAAACAATAAATATTTACTTATGAATCATTACGAAACTGTTTTCATTTTGAATCCCGTTTTATCTGATACTCAGATAAAGGAAACAGTACAAAAGTTTGATGACTATTTGGTTTCTAAAGGTGCCGAAATGATTTCAAAGGAAGATTGGGGCTTGAAAAAATTAGCATACCCAATTCAAAAGAAAAAAAGTGGTTTTTATCACTTATTTGAGTACAAAGTTGCAGGCGAAGTTGTTGCACCATTTGAGTTAGAATTTAGAAGAGATGATAGCGTTATGCGTTATTTAACTGTAAAGTTTGACAAACATGCTGCTGCTTGGGCTGAGAAAAGAAGAGAACGTGTTAAATCTGCAAAAAAATAAGCCATGGAAACTATTGAACAACAATCAAAAGGAGGCAAATCTGCTGATGTTAGATATTTAACACCTCTTGACATTGAAACCAAAAAAGAAAATAAATACTGTAGATTTAAGAAAAAAGGTATCAAATACATCGATTATAAAGATGCTGATTTCTTATTGTATTTAGTAAATGAACAAGGTAAAATTTTACCAAGACGTTTAACAGGAACCTCATTAAAATATCAACGTAAAGTGGCTCAAGCCATTAAAAGGTCGCGTCATTTAGCGTTAATGCCTTACGTTGGTGATATGTTAAAATAATTAAGAAGTAGATATTATGGAATTGATATTAAAACAAGATGTAGAAAATTTAGGATTTAAAGACGATGTAGTAATTGTAAAAAACGGTTATGGCAGAAATTTTTTAATCCCTACAGGACAAGCAGTTTTAGCTACTTCATCTGCAAAGAAAGTATTAGCAGAAAACTTAAAACAACGTGCTTACAAAGAAGCAAAATTAATTGCTGATGCAAACAAAATTGCTGAAACAATTAAAGGATATGAAATTAAAATTGCCTCAAAAGCTGGCGGAGACAAATTATTTGGTTCTGTAAGCAATATTGATCTTGCAGAAGCTATTGCAAAAGCAGGAACTGAATTGGATAAAAAATTCATTAAAGTGGCAGGTGGTACTGTAAAAAGATTAGGTAAATACGAAGCTTCTGTTAGATTGCACAGAAGCGTAGTGGCAGATATTACTTTTGAAGTAATTGCTGAATAAATTTATCAATCACCAAACAAAAGCTCGTTAGAAATAACGAGCTTTTTTTAATTCAATACCTTATGAAATATCGTTTGTTAACCAAAGAACAATTCGAAAGTTTGCACCAAGAATTTGCTATTTTTTTAGCATCACAAAGCATAGATGTAAAAGAATGGGATGAAATTAAAACACAAAAACCTGAAGTAGCTTTAGAAGAAATGAAAGTTTTTTCAGACATTGTTTGGGAAGATGTTTTAACAAAAACCACTTATTTAGAGCACTTTTCTGAAACTTCTGCTAATTTTTTTAAATGTGATGCGGATAAAATTGACAGAATCGCTATCAAAATTACTTGGGACATCAATCTATTAACTCAAGAAGGTTTTGAATGGTTGATGAAAAATCCTTTAGATAATTCTGTTGAAATATTTAAAGGAAGCAAACACTACACTACCGAACGAAATACAGAAATTTTTGAACTCATAGAAAAAGGGAGTATCATTACCGATGGTGAGATATTTAAATATTTTAAAGAGTTAACAATTTGATTAATTTTTTTGTTCCTGTTCTTACAAACGCTTCAATAATTGTCAAATTAGTAAACCGATTTTCAGCTA
>JANREL010000122.1 GCA_030758355.1 Polaribacter sp.
AATTATTTAGGGATTTGCTGGCTCAAACAGTGTAAAGTGCCAAAACCCCAAATTAAATCTATGGCACTAATGCCAATAATTTCTCTATTAGGAAAACAGTTGGCAATGATGTTGAGTGCAATTCTGTCATTAACATCATTAAATGTAGGAACTAAAACGACGTTATTGATAATTAAAAAGTTAGCATAACTAGCAGGAATTACCAAACCATCAAACTCAACAGTTTTTGGCATTGGCAACGCAACAATTGTTGGTTTTGACCCATCTTCCAAAACTGATTTTTGAAGTCTTTCTACATTGTCTTGTAAAGCAGCATAATTTGGATTTTTGGGATCTGTTTCAACAACAGTTATGATGGTTTTTTCATCAACAAAACGACACAAATCATCAATATGTCCATGAGTATCATCACCCATAATGCCATCACCCAACCAAATCACGTTTGTAATGCCTAAATATTCTTTAAAAATAGCTTCGTAATCTTGTTTTGTGAAATTTGGATTTCGAACTTGAATGGTAGGATGCAACAAACATTCTTCGGATGTTAATAAAGTACCTTTACCATTTACATCAATAGCACCACCTTCCAAAATGACAGGTTTTCCTTTATAAGTAGCTTGTGTTAAGGGAATATTCAAATGATTTGCCACTTTTGATGGCACAAATTTATCTAACTGATAATTTTTATATTTTGCCCACCCATTAAAATTGAAATTGATGGCTTCTCTTTTTGATCCATTTTGAACGATGATTGGTCCTGAATCGCGCATCCAACTTCTGTTTGTTTTGTGTTGGATAAAAGAAACTTTTTCTAACGGAACATGAGCAATTACCAACATTTCAGTAACTTTTTCTTGTAGCTTTTCATCAGCAACAACTAAGAAAACGGTTTCAACAGCTGTAATTTTTTTGATTAACTCAACAAATGCCCATTGAATTGCACCGTATTTTCCTGGCCAATCGTTGCCATTGTGAGGAAAACAAAGCAAGATGCCTTCTTGGCTTTCCCATTCTGCTGGAAATCTTCTCATTAATCTATCGCTCTTTTTGTGATGTCACCAAAAGCATCAATTCTTCTATCTCTAAAAAATGGCCAATTCTGACGTACATTTTCTTGTAAATCTAAATCCACTTCAGCTATTAATATTTCTTCTTTATCGTGAGAAGCTTGTGCTAAAATTTCACCCTGAGGACCCGCAATGAATGAAGCTCCCCAAAATTCCAATCCATCAGTATCAGGTAAGTATTTTTCCAAACCAACTCTATTGGCAGCTGCCACATAAACACCATTTGCAACAGCATGTCCTTTCATGACATTCATCCAAGCGCCAAATTGATTTTCGCCATATTGCGCTTTTTCTTTAGGATGCCAACCAATGGCTGTCGGATAAAACAAGACTTCTGCACCTTTCAAGGCGGTAAGTCTTGCCGCTTCAGGATACCATTGATCCCAACAGATTAAAACGCCAATTTTTCCTTTGTTGGTTTGGTTTGATTTAAAGCCTAAATCTCCAGGTGTAAAATAGAATTTTTCATAAAAATGAGGATCATCAGGAATGTGCATTTTTCGATACAAACCAGCTTCAGTGCCATCTGTATCTATAATATAAGCACTATTATGATAAATTCCCGCCATGCGTTTTTCAAAAAAAGGAACTATGATAACCACACCCAACTCTTTGGCTAATTCGCTAAAAGCTGTAAATGAAATGCTATACAAAGGCTCAGCATAGGCAAAATTATCTGTATCTTCACTTTGACAAAAATAATGACTGCTATACAATTCTGGTAAAGAAATTACTTCTGCGCCTTTTGCAGCAGCATCTCTAACCCATTGCAAACACTTTTTGAGATTGTTCTCTGGAGTGTTGTTGAGGTTCAATTGAATAACCGCTATTCTGTAGGTGTTCTTCATTATTTACTGTAATTTGAAGCACAAAAGTATGAATTTCTACGAAATTGTTTGAGTGTTTAAAGGTTTAACTGTATGCAAGGTTTATTTTATTTGGAGTTTTAAAACGGAACATCCAATTTTTGTAATTCGTTTCATTTTATTTGATTAGAATTCGACTACAAAAAAAGGAATGATTCTTATATGAAAAAGGTAATATTTGTAATAGAAACTATTTAAAATAAAGAAATATACGTAAGCGTTGTCGTTTAAAAATTTGGTTTTTATTGGAGTTTGATAAAATATTTTTTTCGTAGCCAAAATGAAACACGCACCAAAAGAATAAGTGCAGGTACTTCCACCAAAGGTCCAATAACTCCTGTAAAAGCTTGCCCTGAATTCAGGCCGAAAACTGCTATAGCCACTGCAATTGCCAATTCAAAATTGTTTCCAGCTGCTGTAAAAGCAACAGCTGCAGTTTTGTCATAAGTGCCTCCCATGGCTTTTGTAAAGAAAAACCCGATGAAAAACATCAACGCAAAATAAGTTAATAACGGAATGGCAATAATTACAACATCCATGGGAATTTCAACAATCAATTCGCCTTTTAACGAAAACATCACAATAATTGTAAATAATAGCGCAATTAACGTTAAAGGTGAAATGGTAGGAATAAATTTTTGAGTGTACCAAACTTCGCCTTTTGCTTTTATTAAAAGATATCTACTCAAAATTCCCAATACAAAAGGAATTCCCAAATAAATAGCTACACTTTCAGCAATGGTTGCAATAGAAATAGTAACAATTGCACCTTCAAACCCGAAATAAGGAGGCAAAACAGTAATAAAAAGCCACGCATAAAAACTGTAAGCAAATACTTGAAAAATACTATTCAGGGCTACTAATCCCGCTCCATATTCACTGCTTCCTTCTGCCAAATCATTCCAAACTAATACCATAGCAATGCATCTTGCCAAGCCAATTAAAATCAAACCCACCATATATTCAGGATAGTCTCTTAAAAAAGTAATTGCCAACACAAACATCAAAACGGGCCCAATAATCCAATTGAGAATCAGTGAAATAGAGAGAATTTTTGTGTTTTTAAACACTTTTGGCAATAACGCATAATTTACTTTCGCCAAAGGCGGATACATCATTACAATTAAACCAATAGCAATAGGAATATTGGTAGTTCCACTATTAAATGAATTGATAAAATCAGGAAAAGTAGGAATAAAATACCCCAAACTAACGCCAATAATCATGGCAACAAAAATCCAAAGTGTAAGGTTTTTATCTAAAAAACCAAGCTTTTTTTTACTCATGTTCTTTTTTTAGTTGAGAAAAAACGTATAAGAGTTCAGTGGCAATTTGCACACTTCTTTCATGATATTTTTCCGCTTGTTGTGGTGTATTGTCAAAAGCTTTTGGATCTTCAAAAGTAATCGGAATTCTTTTTTCTGCACCAACAACCAAAGGACATGCTTCATTGGCGGAATTACAAGTCATGATTGCTGCAAAATCCGTTTTAGGATTAAAATCATTATCCAATCTTTTTGAAAACCCCATAATTGGGTGTGCATTTTCTGCATATTTTATGGCATATACAGGGTTTTTTCCATCAGAAAGTGTTTGAATTTGAAATCCAGAATTTTGTAAGGTTTTTGCTGCCATTGGAAATAGTGCAGTTGCTTCTGTTCCTCCTGAGTAACAAAACACGTTTTCAATTCCAAAAAAAGCAGCCATTGTTTGCGCCCAAACTTGTGATAAATGACTTCTCCTTGAATTGTGCGTACAAATAAAATTAAGAGCAATCGCTTCTTGATTCGTGATTTTTAATTGGATAAAATCAATCAACGGTTGTAAGGTCACTTTACGTTCCTCAGCAATTGTTGAAGGATGTAATGATTTTATAAATAGTTCAATATCAGAAAATAAAGCTGTATTTTTCATGTT
>JANREL010000123.1 GCA_030758355.1 Polaribacter sp.
CCACCTTTTGCTTCAACCATAATATCATAAGTACCTGCATTTTGATAGGTATAGGATATTGTTGAACCAATGTTACCTGAAACCACTGGTTGAGTTACTCCTGTTTCTCCTGAATTAAATTCAAAAAATGTAGCAAAATCAGCGTTTGCAGTAATATTTACTTGCTTTGAAATTGCCGCATCATTTTCGACAACAACTACCAAATTTTGAGGAGCTTTGAAAGAAACTATCAATTGCTGAGTAGCTTCTGTTTTTACTCCAGTTAAATTTACAGCTACTATTTTTACTTGATAAGTTCCTTCAGCATAAACATGAAATGCACTTTCACCCTGGGGTACAATTGCAGGAGCTGTAGTTCCATCTCCAAAGAAAATTTCAAAACTAACAGCACCATCAGCATTTGGTGTTATCGTAACTGAGCCTGTATTATCTTGAGTGATGTTATAAACAGCAGCAACATTGGCTGGTGCAGTAATATCATTCACAAAAGACACATCTCTTAAATCATTTTCCGTACAAGCCACTAATAGCAGTAAGAAAAATATTTTTATTATTTGTTGTATGTTTTTCATTCGTATTTAATTTTTAATAATTTGGATTTTGTGACCAACGATTTCCTGCTAACTGAATTTCGATTGCTGGAATTGGAAAAAGTTCATGTTTACCAACAACAAAACCATTGATTTCTTGAGCAGCTTTTCCTGTTCTTACTAAATCAAAAAAGCGATGTCCTTCTCCAACTAATTCTACTCTTCTCTCATTTAGAATATTTTCATAAAGAGTGCTTCCAGAAGAATTAATATTATTTGAAGTGTTTCCAAAAGCTCTTGTTCTTACTCTGTTTAGATATGTTAGTGCTTTTGCATCATCCGGAGACGATTTTTTATTGAAAGCCTCAGCGGCCATTAGTAAAACATCCGCAAAACGAATCGCTCTATAATTGTTAGGATTTGTTAAGTTTCTATCACCTTGAGCATTTGTGCTTCTTGTTCTAGGAATGTATTTTCTATTGAAATATCCAGTATGTTCATAACCAGTTCCATAAGTTGCTCCTGTTGCTGTTGCCCAAGCTTCAATGTCTAGAATTGCAACATCTTTTCTTAAATCGCCATTTTCAAAAGCATCAACAACTTCTTGAACAGGAACGTTGAAACTAAATCCTGGAGTAAAGTCAGGTCCTACGTATGCACGCACACCACTAAATCCTACAGCAACATTTCCTTCACTACATTGTAAACAACCAAAACCTGCGCCTTGACCATCAAAATATTGAACTTCAAAAACAGATTCAATATTGTTCTCTCCTGCTTCTTCGAATATTGTATCGTAGTTTGAAACTAAATCATAAGGACCATTTACAATTAAATTTTCTAAAACAGTTGCTGCTTCATCAAATTTATTTTGATATAAATATGCTTTTCCTAATAAAGCTTGTGCAGCCCCTTTTGTTACTCTACCTGGTTCTGATTGAACGTAAGGCAAATTATCAACTGCATAAATTAAATCCAATTCAATTTGAGCATATACGGCAGCTTTAGGAGTTCTATCAATTGTAAATTGTTCTCCAAATTGAATTCTTTTATCAACTGCTAACGGCACATCACCAAACCATTTTACCAATTCAAAATAATAGTAAGCTCTTAAAAAAGTAGCTTGGGCTAAAATTTCATTTTTACCAGCGAAATCAAATTTATCTTTAAATTCAAGAATATAATTCGCTCTATTAACTCCTGCAAACATCCAACTCCAAATGTCTCTCAATTGGGCATTTAACGGAGTATGAATCATGTCATCAACCTCTTGAATTCCTAAAACGTCAGTAGCACTCTCTCCACCAGCCAATGTGTTGTCTGAGGCGATTTCACCTAACATGACATTCAAATAAGTAGACTGTAACAAGTCGTAAGCACCAATAAGTGCATTTTGATAATCTTGCTCTGAGTTAAAGAAATCTTCAGAGTTGTCAGATGTTGGTTTTACATCTACAAAATCATCGCTGCAAGATTGATTTAATCCTACTATTAGGACTAAGATCGTGAATATTTTTATGTTTATTTTTTTCATATTGTTTGTATTAAAAAGTAACATTCATACCGAATAAAAATGTTTTCGGACTTGGATAAAACCCTTGATCAATTCCTCCACCGATTGGGGCTCCATTGGATGTAGTTGGATCATATCCTCTATATTTAGTTAATGTAAATAAGTTACTTCCAGTTACATAAAATCTCAATTTACTGAATTGTAATTTTTCTAAAGTTTCTTGACCTACACTATATCCTAATTGTACACTTTGTAAACGCAAGAAAGAACCATCTTCAACGTAAAAATCTGAAAATAAAATATTTCCTGTTGCACCAGTGGTAACTCTTGGAGAAGTGTTACTTGTCCCTGGACCTGTCCATCTGTCTAAAAAGTAAGTTGGCCTGTTTGTCAATGGTAAATTTCTTTCATAATTTCTTACAATTTCATTTCCAATTGATGCAAAAGCATATGCGTTAAAGTCAAATCTTTTGTAATTGAAAGATAAATTTAATCCCATAGTGATATCAGCAATTGGATCTCCAATATTTGTTCTATCATCCGCATCAATTTTACCATCACCATTTGTATCTACAAAGCGTAAATCTCCAGGAGCTGCATTTAGTTGAGTTGCGTGAGCATTCACATCAGCCTGTGTTTGGAAAATTCCATCAGTTTTATAACCATAAAAATATCCGATTGGAAAACCAGCTTCCATTCTTGATGGTGGTTCTTGACCCACACCAAAACTTCCTCCTTCGATAATTCCTGTTGAATTTCCAACAAAAGTTACATTGTTTTTTAATGTAGTAAGATTGTAATTTACATTGAAATTAAAATCTTCTGAAACTGTTTCTTTATAACCAATGGAAAACTCTAAACCTTCGTTTTCTACAGTACCTGCATTGATTACTGGAACTGAAGAGCCAGGAGCTGCAACACCGATAATACCTGATGTTTGTGCAGAGACTAATAAATCTTCCGTTCTTTTCTTGAAATAATCTGCAGTAATAGTTACTTTATTAAATAATTCAACATCCAAACCAATGTCTAATGGAATTTGTTTTTCCCATCTAATTTCTGGGTTTGCAACTGGTCCAACAGCAATTCCTTGAGCTAATTGATTGTTAAACACATACTCAGCTTCTCCATTTAAGATTGATAAAAATCTAAATCCTGGGATTCTATCATTACCAATAATACCATAACTTGCTCTTAATTTTAAAAAGCTTATTACGTTTGATTCTTTTAAGAAATCTTCTTCAGAAGCTATCCAACCTAAAGATGCCGTTGGGAAAAATCCAAATTTATTTTTTGGACCAAAATTAGATGAACCATCTCTTCTTACTACTGCTGAAAATAAATATTTACCGTCATACGCATATTGGAATCTACCAAAATAAGATAATAATCTACTATCAAAAGCTAAATTAGAACCGTTATTATTGTTTTTGAAAATTTGTAATCCGTCACCATTTAAAACTGGAGTTCCTAAAATGAAATCATTTAAAGTAGTTCCTGTTGCTGTGCTTGTCAAAATATTTTCAAATCGACCAATTGTTTGGAATACAGAGGTTCCAACCATTGCTTTTACATCATGTCTATCATTAAATACTTTTTCATACTTTAAAAATGCATCAAAAGTATAATCAAAAAAGTTTTGTTTGAAATTAGTAAAAGTTGATTGATCTACGTTAAATACATTTCCGTTTCCATAGGTGTAAAGGGGATTGAAAGTGTTTGTATTCGATATCGCATAATTGGCTTGATACCTTGTTTCAGCAGAAAAATCAGAATTAATTT
>JANREL010000124.1:0-7699 GCA_030758355.1 Polaribacter sp.
GATAATAAAAACAATCTTTATTTTAATGATTTAATGCCAGAACGTTTTGGTAGAAAACGAAAATATGCTTTGGGTAAAACTTCAGGGAAAGCCAATATTCAGAAAAATTTACAAGATTTAGGAATTAGCTTGAATAACGAAGAGCTCAAAAAAGTGACCCAAAGAATCATAGAACTGGGCGATAAAAAAGAAGTAGTTTCTCAAGAAGACTTGCCTTACATTATTTCTGATGTGTTGGATAGTGATTCCATTGAACGAAAAGTAGTTGTTGAAAATTATGTATTGGGTCATGCAAAAGGATTGAAACCATCCACAACGTTGATGCTAAAAGTAGAAGGCGTTTTATATGAAGCACATGCTCAAGGAGATGGACAATTTGATGCTTTTATGAATGCCTTGAAAAAATTATACAAAACTCATAGTAAAAAAACAATTCCAAATTTGATTGATTACACAGTTAGAATTCCTCCAGGAAGTAATTCTGATGCATTGTGTGAAACTATCATCACTTGGAAGAGTGAAGCTAAAGAATTTATTACCAGAGGTTTAGATTCTGATCAAACTGTTTCTGCAATTAAAGCTACTGAAAAAATGTTGAACATTATTTAGACTGTTGTCTTTAGACGGTAGTATGTAGAAAAAATAAAAATAGAAACTAAAAATTGAATACGACAGTCCACTAAAGTCTAACGACTACTGTCTAAAAACTTAAATAATGAAATTAAAAATAGCCTTATTAGCAGGAGATGGTATAGGACCAGAAGTGATCGATCAAGCAGTAAAAGTTTCGAATGCTGTAGCACAAAAATTTGGACATGAAATTACCTGGAGACCTGCATTGACTGGTGCAGCAGCCATTGATGCTGTAGGTGAACCTTATCCTGATGAAACACATGAAATTTGTGTAACCTCCGATGCTGTTTTGTTCGGAGCCATTGGTCATCCAAAATATGATAATGATCCTTCAGCAAAAGTTCGTCCAGAGCAAGGTCTGTTGAAAATGAGAAAAAAATTAGGATTGTTTGCTAATGTACGTCCAACGTTTACATTTCCTTCTTTATTAGACAAATCACCTTTAAAAAGAGAACGAATTGAGGGAACTGATTTGGTTTTTTTAAGAGAATTAACAGGCGGAATTTACTTTGGTGAAAAGGGTAGAAGAGATGATGGAGAAACAGCTTTCGATAATTGTGTGTATACAAGAGAAGAAGTAAAACGTCTGGCAAAAAAAGGCTTTGAATTGGCAATGACTCGTAGCAAAAAATTGTGTTGTGTTGACAAAGCCAATGTTTTAGAAACTTCAAGATTGTGGAGAGAAACTGTGCAAGCCATGGAAAAAGACTATCCTGAAGTAACAGTTTCGTATGAATTTGTTGATGCAGTTGCCATGCGTTTGGTTCAATGGCCTAACAGTTATGATGTATTGATTACAGAAAATTTATTCGGAGATATTTTAACAGATGAAGCTTCTGTAATTTCAGGTTCTATGGGATTAATGCCAAGTGCTTCCATAGGTTCTGATATCGGATTGTTTGAGCCAATTCATGGTTCTTATCCGCAAGCAACAGGAAAAAATATTGCAAATCCAATGGCAACGGTGCTTTCTGCTGCAATGATGTTCGAAAATTTTGGTTTGATGAATGAAGGAAAAGCTATTAGAGATGTTGTTGAAAAAGCTTTGTCCGAAGGTATTGTTACAGAAGATTTAGCCGATAGGGGAAAATTTTTTGGAACAAAAGAAGTAGGTGACTGGTTAGCAAAAAATATTTAAATCGAATAAATTTTATAAAAAACAAGAGAGACTATATAATCATTATACAGTCTCTCTTTTTATATTATTTAACTTTCATCAATTCAACATCAAAAATCAATGTTGCATTTGAAGGAATTACACCACCTGCACCACGTTCTCCATATGCTAAATCAGACGGAATAACTAATCTTGCTTTATCACCTTCTTTTAAAAGTTGAATTCCTTCATCCCATCCAGAAATTACTTGACCAATACCTAGAGTAAAATCAATCGGTTCTTTGCGTTTATAAGACGAATCAAAAACTGTTCCGTCCAATAATTGACCTTTGTAATGTACTGAGACTTTTGATCCTTTTTCAGCTTTTTTTCCGTCACCTTTTTGAATGATTTGATAACGTAAACCAGTTTTTGTTTCATTAAATCCAGCAGCAATTGTATCTAAAATTTCTTTTTGTTTTCTTTTAGCTTCCGCTTCATGCTTTGCTCTAGCTCCTTCAAAATTTCTAAAAGCTTCAATTGCATTGAATTTTTCTGCTTCAGATCCAACTCTTATAATTTCAATTGACATGGTATCGCCTTGCGAAACAGCATCAACCACATCCTGTCCTTCAACGACGGAACCAAAAACGGTATGTTTTCCATCTAACCAAGGAGTAGGAACGTGTGTAATATAAAATTGACTTCCGTTTGTTGCAGGACCTGAATTAGCCATTGCTAATTTTCCCGGGGCATTGTGTTTTAATTCTGGATGAAATTCATCATCAAATTTATAACCAGGATTTCCTGTTCCAGTTCCTAAGGGACAACCTCCTTGGATCATAAAATCAGGAATGACTCTATGAAATTTTAATCCGTTATAATATGGAGCACCTTGAGGTTTTGAGCTGTTTTCAAGATTTCCTTCTGCTAAAGCAACAAAATTACCTACTGTTCCTGGTGTTCTTTCGTGCTCTAATTGTACTAAAATTTCACCTTTTTCGGTGGTGAATTTTGCGTAAATTCCGTTGTTCATATTTTAAATTTATATTGGTTCTATTACTTTCTTGAGTTTAAAATGGATAATCCATAAGACAATCCAATATTGATATTTGATGAATTTACATTTCCAAAAGGAGACCACATTTGACCACCGGAGGTATGCATTGAAAAATCATCATTATAATGATAATTTATTCCAAGAGTTGGTCTTACTAAAATTCCCTCCCCAGAATCAACTCTTCCACCACCGGCTACACCCCCAGATAATTCTAAAAATGTCGAAAATTTTTCATTCAAAAACTTATTACTTTTTATTCCAATTCCAAAAGTACCTTGTGCATATCCTCCTGATTCTCCTTCATAAGCAAAAGATGCCTCACCAGCTAAATAATATCGATGATTCAGATCGTAGTTTAATTTAATTGCAATCAAATTTAAATCACTATTAGGAATTCCAAATTTTGCTACATCAAAATATGTTTGATTTTGAGCAGAAATCTGGATCCCTTGAGTTTTTATTTTAGTGATTTTTTCATTGCTAAAAGGGTTAGTAGTTCCTCCACTTAAGTTGTAGTATTTTAAACTAAATCCGGCTGTATAAGCCTCAAAAGTTCCTCCAATTGATCTGTGATATCCTCCGTGAATACTGATTCCAAATTTATCCGTCAAACGAATATCAAAACCAGCATTTGGATACATGGTTAAGCCGCCTTCTGGAAAAATTCTACCTCCCGCAGCACCAATTCCAGCTTTTGCAAATAAGTTTATATGTTTTGTTTCAATAAAATTTTTTCCAACTCCAAAAAACACATCCATAAATCCTGCAACTAATCCACTGTACATGGCATCAGCATGAGCATAAATAAACGTATTTGAATTTAAATAACGTTGAAATTCAAAACCTAAGATTGATAAGGTTTCTCTTAGAGGTCTGTATTGAGGAGTGGTAGTTATATCTGCTCTAGACATTCCAACTGGAAAAAAATAATCAAATGTTACTTGCTGAACGTTTTTTGTAGCAGGGTTTTTCCAAAATTCATCTGTATTTAGATTCGCTATTTCGAATGTTTTTTGTGCTTCTTTATAAGAAGTTACTCTCATTAAACTTGGAATTTCAACAAAAAAAGAAACATTATCATTTTTTTGAATTCCAGTAAAAAAGTTTACATAACCATATTGAACTCCAAATGAAACTCCTTTTGCTTTATATTGAAGTCCAGCACTTGGGTATAAAATTCCACCACCATTTACCAAACTTCTATAACCGCCACCACCACCAAAATGGACATTAGCATCAAAAAAAAGATTTTTATATATTGGGGTATTTACACCTAAATTCACTCCTAATGTAAATAATCCTCCTTGATCTCCTGTTATTGCAGTATGAAAACCTGCTCCTGTATATAACCAATCATTTAAAGGAATATTATAATTTAAACCCACAAAACCCATTCTTGGTTTTAGTGTATAATTTACTTGATTAGTTGGTTGATGAACTAAAATATAGTTTAGCCTTATTGAATTTCTAAATTCTCTTCTTTCAATTTCTGAGAATGAATACTTCGTCTGTGAATAGCTTTTATTGACAATTAAAAGAAATATAAAAAAAATAATTTTTTTCATAAAAACTTTATTTGAATTCACTGGTAAAATGCAATTTTACAGAGGGATATTTACTTAAAGTCATTTGAATTGTAAACTCAGAATCAGCTAAGAAAACCAGTTGACCTTGTTTGTCTTTTGCCAAATATCGCTGTTTTACTCTTAGAAACTCCTGGAATTCTTCATTTTTTGGATTGGTAGCTTCTACCCAACAAGCTTTGTGAACTTGCAATGGCTCGTAAGTACATTTTGCTCCATATTCATGCTCCAAACGATATTGAATTACTTCGTATTGCAGAGCACCAACTGTTCCAATAACTTTACGACCATTCATTTCTATGGTGAATAATTGAGCAACTCCTTCATCCATTAATTGATCCAGTCCTTTGAATAATTGTTTGGATTTCATAGGATCTGCATTATTTACATATCTAAAATGTTCAGGAGAAAAACTCGGAATTCCTTTAAAATTCAGTACTTCTCCTTCAGTCAAAGTATCACCAATTTTAAAATTTCCAGTATCATGCAATCCCACAATATCTCCTGCATACGATTCTTCAACAATTTCTTTTTTCTCGGCAAAAAAAGCATTTGGACTCGAAAATTTTAGATTTTTACCATGTCTAACGTGTAAATAAGGAGAATTTCTTCTAAAAACACCTGATACGATTTTTACAAATGCCAATCTATCTCTGTGTTTTGGATCCATGTTTGCATGAATTTTAAAAACAAATCCTGTCATTTTTTCTTCTTTAGAATCTACCAATCTTTCTTCAGATTTTTTTGGTTGAGGTGATGGAGCAATTTCAATAAAAGCATCCAACAATTCTTTTACTCCAAAATTATTCAAAGCTGAACCGAAAAAAACAGGTTGTAAGTCACCTTTTAAATATGCGTCATGAGAAAATGCTGGATATACTTCTTCGATCAAATTCAATTCTTCTCTCAATGTATTTGCAGCTTTTTCTCCAATTACTTTTTCTAATTCAGGATTAGAAACATCTGTAAATTCGATACTTTCTGTTATGGATGTTTTTGATTTTTCAGAAAAAAGGTTTAATTTTTTTTCCCAAATGTTATAAATTCCTTGAAAATCATAGCCCATTCCAATTGGAAAACTCATAGGTGTTACATGCAAACCTAATTTTTGCTCTACTTCATCCAATAAATCGAAAGCGTCTTTTCCTTCCCTGTCTAATTTATTGATAAAAACAAGCATTGGAATACTTCTCATCCTACAAACTTCCACTAACTTTTCAGTTTGTGGTTCTACACCTTTTGCAACGTCAATTACTACAATTACACTATCTACTGCTGTTAAAGTTCGGAAAGTATCTTCAGCAAAATCTTTGTGACCAGGTGTGTCAAGAATGTTGATTTTTTTATCTTTATAAATAAAAGCCAGTACAGATGTTGCAACAGAAATTCCACGTTGACGCTCAATTTCCATAAAATCGGACGTGGCAGTTTTTTTGATTTTGTTATTTTTTACAGCTCCTGCTTCTTGAATAGCACCACCGAAAAGTAATAATTTTTCTGTGAGAGTCGTTTTTCCTGCATCTGGATGTGAAATAATTCCAAAAGTTCTTCTAAGTTGTATTTCTTCTAAAAAACTCATTTACAAATTTTGAGGTGCAAAGATACAGTTTAGATTGCCAATTATCAATCTAAAATTTCAATCGTCATTTTGATTTCTTCTACAGGCCATTCATCAGCGCCAACTTTTACTTTCGATATTTTTTCCATAGTATCAAACCCCGATATTACTTCCCCAAAAACAGTGTGCTCTCCATCCAAATGATGCGCTCCTGATCTCTTTTGGACGATATAAAATTCAAAAGGACTAGAGAGTTTTCTGGGATTATCTTCCCATTTTCTTGCTGCTGCAAGTGCACCAAATTTGTGAGTTCGGGTTTTTACAAATTCGGGTTTAAGTAAATAATTTCCGTATTTACTTCGTTGTTTTCTGGTCAATAAATTATCAGAATTTCCTCCTTGGATCACAAAATTTTTAGCTACTCTGTAAAAAACTGTGGAGTTGAAATATCCCTTTTTTGTTAAGAAAACAAAGTTTGCTCTATGGATGGGTACATCTTCAAAAAGGCGTAATTTGATATCGCCAAATCGTGTTTTGATAATGATTTTTGTATCCAGGTTTTTTTTTCCATATGATTCAAGAAAGATTTCTGTATTTTTATTATTCAAGCTATCATCCTCAATTTCAGGTCTTTTTTTAGCCTTTTCCTCTGTATGATTTTTATTTGATTTTATCGTTTTAATCTCTTTTTTAGAAGTTCTTGAATTGCATTGGATTGAAAAAACAATGATTATCAGTAATAAAAAACTGTAAGATGAATTCACTTTTTTAAATTTCGATTTGATTTTCAAAGATAAGACTTCAAAATAAAACAGTAGAAAGATGCTATTGTTTTACCGTAATTTTAAATTTTTTTATGCAAGTAGTTTGGCATATCTTTGCAAAGTATGGAGGAATTAGTGATTTTAGTAGACGAAAATGACAATCAAATTGGGCTGATGCCTAAGATGGAAGCTCATGAAAAAGCATTGCTACATAGGGCTTTTTCAGTTTTTGTTTTTAATAAAAATGGCGATTTGATGATTCAACAAAGAGCAGCTACTAAATATCATTCACCGCTTTTATGGACAAACACTTGTTGCTCGCATCAAAGAGCAGGAGAGAGCAACATAGAAGCTGGTAAAAGAAGATTGTTTGAAGAAATGGGTTTTTCTACAGAATTAGAAGAGGTTTTTTCTTTTATTTACAAGGCACCTTTTGATAATGGACTTACTGAACACGAATTGGATTATGTTTTAATAGGTAGTTTTGATGGTGAACCAAACATCAATAAAGAGGAAGTTGAGAGTTATAAATGGATGTCTTTAGAGGATGTAAAAACGGATATTGAAAACAATCCAGCAATCTATACAGCTTGGTTTCAAATTATATTTAATAAATCGTATGAAAAATTAGCAAATGGCAAAAGTAACCGTTCATAGAAAAGCACATTTTAATGCTGCTCACAGATTATATAGAAAAGATTGGAGTGATGAAAAAAACTTTGAGATTTTTAGTAAATGCAGTAATCCAAATTTTCATGGTCACAACTACGAATTGATTGTATCTCTAACAGGAGAAATAAATCCTGAAACTGGTTATGTGTATGATTTAGGGATTTTAAAGAATTTGATTAAAATTGAAATCGAAGATTGTTTTGATCATAAAAATCTGAATATTGAAGTTCCAGAATTTAAGGAATTGAATCCAACTGCTGAAAACATTTGTGTTGTTACGTATAATAAATTACGTAAGCATTTACCACAAAACTTAGATTTGAAAATTACACT
>JANREL010000124.1:7799-19768 GCA_030758355.1 Polaribacter sp.
ATTACTTTCTAATATTGAAAAAAATAAACATGAAAAATTTACAGCTTCTAAAATTTACACCCATTTTAAAGGATAAAATTTGGGGAGGAGAAAAATTAGCAACAATTTTACACAAAAATTCTGATAGAAAAGATATTGGCGAAAGTTGGGAAATATCTGATGTTGAAGGAGATACCTCTATAGTTTCTAACGGATTTTTAAAAGGAAAAAATTTAAAAGAATTAATCTCTGAATACAAAAGTGATTTGGTTGGTTCAAAAATTTACACTCATTTTGGGGAAAAATTCCCTCTTTTAATAAAGTATATTGATGCTAAAGAAGCGTTGAGTATTCAATTACACCCTCATGATGATTTGGCAAAAAAACGTCACAATTCATTTGGAAAAACGGAAATGTGGTATGTAATGCAAGCAGATGAAAAAGCCAATTTGATTGTTGGTTTTCAAAAAGAAGTAAGTAAAAAAGAATATCTCAATCATTTAGAAAACAAAACCTTAATAAATATTTTAAATTTTGATGAAGTGCAAAAAGGTGATGTGTATTTTATTCCAACAGGAAGAGTGCATGCAATTGGAGCTGGCGTTTTATTAGCAGAAATTCAACAAACTTCAGATATTACCTATCGCATTTATGACTGGGATCGTGCAAATCTAGATGGAACTTTTAGAGATTTGCATACCGAACAAGCTATTGATGCTATTGATTATTCAGCAAAAGAATCATACAGAACAACCTTTTCCAAACATCAAAATACATCATCAGAAATTGTTTCTTGCCCTTATTTTACAACAAATGTACTTCCTTTAAAAGGAAAAATTAATGTAAATCATACCGATAAAGACAGTTTTGTGATTTATATGTGCGTCGAAGGGGCAACAATTTTTACCCATCAAAATCAAACAGAAACACTTGCTATGGGCGAAACAATTTTGATTCCAGCTTCCATAAAAAATATAGAAATATTTGCTGAAAATCAATCAGAATTACTAGAAGTTTACATCAAATAATACACCTATGAAAATCATTGCCATGATTCCTGCACGCTACAGTGCCACCCGTTTTCCAGGGAAATTGATGAAGGATCTAGGAGGGAAACCTGTTATTGTAAGAACCTATGAAGCTGCTTTGCAAACCAATTTGTTTGAAGAGGTGTATGTAGTAACTGATTCTGAAGTAATCGCCAATGCCATTCAAAACGTTGGTGGAAATCTAATTATGAGTAAAAAAGAACACGAATGTGGTTCTGACAGAATTGCTGAAGCAGTTGAATTTATGGACGCAGATATCGTTGTAAATGTGCAAGGAGATGAACCTTTTATTGATGCAGTTTCTTTATCAAAATTGATTGATGCGTTTAAAATTGATATTCATAATCAAATTGATTTGGCGTCTTTAAAAGTTCAAATTTCCAATAAAGAAGATATTGAAAGTCCAAATAACGTAAAGGTAATTACAGATAATTTTGGATTTGCCATGTATTTTTCAAGAAGTGTGATTCCATTTCATAGAGACCAAGAAATTGAGGTGAAATATTACAAACACAAAGGTGTTTATGCATTCAGAAAACATGCGTTAATCGATTTTTATCACAGAGAAATGACACCTTTGGAAGCTGCTGAAAAAATTGAGGCAATCAGATATTTGGAAGTTGGAAAGAAAATTAAAATGATTGAAACTGATGTTGAATCAATTGGAATTGATACGGAGGAGGATTTGAAAAAAGCAATTGAATTCCTGAAAAATGCATAAAAATATAAAAGTAATCGCTTTTGATGCTGATGACACGCTTTGGGTCAACGAAACTTATTTTAGAGAGGCTGAGCTTGAATTTGCAAAATTATTGGCACCCTATGAAACTGCAAATACCATTGATCAAGAATTGTTTAAAACCGAAATCAGAAATTTGGAGTTGTATGGTTATGGAATCAAAGGTTTTATGTTGTCGATGATTGAATGTGCGTTGGAATTATCCAACTATAAAATCAATCAAAAAGTGATTTATAAAATTTTGGATATTGGAAAAGATATGCTCAAAAAACCCATAGAATTACTAGATGGAGTAGAAGACGTGTTGCAAAATTTACATCCAAAATTCAAACTTATTTTAGCTACAAAAGGAGATTTATTAGATCAGGAACGTAAGTTGGATAAATCAAATCTAGCCCAATATTTTCATCATATTGAAGTGATGACTGATAAAAAAGCGAAAGATTATCAAAAATTAATTAAGCATTTAGATATTCAACCTTCCGAATTTTTGATGATTGGAAACTCATTGAAATCAGACGTTTTACCTGTTCTTGAAATAGGTTCAGCGGCCATTCACATTCCATTTCACACCACTTGGATTCACGAAGAAGTTTCTGAAAATGATACTTCTGATAAAAATTTTCACACTGTATTAAATATCAAAGAAGTATTGCCTTTCTTTTAAAGAAATAAAGTATCTTTGCATCCGTTAAAAACCGAATTATGGCAAGTATTAAAAATTTAAAAAAAGATATCAATTATGTTTTAGGTGATGTAATTGAATATGCACTGGATGTTGCTGCTTTGAAAAATCAACCTAAAAAAGGAAATGAAATTATTGACGAGGCAATCGTTACTTTTGATGATTTAATTGCAAAAATTAATACAAAGAAAGTTCAAGATAAAAAAGCACATTTTAAAATGTTAAACCAAGAATTGGAAACAAAAGCAAAAGGGTTGGTTGAAAAAATCAACAGTTTGTAATATTAACATTTATTCAACAGAATTTTAAGACCAACATTTGTAAAAATGTTGGTTTTTTTATTAAGTTTGCTTTAACTAAATCGATTTCGTTTTATAATTAATATTAAAATTCTAATAAATATGGCAAGAGCAATGTTTGAGTACACAAAAATAGTGTTACAAAAAGTGAGTTTTAATTCGGAATTGTTTTGTAGAGAATTAGAAAAAGCTTTACAACGATTGTTGCCTTATGAGATTAAAGAATTGACAATTTGGCTAAAACAATTTACAGCAAACAAACCAGAACTATTTATTTGTATGACATTGGTCAAATAAAAAAGGGAGCGATTAGCTCCCTTTTTTATTCTTTTTTATCTCTTTGATGGTATTTTTTTAAGAGTTTTCTTCCAAATTCCATCTCTGCAATTTGCAATTTAATTATTTTTTTGTAGGAGATAATTCCAGTTATTTTTTGAATAAATTCCTTTTCTGATTCTTGTAATTGCTCATCAATTGCTAATTTTAAATTAATCAATCTTTCTGCTTCTTTCTCATTGATCTCATTAATTACTCCTTGATTTCTTAATGATTTTCTCATTTCTAATCGCTGTTTATCTCTCAAATCATGTTGCCCTTTATCAAAAGCATTATAAATGGGCCAAAATTTTTCAGCTTCGTTTGAGGTTAATGCCAGTTGCTCTGTTAAATAAGCAATTTTTAAAGCTTTTATTTTTTCTCTGCTTTCATTTTTTTCTTGTGCAAATGAAGAAAATCCTAAAGTGAGACATAAAAAAAGGCAGGTGATAATTGTTTTCATATAATTTTAATTATTTATTTCAATCAATAGTTCTTGAGTATCAATAGTTGTTAAATAGTCCTCTAAATTTTCAACTTTTAATTCAGTAAAAGAAAAATCATTCAATTTTAAAAAGTCATCTCCAATCGCATTTGCAATTTCAATATTTGAAAAAGTTTTTGAATCTAGCCAATTTTCGATATCATTCTGTGATATTGAATCTAGAGAAAATGTATTTGAGTCCTCAATAAAGAATAGATTGAATGTTATAAACAACGCAATAGAAGCTGCAGCTACAAATGGAATTGTTTTTAAAATTTTACTTCTAAAATGAATTACTTTTGACTCTCTTTGAGGTGCTGAAATGGAATTTAAAATACTATCTTCTAGATTGTTAAAATAATCATTTGGCGTTGTAAATCCAGTGTCTTTTGAAAAAGAACTAGTTGAAATTTCTGAAGAAATTGAGGCTTCTACCTCAGAAAAATAATTTTCAGGAACTGAAAAACTAGATTTTATTCCTATTTTTTTATTCAAAAAATCGATACTATTTTCTAAATTTTCTTTCATATTTGCTTAGACGCTTTATTTATTCAATGGTTTAATCAGTTTTTGATTTTATATAGTGTTCTATTTTTTTAACTGCATGAAAATAGGAGGCTTTCAGAGCGCCGACGGAGGTTTTTAAAATTTCAGAAATCTCTTCATATTTCATCTCATCAAAATATTTCATATTAAAAACGATTTGTTGCTTTTGAGGTAAAGTGGCAATCGCTTTTTGTAAAATTAGTTGAATTTCTTCCCCAGAAAAATAATCGTCGCTTTCTAAAGAACCAGCCAATTCTTTATAAACGTCTGCAATATCAATATTTTTTTCTTTGGCTCTTTTATTGATAAAAGTGATGGATTCATTCGTTGCAATTCTATACATCCAAGAATACAATTTGCTTTCTTGGTTGAAAGATTCTATATTTTTAAAAATTTTTATGAAAGTATTTTGAAGTACATCATCAGCATCATCATGCGAAATCACAATCTTTCTGATATGCCAATACAAGCGTTCTTTGTATTGTTTCACCAATTCACGAAATGCATCATTTTTTGATGAGGCATTTTTAAGTTGTTCAATTAAACTGATTTCGCTTATCAAAAAAATATTTTTTTATAAGACTGAAAGTTATCAAAAAGGTTTAACTAAATAGAACAAATTATTTTTTTGTTCTGGTCTTTGAGTAACCAAACAATCTTTTTTGTTTGATAGTTTCAGCAATTCCCTCTGGAAGTAATTCTTCCCAACCTTTTTTGCCTTCCATAATCATTTTCAACACAGTTCTTGAAAAGATATCTAAATTGCTTTTATCAAAGTCCTTAATATCAACTAAACGTCCATTATTTTTAAAGAATTTATACAATTCTTTCATTCTTGGATGTACTTTTAGATTTTCGCTGTTGATATATTCATCCGTTTCTTGATCGTGATAAGGATACATGTATACTTTTAAGTCTCTAAAAAATAATTTACCAAAAGCTTCCAAAATCCCACCACTTAAATCTCGGTAGTACTTTTCATCAAATATTTGAATTAGGTTATAGACTCCCATTGCCAAAGCCATTCTCTCTTTGGTAAATTCACTGAAATATTCAACTAATTTAAAGTATTGTTGGAAGTTTGTAATCATCACATTTTGTCCCAAAGAGCATAAAAGTTCAGCTCTGTCTAAAAAGTCACGTTCATTGATTTTTCCTTCAGAAGTTAAGTTGCTAAGCGTAATTTCAAAAATGATTTGGGTGTTTTCTTTATCCACTTTCTTTTCTGCAAGAAATAATTTTTTTGAGTTTTCGAACATGTCCATATTTACTTTGGTTACAGGTCTAAAACTTCCGCGCAATGCTAAAATATTCTTTTTATAGAGCACTTGAGCTGGCAATAAGTTATTTCCATCAGGACCAAACATGACTGCGTTTGTCATGCCGTTTTTCAAAAGTGTTAAACTCATCAATCTGTTATCAACGTACATAAAACGTGGTCCAGAAAAGTTTACCATATCAATTTCTAATTGATGACCTCCCAAATTATCATAAAAAGACTTCACCAATTCTTTTGGATTATCATTTAAATAAAATGCTCCATAAATCAAATTTACTCCTAAAACTCCTAAGGTTTCTTGTTGCAATCGAGCATCAGTTTCTTTAAAACGTAAATGCAAAACAATTTCATTGTATCCTTCTAAAGGGTCAAGTTGAAAACGTATTCCTACCCAACCATGACCTTTAAAAGTTCGAGCAAAATCAATTGTTGTGACGGTATTAGCGTAGCTGAAAAATAATTTATTTGGATGCTTTTCTCGACTTAATCTGTCTTCAATTAAATCCATTTCATGACGTAACATTCTTTGCAATCGAGATTGTGAAACGTATCTTCCGTCTTCCTCCATTCCGTAAATTGAATCAGAAAAATCTTTATCATATGCACTCATTGCTTTTGCAATCGTGCCAGATGCACCTCCAGATCTAAAAAAATTCCGAACAGTTTCTTGTCCTGCTCCAATTTCTGCAAAAGTTCCGTAAATATCTCTGTTTAAATTGATTCGTAGCGCTTTGCTTTTAGTGTCTAATACGCTACTAATTTCTTGATCGCCCTTTAAAGAAATTGCCATTTTAAAGTAATTTTTATAGTTACAAATGTACAAAATTAGGGTGCTATTCATCGATTTTATCTTACTTTTGTTTTGATGAATACTACTAAAAAACTGTTAAAGATTACTTTTTTAGGTACAGGAACTTCTCAGGGAATTCCTATGATTGCTAGCAATGATCCTGTTTGTTTATCAAATGACTTCAAAGACAAAAGATTGCGTTCATCTATCATGATTTCTTTTGATGCTTTTACAATTGTAATAGATTGTGGTCCTGATTTTAGGCAACAAATGTTACGAGAAAAAGTACAGTCGATTCAAGGAGTTTTTTTTACACATGAGCACGCAGATCATACAGCTGGAATAGATGATTTACGCCCATTTTGCTATCAAATAGGAGAGATGCCTATCTATTTAAATAAAAGAACGTTAAAGAGTTTAGAGCGAAGATTTGAATATATTTTTAGTAAAGAAAACAGATATCCTGGTGCACCAAGTGTTTTTCCTGTATTGGTTGAAAATAGCCCTTTTTATTTCGAAGATTTAGAGGTTTTGCCAATTTCGGTAATGCATGGAAATTTACTGATTTTAGGATATAGGATTCAGAATTTCGCGTATTTGACAGATGTCAAATCAATAGAAAAAAAAGAGAAAGAAAAATTGAAAAATTTAGATGTTTTGGTGGTGAATGCACTAAGAATTGATCCACATCCGACACATTTTAATTTGCAAGAGGCACTGGATTTTGTTGCCGAAATACAACCAAAAACAACTTATTTTACACATATTAGCCATAAACTTGGATTTCATAGCGAAGTTTCTAAAATGCTACCCAAAAATGTTTTCTTAGCGTATGATGGTTTGGAGTTTCAAGTTTAATAATCACAATCGTTCTTGTATCCAAGATTTTAAACTGTAAAAATTTTGAGGTGACACTCCGTGCCCAACAGGGTATTCAAAATATACGTTTTTTAATCCAAAATTCGTTAAAAAAGGACTGCTTTTTCTTGCCCAATTTATAGGTAAAACCTGATCTACAGTTCCATGAGAACAATAATAATCTGTTTTGATTGCTTTTGAAATATCTTTTGGTAATAATTCCTGATTGATGTAACCACTAAGAGCAATAATATGTTGCACTTTATTTGGATAAAAAAAACTCAAAGAATAACTTAATATAGCACCTTGACTGAATCCTAAAACAAAGGTTTTTTCAGGATTTGTTTGATATTTATCTTTAATTTCATCAATAAAATTGGCAATGATATCAATCGATTTTTTTGCTTGATCCAAGTCAGAAAATTTTCCATTCATTGCATCAAAATTGATGGCATACCAAGCGTATCCTCCAAAACCCATTTCATGAGGAGCCTCAGCACTGATGATTAATAGTTCGTCTTGTAATTCATCTGCAAATGAATATAAATCTTCTTTATTGCTCCCATATCCATGTAACAAAAGTAACAATGGTGGATTTTCTAGAGCTTTTTTTGGGGCTCTTGCTAAATATTGTAAACTCATGATTTTTTATTAAAAAGAAAAATAAATGATGAATTTAATTAATTGATTTTCAATTAAATTAAGATAAAATAAGTTGATTATTAGCAAATATTCCATATACTTTTCCTTCAAGATTTTTATCAATAAAAGGACTATTTTTTGAAGCTGATAAAATATTTTTAGCTGTAAAAACAACTTTTCCTGCTGGATTAAATAAAGATACATTTGCTTTAGCTCCTTCTTTGATACTTACTTTTTCCAACCCAAAAATACTTCTTGGTTTTGAAGTTAATAACGGAATGAAATCTGTCAAATCCAAAATACTATTCAATGCTCCAAAAGCGCTTTCTAAACCTATAACGCCATTTTTGGCTTCGCTAAATTCCACTTTTTTATGTTCAATATCCATAGGATTATGGTCAGAAGTAATGATGTCAATAACTCCAGATTTTACCGCTTTTTGCAATGCTTTTACATCTTCTTTTGTTCTTAATGGAGGAGTTGTTTTGAAATTGCTATCAAAACCATGTAATTCATCATCTGTTAAAACTAAGTGATGCACAGAAACGCTGCAAGTTACTTGCAATCCTTTGACTTTTGCTGCTTTAATCAGTTCAACAGATTTTGCGGTGGAAATTGTTGGAATGTGTAATTTTCCACCTGTATGCTCTAATAAAAACAAATCTCTAGAAATTTGAAGATGTTCGGCCAAAGATGGAATTCCTTTCATACCCAATTGCGTACTATTGATACCTTCATTGACAATTCCTTCAGCTGCAATGGAATTATTTTTCGGAAAACTAATTATTAAACCATCAAAATTTTGAGCATATAACAAGGCGATTTTCATCAAATTATCATTTGAAATTGGTTTGGTATAATCTCCAAAAGCAATGGCTCCAGATTGCTGCATATCAAATAATTCTGCCAAATCTTTGCCTTCACAGTTTTTAGTCAATGCGCCAATTGGAAATAATTTTGTAGCAAATTTTGAAGCCTTATTGATGAGAAATTCAACATCCGATTTTGAATCAATCACAGGATGTGTATTTGGATTTACAGCAACAACCGTAAATCCACTTTTTGAAGCAACTTGCAGGCCATTTTTGATTGTTTCTCGCTCTTCAAAACCAGGTTCTCCAAAACAAACACTTGTATCAAACCAACCACAAGAAATATGCAAATTTTCAAGATTTACAGTGGTTGTATCAGAGGAAACTTCAATTAAATTGTCAATTTTTTCTATAATACCATTTGATATTAAAACATCCTTTTTTTGTTGGTGATATTGACTTTCAACGTCTATAATTGTTGCGTTTTTAAGAAGTGTTTTCATGGTTTATAGAATTTCAAAATTAAAATTTCTAAAAACAAAGATACAATTGCTAAAGCTAAAAACCATTTCCAAAGTGATTGAACTTCATTTTTTTTCTTAATGTTTTTAAAAACACTCGAAACAGAATTTGAAACTGTGATTTTTGGATTTGTTTTTTCAATTTGAGTAACATCTAAAAATTGAAGTAAACTCTCTTCCCTCGGAGTGTTGAAAGCAATTTTTTCGATGATTTCATCGTTTTTTTTGATGTTATAAGAACCTGCTTTAGATGGATTTTCTTTAGTTGTAATATTAACTTTGTTTTGAAAAGTTTGTTGCATGGGAATAAAACTAGTTGTCGAATTTGAAATCTCTAAAATTTCATCTTTTTGTAGTTGAATATCCAAATCAATACTATTTTCCTCATCTAGATAAAAGTACAATTGCGATTGAGAAAAACTAAATTTCCCGAAATTGTAAAAAACAGGAACAATCAAAGGAGAATTTTGAAACGAACTACTCTTTTTTTTGATGGCACTTGAAAAAACATACAAAGCACCAGAAGGAACATTGATCTGACTTAAAAAAGACGAGTTGTTTTCAAAACTGACCATTTTGGTATCATTTTTTGAGTTGATTTCATAGAAATGATTGACAGCTGGATATTGAAAATTTTCTACTTTTTTTGAAAACACATTTTTAAAGAAAGGGTGACTTTCATTGATATTAGTTATTTTTAATGAATCAATATTTTTAGCTGAAAAAGTGGATGAAGAAAATTTTTGCAAAAATTGATTGTAAGAATTTATGTCAGAATTTGGGTTTGGAATAATCACAATACTGCCACTTTTTGAAATAAAATCTTGGAGACTCTTTGATAAAATTTCTGGAATATTTTCGAGCTCATAGAGTATCAAAACTTCCTGTTTTGGCATTAAATTATAGTTGATATTTTCAGGCAAATTCTGAGTAAAATTAAACTCGTCTTTTGTGTAAATTTTTGATAAAAAATCCACTTCATTTCCAATAGCTAAAACGTTTATTTTTTTGGGTAATTTTAGATGGAAATAAAAAGTGTTATCAAATGAAAAAGTATCGCTAAAAGATAAAATTATTTTCCCGATTAAAGCTTCCTCTTTTTGAATAGGAAACAAGATGGTTTTGGTTGAGTTTTCCTCAATTGAAAAAGATTGTTTGCTTGCTAATTCTTTTTCGTTATACATTGCAATTGGAACGTTTTTTTTAGTTTCTCCTTGATTTTTTACGACCACATGTAAAACAGTTTCTTCCATAGAATTACTTGTAAAAACACTATCAACAGAAATATTATTTCTTTGAGATTCAGTCAGTTTAATGATTGAAAAAGGAGGTGTTACATTTGTAAACGGATTATTGTAAATATTCTGAAAATCAGATATTAAAATTGTCTCATTTAAAGTATTTGTTTGTTTTTTTAGAAGTGAATTTATTTTTAATAAAACATTATTTATAGAGGGTTTTTTTGAGGAATAATTTAGTTTTATAACTATTTTCTTGAGCTCAGAAAATGAAATATCATTATAAAATTCATCATTTGTTAACAAAGAATACTTATTTGATTGTGGTGCATTTTCTATGATTTCTTTGGCTGCAACTTGCAATAAAAACCCCTTTTCTCCTTTTGCTTGTGTGCTCAGGGAATTGTCTATATAAAGAATTATATTTTCATTTTTTGTACTCTTTTCATCACTAAAAAAAGGTTCTGAAAATGCAAAAAGTATCGCTGAAAGCAATATCATTCTTGTTGCTAAGATTAACCATTTCTTGAGCTTCGAACTCTTCCTAGAATCTTGAATTATTTTTTGTAAAAAAGCCACATTTGTAAAAGGCACTTTTACGAACTTTTGTAGTTGAAAAAGGTGAACTAAAATGGGTATTATTAATAGCCATAAAAAATATAAAACTTCAGGATTTTTAAAGTGCATCTTAATTTTATTACAATTATTACTGTCTAAAATATCACAATTTAAATGAAATAAAAACTATTGTTGATTTCTTATGAAAACTTTTCGAATGCACCTAAGCCAAACAAAGCAAAATCGTATTTTACAGGATCGTTTTTGTCTAGTTTCCGAAGTTTTTTATCTAATTCAGTTAAGGCTTTCCAATCGTTTTGTTCTCTTTTCAAAATCCCCAATTTTCGGGCAACATTTCCTGAATGTACATCTAAAGGACAAGATAAATTTGCTGGATTGTGCGTTTTCCAAATTCCAAAATCAACTCCACAAGTATCGTTTCTTACCATCCAACGTAAAAACATGTTGATGCGCTTTGCGGCCGAATTTTTCATTGGGTCTGAAATATGTTTTTGAGTTCTGTTTTCATGAGAAATTTCAAAAAAAATTTTTTTGAAATGGTGAATGGCACTTTGGTAATTGTTATCAGAAGGACTTACAGAAAGTGCGTTTTCTAACCCTTCATATTTCTGATAAATATGTTTTAATGATTTTACAAATTGTTGTAAATCAAGTGAATTAAAAGTTCTATGGACGAAATTTTCAAATGATTTTAAATCATTTTCTTGGTGATTCATCACAAAATCAAAAGGAGTGTTATCCAATAACTCCATCAATTTCGAAGCATTTTGAATGATTATTTTCCGATTTCCCCAAGAAATCGTTGCTGTCATAAAAGCTGCAATTTCAATATCTTCTTTTTTTGAGAATAAATGCGGAATTTGAATTGGATCCGATTTAATAAATTTTGGATGATTGTAAAGCGCTACTTTTTCGTCTAAAAATTCTTTGAGTTCAGTTTGCTTCATTTATTCTGTCATCTTTCCATCAATCATTGTCAGTTTTCTGTCAGTCATGTTTGCCAATTCTTCATTGTGAGTCACCAACACAAAAGTTTGTCCAAATTCATCACGTAATTTGAAGAACAATTCGTGCAAATTTTTTGCAGATTCGCTGTCTAAATTTCCACTGGGTTCATCAGCCAAAATCACAGCAGGATTGTTGATTAAAGCTCT
>JANREL010000125.1:0-8316 GCA_030758355.1 Polaribacter sp.
GATTGAACGAACTATTGATTTTTAATAAAAACAAATGATTAGAAATATTCTAATATCTTTTTTCTTTTTTATATCAGCGACAACCATTTTAGCTCAGAGAACAAACTCATCTCCCTATTCTTATTTTGGAATTGGAGAAAAGTTTAGCAACACAACTGTGGAGCAAAGTTCAATGGGTGGCATTGGAGTGGCTTTTAGCAATTACGGTTTTTTAAATTTCACGAATCCTGCAGCTTATTCAGATTTAAGATTTGCAACATACTCTTTTGGTTTGTTGAATAACGACTTGACCGTAAAAAGTGCAACAACCTCTCAAAGTAGTACATCAACAAGTTTATCTTACATAGCCCTTGGATTTCCAATAGGATCAAAAGCTGGATTTTCTGCAGGTATGCAACCAGTTTCATCTATTGGATATTCCCTATCTACATCAGTTTTTGATGCAAATGATAGATTAACTCAGATTAGTATTTTCGAAGGAAATGGCGGTGTAAATCGTTTGTATGGAAGTTTTGGAATGAAAATCACCAAAAATTTATCTTTTGGTATAGAAGGAGATTTTAATTTTGGAAGCATTGAAAATGGAATTTCAGTTCTCAGAGCTGATGTTTTTCTATCTACCAAATACAATGAAGTCAGTAGAGTTACTGGAGGCTCTTTGAAATTAGGAATGCAATATCATAAAGAACTTGAAAATAAATTAGTAATTAGCACTGGTGCAACTGTAAAACTCGCAAATAGTTTAACTGTTACAGGAGATGATTATTTATATTCACTAACATTTTCGCCTTCTGGAAATGAAATCCCAAGAGATACAATCTCCTCAAACCGTATTTCTGGAAGTTTTAATTTGCCAATTAAAACAAATTTTGGAGTCGGAATTGGGAAATTTGATAATTGGTATGCAGGAATTGAATATGAAAGTCAAGATGCTTTAACTACAACAGGTTTGTTATCCGGTGGAACAAATAGTGCTTACACTTATGGAAAATCTAGCCGAATTTCATTTGGTGGATTTTTTCTTCCTAAAGTAAATTCTATTTCAAGTTACTGGGAAAGAGTTACTTACAGGGCTGGTTTGCGATATGAAAAAACCGGATTGTCAGTAGATGGTTCAGGTTCAAACTCAAATTTTACACCAATTGATGATTTTGGCATATCTTTTGGTTTGGGATTACCATTAAAAAGATTATCAACCATAAACATGGGTTTTGAGTTTGGGAAAAGAGGCACTTTACAAAATAATTTAATACAAGAAAATTATTTTAATTTAAGAGTAGGTTTATCCTTAACTGATATGAACTGGTTTATACAAAGAAAAATTGATTAACAAATGACTAATAAAATGAAAAATTTTACATTGCTTATAGCTGCAACAATGCTTTTTACAGTGGTAAAAACGAATGCTCAGGAAGATTTAACCCAAGAATGTACCGTTAAATATAATTTATTTAAAGGTGATTTCAACTCAAAAAAGTTTGATGATGCTTATGTAAATTGGACATTTCTGATTGATAAATGTCCAGACTTATCGATAAATATTTATAAATATGGTGCAACTTTAGCTGAGGATGTAAAAAAAGATCCAGCTTTAGCTAAAAAAGTTTATGAACAAAGATTAAAATATTATCCAAATGATAATCCTGCAAAAGTGCATAGTGATTATGCTGATTATTTAGCAAAAAATAATTTAGCATCAGAACAAGAAATTTTTGATATTTTACAAAAAGCTTATAAAATCTCCCCAAAAGATATGAGTGTTAAAAATATTTACAAATATTTTCAAGGAGTAACAGATAAATTTAAAGATTCTGACCCAAAGAGAGTATTTGATACCTATGATGATGTTAATGAATCAATAGGTGAAAAACTTGATGACTATACTTCAAAAATTAATCAATTAACTAAAGATTCAACCAAAGTATTGGATGATAGACAAAAAAGATTACTGTACGCTTATCAAGTAAATTCAGGAGCTCTTGGGCAAATTGAGGGGGGCTTGGATGATATGATTTCAGAAATAGCAACTTGTGAACGATTGATTCCTTTATATACAAGAGATTTTGAAACTTATAAGGCAGATGCAGTTTGGTTAAGAAGAGCCGTATCAAGAATGTTTAATAAAGGTTGTCAAGAAGATCCTTTATTCGAAACATTAGCTAAAGCTTATGCAGAAGCAACTCCAACTCCAGATTCATATACGTTTTATGCGGGTATATTAGATAAAAATGGAGATGCAGTTGGTGCTAATGCCATGAGAAAAAAAGCGTTTGATTTAGAAACTGATCCTTTGAAAAAAGCAAAATATAAATTAAATGCGGCTGAACAAGCAAAATCAAGAGGACAACTTTCAAATGCAAGAGCACTCGCTAGAGAAGCTTTAAATTACAATCCAAATTATGGAAAAGCCTATTTATTAATCGGAAGATTATATCAATCAAGCGTTAATGAATGTGGCAGTAATGAGTTTGAAAAAAGAATGGTATATGCAGCCGCTTTAAGACAAGCTCAAAAAGCAGCAGCTGTTGACCCAAGTATTGGTTCATCTGCAGCAAGATACATTGCAAGTTACAAAGCAAACTTGCCAGATAAGAAAACAATCTTTACTTATGGTGCAAGAGAAGGTGATCCATACTCAATCAAATGTTGGATTGGCGAAACTGTAACAATTACTTCTAGCGGGAAATAATGAACCGTTTCAAAGACTTTTTTAAAAAAAGCATTGCTGTAACTTTTTGTTCCGTAATGCTTTTTTCTTGTAATAAAAATACTCAAAAAGTGAGAGATTTTTTGGAAGATAAAAATTTACCTGTCGGAATTGCCAGAGATGCCAATCATGTGTATAAAGACTCAGGAAGGATTTCTTCAAAATTAATCACTCCAATCATGCTCGATTATAGCAATCGAAATGAACATCCATATAATGAGTTTCCAAATGGAATAAAAATCATTAACTTTGAAAAAAATACAATCGATTCTGTTACAATTACTGGAAATTATGCAATTACATATTCCAAAACATCAATTTCAGAAATTAGAGGGAAAGTGTTAGTTGTCAATCATACTGATAAATCAATTTTAAAAACAGAACAACTTTTTTGGGATGAGAAAACCAAGTACTTTGTATCAGAAAAAGCTTTTATGTTAATAAAAGAAAATGATACTATTTATGGTATTGGTTTCGAATCAAAAGACGATTTAAGCGGACATTTGGCAAAAAAAACAACAGGAAGATTAGAATCAACAGAAGAATAAATTATGAATAGACTTTGGAAATTTTTTCAGTACGGGTATTTAATGATTGCATTTATTTGCATCGTAGAAGGAATAGTGCGTTGGAATTCTGATAGATCAAGATCATTTTTATTTATTGGTTTTGCTATTTTAATTACCATCGTATTTTTCTTTAAACGACATTTCAGAAAGAAAGTAGAAAAAAGAAATAATCAAAATAAGTAGTATTTTTGATGCTCATGGAAATAGAACTGATTATTATTCTTATTTCAATTTTATTATCCGCTTTTTTCTCGGGAATGGAAATAGCCTTTGTCTCTGCGAACAAATTGCACATTGAGCTAGAAAAAAAGAGAGAAGGGCTCGTTCCTAAAATTTTAAAAAAAATCACCCATAAATCATCTAAATTTATAACGACAATGTTGGTTGGTAACAACATTTCATTGGTGATTTATAGTTATTATATGGGAAGAGTCTTAGTGCGCTTATTACCCTTAGAGCAGTATAATGAATTTACAAATTTGTTAATTCAGACGATTATTTCTACGATAATAATTTTGATCACAGCTGAGTTTTTACCCAAAGCAATTTTTAGAATTTATGCTAATGATGTACTTAAATTGTTTGCAATACCAGCTTTTTTCTTTTATTATTTATTTCATTTTTTCTCATCATTTATCACAGCAATATCTGATTTTTTTCTAAGAATTATTTTTAAAGTAAAAGCAGATGAACAGCAAACAGAATTTAGTAAAGAAGAATTAGGAAACTATATCAACGAACAATTAGAAACCGGAAATGACGATGATATTATGGATTCTGAAATTCAAATTTTTCAGAATGCATTAATTTTTCAGAATGTAAAAGCCCGAGAAGTGATGGTTCCAAGAACCGAAATTGTTGCTCTAGAAATGCGTGATAAACTAACTAATCTAAAAAATTTGTTTATTGAAACAGGATTGTCTAAAATACTCATTTACCAAAACTCTATGGACGATATTGTGGGGTATGTAAATGCATTTGAGCTGTTTAAAAAACCAAAAACTATCAAATCTGTCATTTTACCTTTAGAAATTGTCCCTGAATCTATGATGATCAATGATATTTTGAACACCCTAATTAAAAAAAGAAAAAGTGTTGCTGTAGTTGTTGATGAATACGGTGGAACTTCAGGAATGATTACAGTTGAAGATATTGTAGAAGAACTTTTTGGTGAAATTGAAGATGAACATGATGTGCAAGAATATATTGAAGAAAAAATTAGCGAAACTGAATTCAAATTTTCTGCGAGAATAGAAGTAGATTATCTAAATGAAGAATATAATTTAGAAATCCCAAAATCCGAAGCTTATGAAACACTTGGTGGCTTTATCATAGAACATACAGAAAACATACCCAGTGAAAATGATAAAATTGTAATAAAAGGTTTTGAAATTACTGTATTTAAAATGAGAGGCGCAAAAATTGAAGAAGTATACCTTAGAATTTTACAAATTGACTAATATTATCCTCAAAACCCAATAGAATTACCAATTTATTACCCTTATTTTATATCAAAATCGGTTGCAATATTCAACTCAAAAATCGTATATTCGCTCCCTGAAATTAAATCAATGACGCATGGCAGTTTTATCAAAAATTAGAGAACGTTCAATGTTCTTAATCATTATTATTGGATTAGCACTTTTTGCATTTGTATTGGATCCATCAACTTTAGGGGATTTTTTCAACTCAACTAAAATGAATGAAGTTGGAGAAATCAATGGAGAATCTATCACAACTCAAGAATTTATCCAAGAAGTAGAAAAATACAAACAACAGGTTGGTGCAAATGTTCCTGAAATGCAAGCAGTTAACACTGTTTGGGAAAATATTATCAGAAAAAAAATCTATCAAAACCAACTTGGGGAAGCAGGAATTACAATCGGTGAAGCTGATGTTTGGAACGAGTTAATTAGTGCTCCATTTGTTCAAAATAGTCCAGAATATCAGAATGAAGCTGGCTTTTTTGATGAGCAAAAATTCAAACAATTTTTGGCAGATACCAAAGAGAACAACAAAGATTTGTGGGCACAATGGTCTGCTTATATGAACCAAGTAAAAGAAAACCTTTCAACAACAACCTACAATAATTTGATTACAGCTGGTTTGGGTGCTTCTTTGAAAGAAGGAGAAAATGAATATACCTATGAAAACAAAAAGATAAATGCTGAGTTTGTCTATGTGCCTTTTACCTCAATTTCTGATAGTTTGGTGAAAATTAAAAAATCGGAAGTAGAAGCCTATATCAAAGATCATGAAGCAGATTTTAAAGTAGATGCTTCTGTAGATATTCATTACGTAACTTTTGATATTACACCAACTGCTGAAGACGAAACTGCTTTAAAATCAGATGTAGCTTCTTTAATTGAAGATTTTAAATCGGCTACAAATGATGCCATTTTCTTGTCTGAAAATAATTCAGATACGAGTTTAAATGATGCTTTTCAATTTAAAAATCAAGTAAATGCTCAAGTTTCTGAAACTATTTTTTCAGGAGCTAAAGGAGATGTTTTTGGACCTTATACCGACAATGGAATTTTGAAAATTTCAAAAATTACTGAAATAACACAAATGCCAGACTCAGTAAAAGCAAGTCATATTTTAATTCCTTTTGTAGGCTCACAAAGGGTAGCTCCTGAAGTTACAAGAACAGAAGAAGGCGCTAAAAAGCTAGCTGACAGTCTTTTAACTGTGGTTAAATCTAAAAAAGTTACTTTTGAAACTTTGGCAAAAGAGTATTCATCTGACAAATCTAGTGCCGATAAAGGTGGAGATTTAGATTGGTTTACGTACAATACAATGACTCCTGAGTTTAGAGATTATACTTTTAATGGAAAAACAGGAGATTTAGGTGTTGTTAAAACGCCATTTGGATATCATATCATCAAAATTGATCAACAGAAGAACAATCAAAATGTAGTAAAACTAGCTACTTTAAGTAGAAAAATTGTTCCTTCTGAAGCCACTGAAAATAGTGTTTTTAGGAGTGCGGAAGAGTTTTCTTTGGGGTTGTCTAATAATAAAAAGTTTGATGATGTTGCTAAACAAAAGAATTACACAGCAAAACCTGCAGTGGGTATCAAAGCTTTGGACGAAAATGTTCCTGGTTTAGGAATGCAAAGACAAATTGTCACTTGGGCTTTCAATAAAGAAACTAAGATTGGTGATTTTAAACGTTTTGATTTAGAAGGAAAACACGTTGTCGTTACCTTAACAGCTACTCAAGAAAAAGGGTTGATGTCTGCAGATAAAGCAATTAATACTGTGAGACCTATTTTAGTAAATGAGAAAAAAGCAGCAATATTAGCTGAAAAATTAAAAGGTTCTAATCTTCAGGATATTGCAAAAAAGAACAATACAAATGTACGTTCTACAGAAGCAGTAACTTTAAAAAGTCCCACACTTTCTGGAGTAGGAGTTGAGCCTAAAATAGTAGGAGCAATGTTCAATGCAAAAGAAAATAAAATTTACAATTCAATTGTTGGTGATAGAGGAGTGTATGCTTTTAAAGTGACTAAAAAAGAAAATCCTGTAGCATTGCCAAATTACGAAATCAATAGAAAAAGGATAGTAGATACGAGAAAAAATTCGACTTACAAAATGTATGAAGCAATCAAAAAAGCTTCAGATATTCAAGATAATAGAGCTGCTATTTATTCAACAAATTAATTAGGCTTACCAAAAAAAATCCGTTCAAATTTAAATTTGAACGGATTTTTTTGTTTTGAATAGTTTATTTTAACCATTCATAGAAATTAAAAACTCTTCGTTATTTCTAGATAATTTAATTCTGTCATTGATAAATTCCATTGCTTCAATAGGATTCATATCAGATAGATACTTACGTAAAACCCACATTCTTTGTAATGTTTTATCATCTAACAATAAATCATCACGTCTTGTAGAAGATTTAATCAAATCAATAGCAGGATAAATTCTTCTGTTCGAAATATTTCTATCCAATTGCAACTCCATATTTCCAGTTCCTTTAAATTCCTCGAAAATTACTTCGTCCATTTTTGAACCAGTTTCTGTAAGTGCGGTTGCGATTATGGTCAATGATCCTCCTCCTTCAATATTTCTTGCAGCACCAAAAAAACGTTTTGGTTTGTGCAATGCATTTGCATCAATACCACCAGAAAGTATTTTTCCAGATGCAGGTGCAACAGTATTATAAGCTCTTGCCAAACGTGTAATTGAATCTAGTAAAATCACCACATCATGTCCACATTCAACGAGTCTTTTTGCTTTTTCTAACACAATATTTGCAACTCGAACGTGTTTCTCAGCAGGTTCATCAAAAGTAGAAGCAACTACTTCTCCACGAACACTACGTTGCATATCTGTAACTTCTTCTGGACGTTCATCAATCAATAACACAATTTGATATACTTCAGGATGATTGGACGCAATCGCATTTGCTACGTCTTTCAATAACATGGTTTTACCAGTTTTTGGTTGTGCCACAATCATACCACGCTGACCTTTTCCAATAGGTGAAAATAAATCAATAATTCTTGTTGATAAAGAACTTCCTTTTTGCGCTAAGTTGAATTTCTCTTGAGGAAATAAAGGTGTTAAATGCTCAAAAGATACTCGATCTCTAACGATATTCGGATTTAATCCATTGATTTTTGAAACCCGAATCAACGGGAAATATTTTTCGCCTTCTTTTGGAGGCCTAACAATTCCCTTTACAGTATCACCTGTTTTTAAACCAAATAATTTAATTTGAGATTGCGAAACATAAATATCATCAGGAGATGATAAATAGTTGTAATCAGATGAACGTAAAAAGCCATAACCATCAGGCATCATTTCCAAAACACCTTCACTTTCTATAATACCATCAAATTCAAAATCAGGATCTCTATATCTATTTCCGTTTTTTTGACCTTTTGGAACGATGTTTTTTGGGGTATTAGGATTGTTTTCTTTGGTTTTATTTTTTTGATTTGGATTATTCCCATTCTGTTGGTTTGGGTGTTGCTGATTTCCATTCTGTTGGTTTGGATTTTGTTGCACAACATTTTGCTGATT
>JANREL010000125.1:8416-19659 GCA_030758355.1 Polaribacter sp.
TTTTGCTGATTTCCATTCTGTTGGTTTGGATTTTGTTGTACGGCATTTTGCTGATTTCCGTTTTTTTGAGTAGGATTCTGTTGATTTCCTGGTTTTTGTGGTTTTCGAGGTTGGTTATTAGCAGGTTTTCTCTCAACAGTATTTTCTGAAGTTGGTTCTTTTTCCGTTACTTTTTTTACGTCTGCAATACCGTTATTTGTAACAACCTTTTCAACTTCAACTTTTGGAGTTTCAGCAACAACAATCTCTTTTGTAACTTCTTTTTCACCAGTTTTCACAAGCCTTTTACGTTTAGTTTTGTCAGCTTTTGGGATTTCTTTAGTAGGCTCTTTAGAGGGGGTAGTTGGGTTTGCAGCTTGGATATCTAAAATTTGATATACCAAATCTAATTTTTTTAATTGGCTAATTTTTGGAATGCCTATAGCTTTAGCAATCGCTTGTAAGTCAGCAAGCGTTTTTTCTTTTAGTTCAGAAATTTCGAACATGTATGTGATTTATTAAGTTTAATTCTTAAGATAAAAAGATAATTATAAATTGTTTAAGGCTTTTGTTATTGTATATAGTACTATACAATAGTTTTGTGCGGTTCTAACATTGCAAATATAACCATTTTTTTTAAATTCCAAATTTTACTGATTAAAAAAGAAATGCTATTTTTGCGTGTCTTATTATTTACAATGATACAAAGAATTCAAACTTTTTATTTGCTATTTTCCTCGATAGTTTCTGGAGGATTAATATTTATTTTTAATCTATGGGAAGTTGCTGAAAAGAAAATATTTATTGTAAATTTGTTTTCACAGGAATCAATTTTGTATAAGAGTATTCCTACAGCGTTCATAGCGTCTGCATTATTGTCATTAGGAACTATTTTTCTGTTTAAAAATAGGAAGTTGCAATTTGTTTTAGGACGCGTCAATATTTTGATAAACCTTTTTTTATTAGGGTTATTGATTTATCTGTCACTAATAGTATCTGGAGAAACTGCAGTTTCGAAGAAAGGTATTGGGATGTTTTTACCAATTTTAGCTATTTTGCTTCTCGTTTTGGCAAATAAAGCGATTAAAAAGGATGAAGATCTCGTAAAATCTGTTGATAGGTTGCGATAAACCAATGAATATTATATTTAGTGCGACTAAAACCGAGAATTTTTTCTCGGTTTTTTTTATTTCTTAATTTTTAATTACTAGAAATAAAAAAAACTACCTTGTACTTTATGATTGAATCATCTGATATAATTATTTCAGATCTCTCAATTCTATGATCTCTAAATTTCTAATTTCTCCATCACTCAACTCAAAACGCAGCATTGTTCGTATTTTATGAAATCCATATTTGCCAGCAGCACCAGGATTCAAATGTAAAAGATTCAGTTTTTGATCATATTGCACTTTTAAAATATGCGAATGCCCTGAAATAAATATTTTTGGAGGATTTAGTTGAATATCACCTTTTACTCTAAAATTGTACTTGTTAGGATAACCACCGATATGAGTCATCCAAACAGAAACATTTTCAAGGGTGAATTTTTCATCCAACGGAAATGTCATTCGAGCTGTTGCATCATCAATATTTCCATAAACAGCTCGCAAAGGTTTCAATGCCTTTATTTGGTCAGTAACTGCCAAATCTCCAATGTCTCCAGCATGCCACACTTCATCAGCTTGACGAACAAATTTTAAAATTTGTTCGTCTATAAAACTGTGTGTGTCCGATAATAATAAGATTTTCTTCACCTTCCAAAAATAAGAATAACAAAATAAATTCCGTAATTTTGAGACCTTCAAAAACAAATTTTCTTGAGATATTTTATAGAATTTTCATACAATGGGGAAAAGTATCATGGTTGGCAAATTCAACCTAAAGTTATTTCTGTGCAGGAAAAATTAAATGATGCTTTGAGTACCATATTTCGTCAAAAAATTGAAGTTGTTGGCGCAGGAAGAACAGATACTGGTGTGCATGCATCACACATGTTTGCACATTTTGATATTGAAAATGAAATTTTGGACGATATTGTTTTCAAACTCAATTCCATTTTACCTGATGATATTGCTATTGATCAAGTTTTTTTGGTTAATGATTCAAAACATGCACGTTTTGACGCTATTAGCAGAACGTATCAATATAAAATTTGGTTGGGAAGAAATCCATTTTTGCTAGATTTTTCTTGGCAGATTCATTCCCTAAAACCCAATGTTCTAAAGATGAATGAAGCCGCAAAGTTATTATTGGAATACGAAGATTTTCAATGTTTTTCCAAAGTAAAAACCAATGTTCACACATTCAATTGTACCATTTTTGAAGCATTTTGGATCCAAAATGGTAATGAATTGACGTTTACAATTTCGGCAAATCGATTTTTGAGAAATATGGTAAGAGCTATTGTAGGTACTCTGATTGATGTTGGTTTGGATAAAATTTCAATAACAGATTTTAAAAATATTATTGAAAGTAAAAATCGGAGTAATGCCGGCTTGTCAGTTCCCGCAAAAGGGTTATTTTTAACAAACATAAAATATTAAATTTTGTCAGAAAATTCAGGTAAAGCGTTTGATATGCAAATATTTTCAAGACTTATGAGTTTTGCAAAACGCTATCGTTTGTATTTTTTTATTGCCTCTTCATCAACCATATTATTAGCGCTTTTTTCCATTTTAACTCCCTATATTTTAATTGACACAGTTGATGAGTATATGATTTCAAAAGATAAAGCAGGATTGTTACATTACTCTTTATTGATGCTTGGAATTTTATTGATTGAGGTTTTACTTCAATTTGTTTTCATTTATTATGCAAATTGGGTGGGTCAACACATCATTAGAGATATGAGAGCCCATATTTTTAGACATATCTTAAAATTCAAAATGTCTTATTTTGATACTAATTCTGTTGGAAAATTAGTAACTAGAGTGGTATCTGATATTGAAACGATTGCTGCTTTTTTTAGTAATGGAGTGTTTACTATTTTAAGTGATATTCTTAAAATGTTGGCCGTAGCTATCATAATGCTTATGTTGGATTGGAAATTGGCATTGATTACCATGTCAGTGTTACCAATTTTGGTGTATGCAACCAAAGTTTTTCAAGTAGCTATTAAAGCTACATTCCAAGAAGTTCGAAATCAAGTAGCTAATTTAAATGGGTTTGTTCAGGAGCGTGTAACAGGAATGAAAATTGTGCAACTGTTTAACAGAGAACAGATTGAATATCAAAATTTTAAAGAAATTAACAACAAACACAAAGTTGCTAATATCAAAACGATTTGGTATTATTCTGTATTTTTTCCAATTGCCGAAATTTTATCATCCATAGGAATTGGATTGATTGTTTGGTTTGGAGGTGGTCAAGCCATTCAAAATTCAGGAATTTCTGTCGGGATGATCATGGGTTTTATCCAATTCGCACAAATGTTATTCAGACCATTACGTCAAATTGCTGATAAATTTAATCAACTCCAAATGGGAATTGTTGCAGGTGAGAGAGTTTTTAAAGTAATTGATACCCAGAGTAGTATTGCTAAAAATGGTGCTTTAAAAGCTGAAAATCTGCAAGGAAATATTATTTTTGATAACGTCAGATTTAGTTATGTAAAAGGTGAAGAAGTGCTAAAAGGTATTTCTTTGGATGTTAAAAGAGGACAAACTATTGCGATTGTTGGCGCAACTGGTGCAGGAAAATCGACCATTATCAATCTCATCAATCGTTTTTATGAAATTGATTCAGGAACTATTTTTGTTGATGGTGTTTCTGTAGAAGATTATACCTTAGAAAGTTTACGAAATCAAATTGCGATTGTGTTACAAGATGTTTTTTTATTTTCAGATTCTATCCTGAATAACATCACTCTTAAAGATAAAAATATCAGTTTGGAAGATGTAGAAAATGCTGCTAAACAAATCGGAATTCATCAGTTTATCAATACATTGCCAGGAGGGTATCATTACAATGTGAAAGAAAGAGGTGCTATGCTTTCATCTGGACAACGCCAATTAATCGCATTTTTGAGAGCATATGTGAGCAAACCAAGTATTTTAATTCTGGACGAAGCTACGTCATCTGTAGATGCAAATTCTGAGCAAATGATTCAGTTTGCTACCGAAAAAATCACCAAAGGACGAACTTCGATTGTGATTGCTCACAGATTGGCAACTATCAAGCAAGCGGATAAAATTTTGGTAATGGATAAGGGATTGATTGTAGAGGAAGGAACCCATTATGAGTTACTTGAAAAAGAAAATGGCTATTACAAAAACTTATATGACAAGCAATTTAGTTTGGAAAAAGTTTCGTGAAAAGGACTTAAATTAAATCCTTTTTTAGTTTTTCATTCAATTCTTCTGGAGTTGTATAAAGTACAAATTCACCATCTTTGATATACGATATTTCCCCAGTTTCCTCAGAGACAAGTAAACAAACAGCATCCGTTTTTTCACTAATTCCGAGTGCAGCTCTGTGTCTCAATCCAAATCGAGAAGGAATTTTTGAATTATCAGAAATGGGTAAAACGACTCTTGTGGCCACAATATAATTATCTCTTATGATAGTTGCGCCATCATGTAATGGGCTGTTTTTAAAGAAAATACTTTCTATAATTACGTTGTTAATCAGTGCATTGATGGTGTCACCAGTATTGATTAAAAAGTCTAGACTATTGGTTCTTTCAATCACAATCAATGCGCCAGTTTTTGTTTTTGACAAATTTGTACACGCTTTTAAAATGCTTTCAGTATTAATTTCTGGACTAATTTCAGATTGTAAAAATTTCAATTGTTTCAACAAACTTCGTTTATTTGAGAAATTTGTGGTTCCTATCATCAATAAAAATTTTCTGATTTCTTGTTGAAAAACAATCATCAATGCAATCACTCCACCAGAGAGTAAGTAACCTAAAATACTGCTCAGCATTTCCATTTTTAGGGCTTGCGTAATTTTCCAAATGATAAAAATCAAGGCAATTCCTATAAAAATATTGATGGCAACAGTTCCTTTCAAAAGCTTATAGATATAGTATAGAAGTATAGCTACCAACAAAATATCCAACACATCTAGAAAGGAAAAAGGAATGAACTCTAACATTTAGGCATTTTGATTTCGGGTAAAAATAGTCATATTTTTCTTGAATGTCAATCTCTTATCACGATTCATTTTCTCTGAGTTGATTTACAATTTTAATTGCTTCTACAGCCTCTTTTACATCATGAACCCTTAAAATATTTGCGCCATTCAACAATGCAATGGTATTGGCTGCTGTAGTTGCGTTAAGCGCTTCATTTGCAGTAATATCCAATGGTTTGTACAACATCGATTTTCTTGAAACTCCTATTAATATTGGGGCATCTAAGTTTTTAAAAAGAGCCAAATTTGATAATATTTCATAATTGTGTTGCAAGGTTTTTCCAAAACCAAAACCCATATCAATGATAATATCATTCATTTTTAATTGATGTAATTTAAAAATTTGTTCAGAAAAAAAACGAATAATATCTTTTGTAACATCCTCATAAACAGGATTTTGTTGCATATTTTGCGGAGTTCCCAACATGTGCATCAAAATGTAGGGTACTTGCAATTCAGCTACTGTTTGAAACATTTTTTCATCCATTTTTCCTCCAGAAATATCGTTGATGATTGCAGCACCATTTTCAATAGTTTTTTTTGCAATTTCACTTCGAAAAGTATCTACAGAAATGATGATTTCAGGAAAATATTTTACCAACAAATCAATTACAGGAAGTATTCTTTTCAACTCTTCTTTTTCGGAAATATGAGCAGCTCCAGGTCTTGATGAATATGCGCCAACATCAATAAATGTGGCACCTTCGTTCAACATTTTTTCTGTTTGAAAAAGAATGTCAGCCTCGTTTTTGTATTTTCCACCATCATAAAATGAATCTGGCGTGATGTTTAAAATTCCCATTACTTTTGGAGAAGAAACATCAATTAATATTCCTTTGCAGTTTATAGTCATTGTTATCGAACTATTTTTTGAATGACAGTTCCTTTCTGAGGAGCTTTGTATTGATTCATTTGTTGCATTAACCCTTCAACTGTTGTATCCACTAACAATAAATTTTTGTTTTCAGATTTGATATAGCCTTCCTCCACCATTTTGTCAATTTGAAGTAATATGGCATCAAAAAAGCCCTGTATATTTAGCAATCCAACAGGTTTTTGTTCAATTTGTAATTGGTTTAAAGTTAGCGCTTCAAAGAGTTCATCAAGTGTCCCAAATCCGCCTGGGAGCGTCAAATAGCCATCCACCAATTTACTCATAATCACTTTTCGATCGCTCATTTTTTTGCATACAATCATTTCTTCAACACCTGTATGAACGACTTCTTCTTTTTCTAATAATTTTGGAATTACGCCAATTACTTTACCCTTTTTTGCTAAAATAGTGTCTGATAAAATCCCCATCATTCCTATTTTCCCTCCACCGTAAACTAATTCGATATTCTCTTTTACAAAATAATTTCCAAGTTCGATCGCAGCATTTTTATAGATTTCATTAAATCCTAAACTCGAGCCACAAAAAACAACCAATCTTTTCATAAATAAAAATAAATTTAGGGTAAAAATAAATGAAAAGGGCTTAAGATTTACTATTTTTACGCGATTACTTTCAATTTTAAAATGCAAGATACCTCAAAACAATACAATGCAGTCATTGAAGATTGCAGAAGTTTATTCATCAAAAAAATGGCTGATTACGGGAGTGCATGGCGTATTTTACGGTTACCTTCACTAACAGATCAGATTTTTATAAAAGCACAAAGAATTCGCCAGTTACAAGAAAATGCAGTTAGAAAAGTAGATGAAGGAGAAATTCCTGAGTTTATAGGAATCATTAATTATTCTTTGATGGCATTGATTCAGTTGGATTTGGGCGTTTCTGAAAATCCGGATTTGTCTGTAGACGAAGCTACGAATCTATATGATAAACATCTGCGAATTACCAAAGAATTGATGTTGAATAAAAACCATGATTATGGTGAAGCTTGGCGTGATATGCGTGTTTCTAGTTTGACAGATTTGATATTGCAAAAAATATTGCGTGTCAAACAAATTGAGGACAATCAAGGAAAAACCTTGGTTTCTGAAGGAATTGATGCCAATTATCAAGACATGATAAACTATTCGGTTTTTGCATTAATCCACCTTAATAACTAATTTTTAGATGAAAATACTTATTTATATTACCAGATTTATAGTCGGCGTTTTATTTATTTTTTCAGGATTTGTAAAATTGGTAGATCCAATAGGTTCTCAATATAAATTCGAAGAATATTTCTCAGAAAGTGTATTACACATTCCATTTTTAATTCCGTACGCTTTGCCATTTGCTATTTTTTTAATCATTACTGAAATAGTTTTAGGAGTGGCACTTTTAGTAGGTTGGAAACCGAAATTCACCCTTAGGAGTTTGTTGATTATGGTAGTTTTCTTTTTGTTTTTAACAGGCTATTCTGCTTATTATGATAAAGTTACAGATTGTGGATGTTTTGGAGATGCCATCAAATTAACACCTTGGCAAACCTTTTATAAAGATGTTGTTTTAACGGTATTAATTTTCTTTTTAAGCTATAAGACCAAATTAATTACCCCTTTAAAATCAAAATATTTCCCTGGAAAAGTTATTTTTTGGTCCTTGATGTTTTCAAGTTTTATAACTTATTATGTGTTAGCACATTTGCCAATTATCGATTTTAGACCTTATGCTATTGGGAAAAATATACCTGAAGGAATGAAATATCCTGAAGACGGAAGTTTGCCAAAAGTACATGATTTTATGTTGGAAGATGCCCAAAATGATTTGGCTCCTGAGATTTTAAAAATGAAAAAAGTAGTGCTAGTCATTGCGTATAATTTGGATAAAGCTGATTTTGAAGCTTTTCCTGAAATCAAAAAAATGGCAGATGAAGCCATTAAAAAAGGATATAAAGTATATGGAGCTTCAGCCTCTTTTTCTGATATTTTACAATTGACCATCAAAAAATTTGACTTGCCTTTTGAGTTTTTATTTTGTGATGAAACTACTTTAAAAACGATCATCAGATCAAATCCTGGTATCGTAATTTTAAATGAAGGAACTGTTGTAGATAAGAAAAATTGGAAAGATATTGATGATTTAAAACTCGAATAAATATAATATGAACGAATTTGTAAGTTTTCATTCTAAGGAAAATTATGCAATTATTGGTATTAATAATGGAAAAGCGAATGCTATTTCTCACGAGGTTATTGATGGAATCAATGCTTGTCTAGATGAAGCTGAAAAAAATACTCTTGTAGTTATTTTGACTGGAATTTCAGGAATATTTTCTGCTGGATTTGATTTAAAAGTGATGACAAAATCTCCAGAGTCTGCCAAAGAATTGGTAACAAAAGGTTCAAAATTATCGCTCAGAATGCTTTCTTTTCCACTACCAATTATTGTCGGTTGTAATGGGCATGCCATCGCTAAGGGAGCTTTTCTACTACTTTCTGCAGATTATAGAATTGGTGTAGAAGGAGATTTTAAAATAGGTTTGAACGAGGTACAAATTGGAATGACCATGCATCATGCAGGAATTGCTATTGCTAAAGCACGTTTGTCTGAGGTTTTTTTGAATAGAAGTGTCAATAATGCAGAAATTTACAATCCGAAAGAGGCTATTTCTGCTGGTTTTTTAGATGTAATAGTACCTGAAAGTGAATTGATTGCAACTGCAGTTCATACAGCTAAAATGTTTGCAAAATTGAATCCCATTGCACATGCTACTACAAAATTAAGAGTAAGAAAGCAACATTTAGAAAACTTAAAAAACGCTATTGAATTGGATTTGATTGAAGAAATTTCAATCAACCCTTAACTTTTTTTAAACTTTTTAATTCCAGCTTTGATTTCAAGGTTCAGGTGATTCTTTCTCGGAGTTAAAGGACAAGAATACATGTCATTATATGCACAATATGGATTATAAGTATTGTTGAAATTCAAAATCAGAGTGTTGTTATTAGATATGTCAGTTGTCATTACATCCATATAACGTCCTCCTTCATAAGATTCATTGCCTGAAGTATTATCTGTAAAAGGTAAAAACAAGTAATTTTTATATTTTTCATCTCTTAAATCGTCTTGACTTTGATAAACGGTCAATTGGCAGTCAATTCCTTTTATCGTAAAACTCAGAATGCCATATTCTTTATACGAGGGTTTTCTATCGGTAGTTGTTGCCATTCTAAAAACAGGAGCATTTTTGGTTTTTATAAGTATTGCTTTTACAACATAAGATGAATCAACTGGAAAAAAATCTAGTCCTTTAAATTTTTTTAAATCAGATGATTTTAAAGGAGAAGTAGAAGCATCTTTATAGCTTGCATTTAGTTTTTGTTGATATTCAGTTTTGCCAAGTAAAGTTCTTTTTCCTTGAGAATTACATGCTATTAAGGTTCCAAAAACAATTGCTATGATTAGTTTGAATTTATAGATATTACAATATTTTTTAATTTTCATAATAATTTTCTGATTTTTATAAAAATAAATATTAACAGTGAGTATCCCATAAAAAACGGTATAATATACTCTTTTAAACCAGTAACTAACATTAATGCAATTATAAGCAGTTGAAAACCTAATCCGAAGGTAGAAATTACTGTCATTAACCATTTTGGAGGAACTTTTTCATATGAAGCATTTTTGTCTAAATTGTAAATAATTTTATCAAATCCTCCATAAAAAATCTTATAAAGTCCAAATAATACATCCACATTTTTTTGCTTTTCACCTTTCATTGCAATTGGAGTAGCGTATTCAAAAACACGACTTGTACTATCGCCATTAAAATGGTTTCTTAATATTACATAATAATAATTGTAAAGGGTTCCTTGTAATTGAATTCCTAAAAAGGCAATAATAGTATTAATGATACTAGCGTTTGTTATGTGCCATAATGAAATAAAAATTAGTGCATTTAATAAAATATCCGCTACTGAATCTAAATAACGACCAGTGTAGGAAGGTGTTTTTCGAATACGAGCCAATTCACCATCTGCAGCATCAAGTATTGATTTAATTATAAGAAAGATGGCTGCAAGCCAATAATAATCATTGAGCATAAACAATACAGCAAGTAAACCTGCAATTATAAATCCTATGGTTACATGAATTGGAGTAAAAATAGTTTCTTTTAAAGATAATGAAATAACTTTTGCTATTGGTCTTCCATAGTCTGAAAGATCAATAAATTTATGTGATGCTGGTAATTTTGACATTTAAAATTTAGTTGAAAATTTTTTGTAAGATTATACTTTAATAATTAAACAAAGCTTTATTTTGTTTTATGTAATCAATCATCAAACCTAAAATATCTTCACTTGAATTTAGTAAATCTAGTTCTAGATTAGACCATTTTTCTAAATCTGATTTTTTTAATTTTCCCATAATTTGCCTTCTTATAAAGATATCTTTAGGGATAGGCAATTCGGGAAAAATACGTAAAGCTTTGTATATGATAGTTGCATTTTCATTGGCATTAATAGTACTGAAAGCCTCTAAAACTTCATGAGAAAATTCTCCAGAAGTATTGTAAAAAAAACCATAAAAGCCATCATGGTTTATTTCACTCTCAAAAATATCTACATAAATAAAATTTTGTTCTGAAAATGATAAATTCTCTAATTTTTTAAATTCGTTTAATTTGTTCCAAACAATTGTTCCCACGAATTCAATAATATCAGTATCTTTTTTTTGTTGTAAAGCGAAATCAATTTCAGTCATTGATTATTCTTAGATTTGAGTTTGCAAATATACGATTAATTAATAGTAACGTTTTTTGAATTGTTTGGAGTAAAGAAAGAATTTGAAGTTTATTTAAAAATTAGTTTTTGAGATATTTATTTATAAGGTCCAGTAAACAAATCCTGAATAAACTAAGAGTAAAATAATTCCGTCAATCCAATTTAATCGCAATCCTTTTGGGAAAAAGACTAAAGGTAAAATGAGTAAAGCTGTACCTAACATCCAATAAATATCATTAGATAAAAACTTTTGATCAACAACTTCAATTGGAGTAATTATTGCAGTAATGCCAATAACAGCAAGGATGTTAAAAATATTGGAGCCTACTAAATTCCCTAAAGAAATGGCTTTTTCTTTCTTAATTATTGCAATAATTGAAGCTGCTAATTCAGGAATACTAGTTCCAATAGAAACTACCGTAATTCCAATAACACGATCACTTACACCAAAATCTTTTGCTAAT
>JANREL010000126.1 GCA_030758355.1 Polaribacter sp.
TTTTTCGCTTCAATCCATTTACTCAAAAATTTAGTGGCTTGAAGTGTCTGATGTTGCAACAAACTTCCAAAGAAATTTTGATTTCTATGAGGTTCTAAGTCTTGCTGAATTTCTAAAATTTGGTTGATGAAAGGCTGTTCAAGTTTCTCTTTATCATACAAATTATTGATGATTTCTAAACCTGTTACTTGAGCATTTTCCCAAAGAGATTGGCTTTTGTATAAATGAGATGCTTTCAATGCAAAGTCAGAAAAATTGTCTTCTACAATTCCATTCCAAGAAAAATTACCACACATTCCTTCAGCGCCAATTGAAGTGGTTATACTTGGCGTTCCACAAATCATAGCTTCCGAAAGTTTGCCTTTGATACCTGCTCCAAAACGCAAAGGTGCTAAAACCACTTTGGCATTTTCAACAACTTCTTTGGCGTTTTCTGCAAAACCTTTGATGATAAATCCTTCTCTTTTATTGTGTAATTGTTGAATTTGTTGTGTTACATACGCTCCATAAATATGAACTTCAGCTTCTGGAAGTTGTTCTCTAATTTCACTCCAAATTTCATTTTTTAAAGTGATAACAGCATCCACATTGGGTTTGTGTAAAAAGTTTCCAATAAAAATAAAATGCTTTCTTTGGTCAAAGGATTTCCATGCTGCTTGTTGATATTCATCAATTTTATCAAACAAAAAAGGCAAATAATACAGTATTTTTTCGTCAATCTTAAAAACAGATTGCAATAAATCCATTTCAAAAATGGAAATGATTAAGGACACATCACATCGTAAAATCGAGGCAATTTCACGCTTGGTAATCTCTTGTTTTTTGAGTTCATCAAAAGAAAAATCAATGTTATTTTTTAGACAGATTTCGCGGGTTTTTCGCAAACAATGCAAATCTTCAGTATCTAAAATAGTCATTGTATTTGGGCAATTTTCCAACACACGCCAACCAAATTGTTCTTCTGTTAAAAAACGATCAAACACCACAAAATCAGGATTTAAATTTGTAATAAACTCATCAAAAGAAGCCTCATTCAACTGAATATTTACTTCCTGAATTCCTAAAACATCTAAGTCAAAAGCATTTTCTGATTTTTTTGCAGTACAAGCAAATGATATATGAAAGTTTTGTCTTAAAAATAATTCAATCAATTGCAACATTCTACTGCCAGCAGCAGAAGAATTGGGTTCAACCCAAACAGTTCCAATTATTAAAAGCTTTTTTTGGATCAATTACTCTGTACTCATTTGTTGCTTATAATCTGCCTGAGCCTTTTTACCCCAAGTAACAATGGCATCAATTTGCGCTTGTGTTAAATTGGCATCTCCATGTGTCCAAGTATACGAATCTAAAGGCATTTCTCCTTTAGCAACTTCTTCATGCAATTCGTCCATTTTGTGTTCTTTTTTCTTTAAAGAATAAGAACTCCAATCCGAAAAATTCAAGTGTTTTTTTCCATCTTTTACGTGATCTGCTAACCAATAATTAACAGGTGTTATGCTGCTATACCATGGATATCTTGTGTTATTTGAATGGCAATCAAAACAAGAAGTTTTTAAGACAGTAAGCACTTCTGTTGGTGGATTTGTTTCCTCAATAAATGGCGTTACAGAGGCCAAATCTCCTTCGTTTTTATCAGGTCCAAAAAACTGAGCAACCACTAAAAGTATCAATAAAACAATTCCTGTTTTTTTTAGAATTTTCATAATTCAGATTTTAAAATTTTCAATAAGTAAATCTACAAAATTCTAGCTTCATTCTTTAAAATTATCTGTATTTTTGTAACCCAAAATAAATTTAGCATGAAGTACGATATCATTGTTATTGGTTCTGGTCCTGGAGGATATATTGCTGCAGTAAGAGCCTCACAATTAGGAAAAAAAGTAGCCATTATTGAAAAATATGCCACTCTTGGAGGTACCTGTTTAAATGTAGGTTGTATTCCATCAAAAGCGTTGTTAGATTCTTCTCATCATTATTACGATGCCACTCATCATTTTGCTGAACATGGAATTTCAGTAGAAAGTCCTTCTTTTGACTTTTCAAAAATGATTGAAAGAAAAGCAAATGTTGTGGAAACTACTACAGGTGGAATCAAATATTTGATGGATAAAAACAAGATTGATGTTTTTGAAGGTTTGGGTTCGTTTGAAGATGCAACGCATGTAAAAATAACAAAAAAAGATGGATCATCTGAAGTGATTGAAGGCACAAACATCATCATTGCAACAGGTTCAAAACCAGCAAGTTTGCCTTTTATCAATATAGATAAAGAACGCATCATTACTTCTACTGAAGCTTTAAAATTAAAAGAAGTTCCAAAAAATCTAATTGTAATTGGTGGTGGAGTTATTGGGTTAGAATTAGGCTCTGTCTATGCACGTTTGGGCGCAGATGTAAAAGTGATCGAATACGCGCCAAAAATTACACCAACTATGGATGGAGATGTTTCTAAAGAATTGCAAAAAGTTCTGAAAAAACAAGGAATGGACTTTTATGTGAGTCATGGTGTAAAATCTGTAGAAAGAAATGGTGATGAAATAACAGTAAAAGCCACCAATAAAAAAGGCGAAGAAGTTACATTTACAGGTGATTACTGCTTGGTTTCTGTTGGTAGAAAACCGTATACTGAAGGTTTAGGATTGGAAAAAGTGGGCGTAAAAGTCAATGAAAAAGGGCAAATAGACATCAATAGTCATTTACAAACCAATGTTGCTAACATTTATGCAATTGGTGATGTTGTAAAAGGTGCTATGTTAGCACACAAAGCGGAAGAAGAAGGTGTGGTTGTGGCTGAATTTATTGCTGGCGAAAAACCACATATTGATTACAATTTGATTCCCGGAATCGTTTATACTTGGCCAGAAGTTGCAGCTGTTGGTAAAACTGAAGAAGAATTAATTGCCGCAAAAATCGATTATAAAGCGGGTAAATTTTCAATGCGTGCTTTAGGAAGATCTAGAGCAAGTGGCGATCTTGACGGATTTGTAAAAGTATTGGCTGACAAAAAAACAGACGAAATTTTAGGTGTTCACATGGTAGGTGCTAGAGTTGCTGATTTGATTATGGAAGCTGCTGTGGCGATGGAATTTAGAGCTTCTGCTGAAGATTTAGCAAGAATTTGTCATGGTCATCCAACCTATGCTGAAGCCGTAAAAGAGGCAGCAAAAGCAGCTTGGGATGGCAAACCTCTAAATGCGTAAAATTTTAAAAATATAATCCAGACCTCACAGTTTTTAAAACCCTGTGAGGTCTTTTTGCTTACAAAATGCAGAGAACTATTTCACATTTTTTTATTGATGATATTGCCCAATTCAAACAACAATTATTGTGTTGGTCTCAGCAATTTGAAACGGCTATTTTTTTAGATTCAAACAACTATCAACAGCAATATACTAGTTTTGATGCGGTGATTGCTGTAGACGAATTTACAAGCATTAAAACCGATTTTCACAACGCTTTCGGAAAATTACAAGAATATCAAACTACGACAAAAGATTATATTTTCGGATACATCTCTTATGACGTCAAAAATGATACTGAACAGCTTTCTTCTGATAATTTTGATGGTTTAGATTTTGCTGATTTGTTCTTTTTTCAACCTCAAAAAATTATTTTTATCAAAGGAAACACCATTGAATTTCACTATTTACAAATGGTCGATGATCAAATTGAAAGCGATTTTATTAAAATCCAACAATCTTACAATCCAGAAATCAAACATTCTAACACAGATATCAAAATAAAATTACG
>JANREL010000127.1:0-13966 GCA_030758355.1 Polaribacter sp.
ATTTCGTTGTAGAAAAAACACTTCCTATGAAATTTGATTCTTTTTATGTTTCGATATTAAGTGAAAAATACAAAACAGGGAAAATGAATTTTTTAAATGGATTTTGGAGAGGTTTTGTTTCTAATTGGAAAGCTCGCTCAACTTCTGAGTATTCTTCTTTGATTTACATTCTAAAAAAGAGGTAAAACAAATTTAAGCGACTTTTTTTTGCGATTAAATTTAAAAATCATACAAACACCTACATCTTTTTTTAAAGTTCTTTAAAACGCCTTATTTTAGAATATTTTTTATAAGTAATTCTTATAGAAATATTTTATTGGTATAAGTTTTAGTTATGTAATAAAAAAACACCCAAAACAGTCAAAATAAAATATACGGTCAATGACATGGCACCTGCATAATCTTTTGCCAATCGTTGACCAATCAATAAAAAAATTAAAGTAATTGCGCATAGCTCAATTCCTAAAATAGCTATTTCTTTTTCTCCTGAATTATACAATTGATAGATTCCGATACTCATTAAAATCGTGGAAATAATTTCAATTACTAAAATAATTCCTAATAAGACAGGTACATTATTTTTTAGTGGTGAGTTTTTAAAATGTTCTTTAATAAATGAAACGTTTCCTCCCCAATCTAATAATTTGTCAATTCCGGATTGTAGAAAAGTCACAATCAAAAAAAGTAGTATTAAAATCTCTGTTGGATAGTTACCAAATAATTTCATAAGTTTTATTTTTTAATAGTTTTTTCACAGATAGAAATCCAATCATCTATACTTATTTTTTGAATTAATTCTGCTAAAATTTCAAATGGAATAGCTGCTTTATTTTTAAATCGCACACAACATTTTCACAAATCCAATTTCCCTGAATGCTATTTTGAATAAGCAGTAACAAACCACTCATTCAATTCTTTTTAGAGTACAGTCCCGCGTATGATTTGTATTGACAGAGTTTATTTGAGAAGCAATATTCATAAAAGGCAAAAGTTCTTTTGGTTTGCAATGATATCCTTTAATAAAAGTATCATGAGGCACAAAAGGGTTAACTATTCCAAATTGAACTTTTTCTTCAAAACCTTTTGCTAGGGTGTTTTTACACGACTTCTTATATTTTTATGACTATTTTTCTTTTATTAGATAATACTGAAACAAAAACATCAACTATATTCGTTTTTTAAATCATAAAACATTCATTATTAATTTATTATAAATATATTTTTGATTTTATCAACAATAGTTTGTGCCAACTTTTCATGACTTTCCACTGTCCAACCTGCAATATGAGGCGTTAATAATAAATTATCTGCATCCATCAAATATTGAAAAACTTCTGGGATATTTTCATCAGAAAAAAAGTTTTCAAATGAGGTTTTTTCATATTCCAAGACATCCAATCCTGCACCCAAAATTTTCCCTGATTGTAATGCTTTTACTAAATCAGCAGTTATCACCGCAGAACCTCTTGCTGTATTTAACAACCAAAAATTGTGATGAAATTGGTTGATAAAACCCTCGCAAATCATTTTTTTTGTATGTGGAGTTTGAGGGGTATGCAAGCTGACAATTTCTGCTTTTTTTTGAAATTCTTCTAAAGAAACTTGTTTACAATTTTCATCACCAACATTGGGTTTAATGTCATAACAAATCACTTCCACATCAAAACCTTTCAGTTTTTTTGCAAATGATTTCCCCATGTTTCCATACCCAATAATGCCAACCGTTTTTCCATCCAATTCAATTCCTCTATTTTGTTCACGCTGCCAAATGCCGTTTTTTACTTCGGAATTTGCTTTATTCAACTTATTAAAAAGGGATAATAACATGCCTAAAGCATGTTCGCCAACAGCATTTCTATTGCCTTCAGGAGCAGCAATGAGATGAATATTTTTTGAGGAAGCAAATTCACAATCAATATTTTCTAACCCCGCTCCAACTCTTCCAATAAATTTAAGTTTCGTTGCTTTTTCTAGAAAAGCTTTGTCAATCGAAAATCGACTTCTAATGATAATGCCATCATACAAGTGAATTTTAGCTTCAACATCGCTTTTTGACGAAGTATAGTCTTCTTCATTTTTGAAACCCAAATCATTCAATTGATTTAGTAATAACGGGTGATTTGTATCTAGGTGAAGGATTTTCATGGATTTGAAGAAAAACTTTGTATTTTATATTCCAATTCTTTAATTTTCTGATTTTTATCTTTTAATTCCATTCGTGAATACAAAAGATTCGAAATGAGATAAATAATTACTAGACTGTGCCTTATATCTTCATTGTCAAAAATCTCAACATCAGAAAATTTACTTGCAATAAAAAATAGTCCAAAAAGTATAATTGAAATATCGGCAATTATTTTAAGTGTTTTTTTCATCATAAGTTCCTTCCCTTTGGGAAGGTTAGGATTATTAATACTGCTCATTTTCATTCGGAAAATCTTTGCTTTTTACATCTGAAACATATTGTTCAAATGCTTTGGTCATATCAGCAAATAAATCCAAATAACGGCGTAAAAAACGAGGATGAAATTCGTGTGTCATTCCAATCATATCATGAGTTACCAAAACTTGACCGTCAACACCATTTCCAGCACCAATTCCAATTACGGGAATTGTCAAAGATTTCGCTACTTTTTCAGCCAATTTTGCAGGAACTTTTTCTAAGACAATTGCAAAACAACCAATTCTTTCTAGTAATAAAGCATCTTCCATCAATTTTTGCGCTTCATCTTCTTCTTTGGCTCTTACGGTATAAGTGCCAAATTTATAGATAGATTGTGGTGTCAATCCCAAGTGTCCCATCACAGGTATTCCAGCATTCAAAATGCGTTTTATAGATTCCTTAATTTCACTTCCACCCTCTAATTTAATGGCATGTCCTCCACTTTCTTTCATGATCCTAATCGCAGAACGTAAGGCTTCTTTTGGGTCAGATTGATAACTACCAAAAGGCAAATCAACCACCACCAAACTGCGTTCAATAGCTCTTACAACAGCACTTGCATGATAAATCATTTGATCTAATGTAATTGGCAATGTCGTTTCATGACCAGCCATAACATTCGATGCAGAATCACCTACTAAAAGTACATCCAAACCAGCATTGTCCAAAATTTTTGCCATGGTATAATCGTAGGCTGTAAGCATACTTATTTTTTCACCATTGGCTTTCATTTCTACCAAAGATTTCACGGTAATTCGCTTGTATTGTTTTTTTGCTACAGACATATTCAGATTTTTTTAATAGCTGTAAAAGTAAGAAATATCAGCAGATATTTAACAAGTTAATGTTTCGTTAATCTTATCTTACTCTAAATCAAAAAACTAAAAAAATAGTAGTTTTAAACTTTTAATATTAATCAACCATGCAAAAAATTATTCTACTATTAGCGACATTCATAATCAGTTTTACAATTTCATCTCAAGAAAAAAATAAAGAAATTGAAATCAAAAATGTAATTGACACTTTTTTTGAAGGATTACAAAAAGGAGACAGCAGCATTGTCTCAAAAACGCTTCATGTAAATATTAAAATTCAAACAACGAATACTTCAAAGGAAGGTGAAAAGTTGTTGAAAGATGAAACAAGAGAGCAACTTTTAAAAGCAATAGCATCAAAAAAACCAACTCAAAAATTCTTTGAAAAATTACTTTCTTACGACATCAAAATTGATGGAAATTTAGCCTCAGTTTGGACACCTTACGAGTTTTTTTATAACGATACTTTTAGTCATTGTGGGGCCAACTCTTTCCAACTTTTTAATAACAATGGTAATTGGGAAATTGTTTTTTTAATAGATATGAGAAGAAGAGATAATTGTATCTATTTACAGAAATAAAATACCTTATATTTGGTTTTTTGTTTTTAAACATGGCAGAGCAACAACATATTTTATATCCTGATTTTTGGGTTGACAAGCATTCTGATTACTTGTTCAACTTTGCTATTGCGCGAATAAATAATTATGATTTAGCGAAAGATTTAGTGCAAGAAACGTTTTTTGCGGGATTAAAATCTGCCAAAAACTTCGAAGGAAAAGCTTCAGAAAGAACATGGCTAGTATCCATTTTGAAACGAAAAATCATTGATCATTATCGAAAAATAAACTCTATAAAAGGACAAGCTGAAGTCAAAATGAACTTTTACGAAAATGGTGATAATGAAGGAAGTTGGATTGAAGAACGCGTTCCTCAAAGTTGGGATAATGACACTGAAAAATCAATCGAAAATGAAGAGTTAAAACAACAGTTGGATTACTGTATTTCTAAATTGCCAGAAAAATATGCAATGGTTTTTACAATGAAAACGATTCAAGAGTTTGAAACCGAGGAAATCTGTAAGGAACTAGAGATTACGTCGTCCAATTTATGGGTTATGATTCATAGAGCTCGAACACAACTAAGAAAATGCATAGAAGATAATTGGTTTAAAAAGTAAAAAATGGCGAATAAATTTTTTATAAGTTGCGATGAAGCAACTACCATATGCGACAAAAGTCAATATAAAGAAGCAAGTTTTTTCGAAATAATTCAATTGAAACTTCATTTTTTAGTTTGTAAAGTTTGTGCTTTGTACTCAAAACAAAATAATTTTTTATCTAAACTTTACAAATCGAAAGCAACTAATTGTAACAAAGAATCAATTTGCATTTCTGTCAAAGAAAAGGAAGAAATCAAAAAGCAACTTGAACAATTAAAAAGCGAACTCTCCTTAAGAAATAATCTTGTTTTATGAATTTTTTACCAGAAAAAATTGAAAATTATGTTGTGGAACATTCACAACAAGAACCCGAAATTTTAGCGGAATTAAGCAAAGAAACGTGGCAAAAAGTATTAAATCCAAGAATGTTGAGTGGCGCATATCAAGGTCGAGTTTTGTCAATGATTTCAAAACTGATTCAACCAAAAATAATTTTAGAAATAGGCACTTTTACAGGTTATGCAACACTTTGCTTTGCAGAAGGATTGGCAAAAAACGGAAAAATAATCACGATTGATAAAAACGAAGAATTAGAAAATTTGCAAAACAAGTACTTTTTAAAATCTAGATTTAGAGATCAGATCACTCAAAAAGTAGGAAATGCATTGGAGATTATTCCAACAATTGATGAAAAATTTGACTTAGTTTTTATTGATGCGGATAAGGTAAATTACGAAAATTACTTTCATTTGATAATAGATAAAATGAATTTTGGAGGTATTATTTTATCTGACAATGTACTTTGGAGTGGAAAAATTATTGAAGAATTAGACCCAAAAGATGCTGACACAAAAGCGTTACTTTCTTACAACAAACTAATAAACTCAGATCAAAGATTGGAAACTATTTTACTTCCAATTAGAGACGGTTTGACAATAAGTAGGGTGAAATAAAAGCTACATATTCCTTTTAATTGGACCTGTAATTTCGTCAATAGTATCTTTTACTTCAGTCACATTTTCATTTAGAATTTTTTTAACGTCAGAAGTAACCGTATGGTTTTTGGCACTTTCGTTGATTTCATTCTTAATATCATTAGTTGCATCTTTTATTTGACGCATTCCTTTTCCTAAACCACGAGCAATCTCTGGAATTTTATCAGCACCAAAAAACATGATTACAAAAAGTAAAATCACAAATATTTCTTGACCGCTAATAAATAAAAAAATTGTGTTCATTGTTTTCTAAATAAATGAATATCTTTAAAAAGAATTGATAATTTCGGATACAAAGATAATGGTATTTCTTGGGTAATTATATTTGAAAAAATAAAATTCCATGACACATACTTTAATGATTTACCCTTATCAAATAATTGCTTTTTTAGCATTGTTACTTATTACTGTTATTAGTGCATTAATTATTGCATCAAAAAACGAAACACGATTTCATTTTTTAATTTGGGCTGGAGTTATTTTACTATTCCATTTTTTGGGTGCTATTTCTTATTTGATAAAACACTTTACAAGAAAAAAATAGCAGAAAGAGCAGTAAACTAATTTACTTTTTTACCAACATTCGCTTGATTTCATTCAATTTCATTAAGGCTTCAATGGGCGTTAACGTATCAATATTTGTAGCCAAAATTTCTTCACGAATATTTTCTAATAAAGGATCATCTAACTGAAAAAAGCTCAATTGCATTTCTTGATGTTGAGCCTGTTTTAAGACTTCTTTTACATTGGCATTTTTGTTGTTTTTTTCTAATTGTGCCAATATTTTATTGGCTCTATGAATCACCATACTTGGCATTCCTGCTAGTTTTGCTACATGAATTCCAAAACTATGATTGCTACCACCAGCAACTAATTTTCTGATAAAAATAATGGAATCTGTCAGTTCTTTTACAGAAACATTGTAGTTTTTGATCCGCTCAAAAGTGGCTGTCATTTCATTCAATTCATGATAATGTGTGGCAAATAGCGTTTTTGCTTTTGAAGGATGCTCGTGTAAAAATTCTGCAATTGCCCAAGCTATTGAAATTCCGTCATACGTTGATGTTCCACGTCCAATTTCATCCAACAATACCAAACTTCGTTCCGAAATATTGTTTAAAATGGCAGCAGTTTCATTCATTTCAACCATAAAAGTAGATTCGCCCATAGAAATATTATCACTGGCACCTACTCTGGTAAAAATTTTATCTACAATTCCAATTTTTGCGTGTTGTGCAGGCACGTAACTTCCCATTTGTGCTAACAAAACAATCAACGCAGTTTGCCTTAAAATAGCAGATTTACCAGACATATTTGGCCCAGTAATCATGATAATTTGTTGCTGATTTCTATTCAGAACAACATCATTGGCAACATATTGTTGATCTATTGGTAATTGTTTTTCAATTACCGGATGACGGCCGTTTTTAATTTCTAAATCGGTACTTTCGTCCATAATTGGACACACATAATTGTTGTCAATAGCCAATTTTGCAAACGATAATAAGCAATCTAAGGTTGCAATGGTTTGTGCATTTTCTTGAATGGGTTGCACAAATTGAATTGTATACTGCACTAAATCTGCAAAAATCTGCTGCTCTAAAGCTTGGATTTTTTCTTCAGCACCTAAAATTTTGGTTTCATATTCTTTGAGTTCTTCAGTGATATAACGCTCAGCATTTACCAACGTTTGTTTGCGAATCCAGGTTTCCGGAACTTTGTCTTTGTGTGTGTTTCGCACTTCAATAAAATATCCAAAGACATTATTAAATGAAATTTTTAAACTCGAAATTCCTGTTTTTTCGGTTTCACGAGCGAGCATATCATCCAAATAATTTTTTCCAGAAGTTGAAATCGCGCGCAAATCATCCAGTTCTTGATGCACATTTTTAGCAATTGCATTTCCTTTTAAGATATTTACAGGTGCATTTTCAAAGAGAATTTCACTGATTTTTTCAATCAAATTGAGACAAGAATGCAGTTTTTTTCCAAAGTTTTGAACCGTTAGATTTTGACTTTTTTCAGAGGCTTCTTTGATTGGTAAAATCGCCTTCAACGAGTTTTTTAAATCAATAACTTCCTTTGGAGAAACCTTTCCTGTTGCTACTTTTGAAATCAATCGTTCCAAATCAGAAATTTGTTTGATTTGATAATTCACAATTTCAAAATAGCTTTCAGAATTGATAAAAAACTTGACTACTTCATGACGATTTTGAATCTCATCAATTTTTTTTAAGGGCAAAGCCAACCAACGTTTCAACAGCCTTCCTCCCATTGGAGAAATGGTTTTATCAATGGCATCTAAAAGTGTGACTGCATTTACGGCATTTTGATTGTACAATTCTAAGTTTCGAATTGTAAAACGATCCATCCAAACGTACCTATCTTCTGCAATTCTACTGATGGTTTGAATGTGTTTTAATTGATTGTGTTGTGTTTCTGACAAATAAAATAATACTGCTCCTGATGCAATAATCCCATTATTAAGCTCTTGAATTCCAAAACCTTTTAAGCTTTTTACATCAAAATGATTTTGCAAAGTTTCATTTGCAAAACTTTCTTGAAAAACCCAATCATCCAAATAAAAAGTATGATATCTATTTTCAAAATGCTCTAAAAAAGTTTGTTTGAATTGTTTTTGAACCAATACTTCACTTGGTGAGAAATTTTGCAATAATTTATCAATCATTGAGATACTTCCCTGAGCTACTAAAAATTCGCCTGTTGAAATATCCAAAAATGAAATTCCGACGATGTTTTTGGTAAAATGAACTGCCGCTAAAAAGTTGTTACTTTTGCTTTGCAATACTTCATCATTTAAAGAAACACCCGGAGTAACCAATTCTGTAACACCTCGTTTTACGATGGTTTTAGTCATTTTTGGATCTTCTAATTGATCGCAAATTGCCACACGCATTCCTGCTTTTACCAATTTTGGTAAATAGGTATGCAAAGAATGATGAGGAAAACCTGCCAACGCAGTTTCTGTTTCACTTCCTGCGCCACGTTTTGTAAGAATAATTCCAAGAACTTGCGCTGCTTTTTTAGCATCTTCCCCAAAAGTTTCATAAAAATCTCCTACTCTAAACAACAACATGGCATCAGGATATTTCTTCTTGATAGCATTGTATTGTTTCATTAAAGGAGTTTCTTTTTTACCTTCAGTTTTTGACAAGTTTTCGGTTTTTTAGGTTAGTTTTGCGAAGATAGAAAAAAGAAAGTAATTCAAAATTTAAAGTTTAAAATTCAAAGTCGTTAAAAAGTTAAAGGCGAAATCAACTATGAGAAAATTAAAAAATACTGAATTAAAAAGACTCACGATTGAAGGTTTTAAAGCAGCTGAAAAAACAGGTTTGATTGTAGTTTTAGACAACATTCGTAGTTTGAATAATATTGGTTCCGTTTTTAGAACAAGTGATGCTTTTTTGATTGAAAAAATATATTTGTGTGGCATTACTGCAACGCCTCCAAATAATGAAATTCATAAAACGGCTTTGGGAGCAACAGATTCTGTAGATTGGGAATATGCTGAAAGCACACTTTCAATAGTTCAAAGTTTAAGAAGTTTAAAAGTTAAAGTTTTAGCAATTGAACAAGCCGAAAATAGCACAAAATTGAACGATTTTTTTCCAGTAAAAGGAGAAAAATACGCTGTTATTTTTGGAAATGAAGTGAAAGGTGTACAACAAAAAGTGGTAAATGAGTCCGATTTATGTATTGAAATTCCTCAATTGGGCACCAAACATTCCTTGAATATTTCTGTTAGCGCAGGAATTGTTTTGTGGGATATTTTTGCAAAACTAAATTCCTAAAATCAGTTTGGCAATCAAAAAGTAGATTAGAATTCCAAAAATATCATTAGAAGTCGTTATAAAAGGACCAGTTGCAATTGCAGGATCTATACCTCTTTTATCTAAGAATAAAGGTACAAAAGTACCAATTAAACCTGCCATAATAATCACGACAACCAATGAAACCGCAATGGCTAATGCAGTATCAACTTTGCCCTCATACAACCAAACAAAAGCAAATAAAAAGAGGGCTAAAATAACACCATTTAAGGTTGCTAATAACATTTCCTTTAACAAACGACTGTTGATGCTTCCTTTTACTTCGTCATTTGCCAAACCTTGAACAATAATTGCAGAAGATTGCACGCCCACATTACCTGCCATTGCAGCAATTAAAGGTGTAAAGAAAAATAACGCTGCGTATTTAGCAAAAACTCCTTGAAAACCTTCCATGATTAAAAAAGCGCCAACTCCACCAACCAAACCTAAAAAAAGCCATGGTAAACGCGCTTTTGTCAAATCTAAAATACTATCGTCAGAATCAACATCTTGCGTCAAACCGGCTGCTAATTGGTAATCTCTGTCTGCTTCTTCTTTTAAAACGTCCACAATATCGTCAATGGTAATTCTGCCCAATAAAACATTATTGTCATCAACAACTGGAATTGCTTCTAAATCGTATTTTGACATGATTTTTGCTACCTCTTCATCATCTTCATTGACATTTACAGAATCGACTGCAGAAATATAAATATCAGCGATTTTTTGATCGTTTTTGGCAACAATTAGGTCTTTTAAAGAAAGCCTTCCCACCAACTTTTCTTTTTTGTCAACCACATAAATGGAATGAACTCTACTTACCTCTTTTGCTTGTCCGCGAATTCTGCGCAAACAACCAGCAACTGTCCAAGTTTCATAAACTTTTACGAGCTCTTTTGCCATTAAAGCACCAGCAGTATTGTCTTTGTAAGAAAGTAATTCTTTAATGTCAGCAGCATGTTCAATGTCTTCAAGTGCATTGATTACGTTTTTTTGACGTTCTTCAGAAAGTTCTGCAATTATATCTGCAGCATCATCCGTGTCCATTTCACTAATTTCTTCGGCAATTTCTTGTGCGGATAAATTTTCAAGAATTCTAGTACGCGTATCCTCATCTAATTCAGTAAGAATTTCAGAGGTTTTTTCGCTATCTAAAAGTTTGATGATATAAATAGCTTCATCAAAATTTACTTCGTCTAAAACCTCAGCAATATCAGCATAATGAACCTCAGCAAAAAGATTTTCTATTGCTTTATTTTTTTTTAATTCAATAAGTTTTGAGAGATTTTCAAGAAATTCTGAAGTGATTTCAAATGTCATGATTTGCTAATTTTTGTGTCAGAAAAATAAACTCCTGAACAGATAATTGCTCAGGGCGCTTTGCAAATATAGGGTCTTCTTTTAAAGAATCGGAAATATTGAAAGATTTTAAACTCGAACGCAACATTTTTCTTCGTTGATTGAAAGCGGTTTTTACCACTTTAAAAAATAATTTTTCATCTACAGGTAGTGAAAAATTTTCTTTTCTGATAAGACGAATTACGCCTGAATCAACTTTTGGAGGTGGGTTAAAAACAGTTGGCGGCACTGTAAATAAATATTCAACATCAAAAAAAGCTTGTGTTAATACTGACAAAATTCCGTATATTTTACTACCTTCTTTTTCGGCAATTCTTAGGGCAACTTCTTTTTGAAACATGCCTGCAAATTCAGGGACAAATTCGCGATATTCAATTGCTTTAAAAACAATTTGACTAGAGATATTGTACGGAAAATTACCAATTATAGCAACTTGTTCTCTGTTAAAAATAGTGCTGATATCTTTTTTTAAAAAATCACCTTCAATAATTTCAAATTTTTCTTTAGAGGTATTTACTTGAAAATGCTCTGTTGGAAACGTTTCTTTTAAATATTCAACAGATTCTCTATCAATTTCAAAAACGGTAATTTTTGATTTTTTTTGTAGTAAATATTTGGTTAAAACACCCATTCCTGGACCAATTTCCAACACATGATCATAGCCATTTTCGGTTAAAGAATCAGCGATATTTTTTGCAATGTTTTCATCAGTTAAAAAATGCTGTCCTAAATGTTTTTTTGCTTTTACAGTCATTTTTTAGTTGCTTGTATTTATGGGATAAAACTCCTTAATTAATTTTAATTCAGTTCTAAAAGCGAGCATTTTATTTCCAAATTTTTGGACGGCTTCTAATCTCAATTTGTCTCCATGAAACTGATAATAATTGTCTAAATCTTCACGTGAATTGGCTGAATATTGCACAGAATAGGTTCTTCCAGATTCATTTTCTGCCAACACTTCTGTCAGTTTAGCCGAGGTAAATTTTCCGGTGTTTAACACATCACCAATGTGAGTTTCCATCCAAACAAGCCATTCATCATGCGAACTGTCTTCAATATTGATGGTTACGTTGTATATGTACATTTTTAATGATTTATTGAGTAAATGTTTTAAGGAGAAACCAAATTAGTTAATTACTTCTCCACGTATTTTTCTGAATTTATTTCTGGCATCAACCAAATAAATACTAGAAGGCTGTTCAAAGATAATTTTTTGATAATATTCTCTAGCTTTTTCGGGATTCTTAAGTTTGAAATTATATGTTTCTGCCATTAAATAATACACATCATCTGTTAAAAAACCTTGATTGTCTGCTGTTACAATTTTCTCTAGTTGTTTAATGGCGGCAAGATATTTTTCTTGTTTGATGAGTATTTTTGCCTCTAAAAACAGCGCATCATCATACAATACTTCGCCTGGAATCAATCCATTTACTAAGATGTTTTTATCTGTAAATAAGGATTTTAATGTCTGAAAAGCTTCTTCATTTTTGTTCTGATAAAATGCCAATTCAGCCCTCGCAAATTCTTTCAGACCTGAAGGAATAGAATCAACAGGTTCGTTGTCAATTATTTTCAAATACAAATCTACAGCATCGTTAGCAATGAGTTGAGTTGTGGCGCCTTTTAGTACTTTTAATTGTGCTTTAGCCCAATCAAAATCACCTTTAAAATAGCTCGTTTGTGCAACCTTAAATTGCGCTTCTTGCCCCAATTCATGATTTTTTAACTGCGTTTGAATTTGAGAAAAATATATCAATCCTTTATTGAATTGTCCTGTAAAAACAAACACATCACCTAATTTTAATTTGATACGCGCTTCTTCAAATTTTGATGCCGAAAATGTCAGTGCTTTTTCTAAAATTTCAATCGCTTTTTCGGGATTATTTTTTTGAAAAGTTAAAAAATCAGCATAAGCAACTTGCAGGTTTATCGTTGCAGGATTGATGCCAAATTCAGTAAATAGTTTTTCAAAAAGGGTTGCAGTTTTTGGATTTTTTGTTTCGATTGCAATTTTTAAGAGGTATAGATTCGCGCTGATTTTATCTTCGTTCAAAGCTGCTTTTTCGATGATAAATTCAAAGCAATTTTGAGCTGTGTCATAGTTTTTATCTTCAAAAGCAATTTCACCCAATTCAAAAATCATAGAGGCATCTGTTGGGTTTCTGTTGAATAATGCTTTTTCTTGAACAAATGCTTTTACGTATTCTTTTTGTTGAATAAACAACCAACTAAGTAGAATATTCCATTCTTTTTTTGGGTTTTTTAATGATTTTTGCAAAACCGCTTTTCTAAATAGAATATTTGCTTCGTTTTCTGCATCATCAGTAATGTATTTACTTGCAGAACGTTGAACTAAATTTAAATAACGCTCATTGGAATCAAGCAAATCAATGTATGCTTCAAACATTTTTTGATACTCCCCTTTTTCTCCATAAATCTGTGCAATTTGAAATCCAAAATTTTCAGTTGGATTGGCTTTCATAGCTTTTTCATACGCTAAAATTGCATAATCAAGCAAATTATAATCACTAAATGCGCGCGCTATTGTAATGGTATATGGGTTGTTGTTTTCTGTAGATTGTATTGCTTTTTGATACTGAATTTTTGCCAACTCTTCATTTTGTTTTTTACTGTAATTGTATCCTAAAAAAACATGTAAATACGTTTGTGAAGGCTGTTGTTTGATACGATTTATGAGTAAATTTTCAACAATATCAAACGATTCTGTTTGTTGATAACAAGTAATTAATCTGAACAAATACGTGCTGTTGAATGGACTTTGATCATATAGTTTTTTATAAATCTGAGTAGCTTTTTCATATTCACCTTCTCTAAAATAATTTTCTGCTAAGAAAAATTCATTTTCAGAAATTTCTTGCGAGGTCATAAAACCGCTGATTAGAAAAAAAAAGATGGTAAAAAAATGTTTCATAATCCTCAAATATAACAAGAATGCTGTTAAAATTTTATGAAACGATTTAATTTTTGAAAAACTCGTTGTATCATTTTGGCATAGAAATTGTCTCAAGGAAAAAAAGTAACAAGTAAATGCCATGAATCAATTATCAAATCAATACGAAATTGCCAAGCAAAATGCGAACGATTTCATGAAAGACGGACAAATAAGTGCTTATTTAAATGCGCTTTCAGAGATGAATAAATACAAAAGATTAATGAATGCTGTAGTTGCGAATTAATTTTTAGTCTTAATAAAAAGGTTTAGTTTTTAGCAAATGGCTATCTTAAAAAAAATTCTAATCATTGAACTTTAAATTTTGAACTCAAAATTAAATGAAATCAAATTTAGTATAAGGAATCAAAACTTCCGGAATTTGAATTCCTTCAGCTGTTTGATAGTT
>JANREL010000127.1:14066-19298 GCA_030758355.1 Polaribacter sp.
TAGTATAAGGAATCAAAACTTCCGGAATTTGAATTCCTTCAGCTGTTTGATAGTTCTCTAAAATTCCAGCTAAAACACGTGGCAAAGCCAAAGAGCTGCCATTTAGCGTGTGTGCCAATTCATTTTTTCCTTCACTGTTTTTGTAACGTAATTTCAATCTGTTTGTTTGAAAAGTTTCAAAATTTGATACAGAACTGATTTCTAACCATCTGTTTTGCGCAGTTGAAAATAATTCAAAATCATATGTCAAAGCAGATGTAAAACCCATATCTCCTCCACACAAACGTAAAATTCGGAAAGGCAATTTCAATTCTTTTAAAATATCTTTCACGTGCTCTACCATTTCTTCCAAAACTTCATATGATTTTGAAGGATGTTCAATGCGTACAATTTCTACTTTATCAAATTGATGCAGTCTATTCAATCCACGAACATGCGCGCCATAACTTCCTGCTTCTCTTCGAAAACAAGGCGTGTAACCAGTTAGTTTGATTGGTAAATCAGAATTTTGCAGTAAATCTCCACGAAATAAATTCGTGATTGGCACTTCTGCAGTTGGAATTAAATATAAATTGTCTTCAGTTGCATGATACATTTGTCCTTCTTTATCAGGCAATTGACCTGTTCCAAAACCAGAAGCTTCGTTTACCAAATGCGGTACTTGCACTTCTTTATAGCCTGCAGCGGTATTTTTATCCAAAAAATAATTTATTAATGCACGTTGTAATTTGGCACCTTTTCCTTTATACACAGGAAAACCAGCACCTGTAATTTTTGCGCCTAAATCAAAATCAATAATATCATGTTTTTTTGCCAATTCCCAATGAGGAAGTGCGTTTTCACCCAAATTAGGAATTTGACCTTCAGCGTAAATCTCTTCATTATCATCTGCAGATTTTCCTGCTTTCACAGAATGATGAGGAATGTTTGGAATCATGTATAAAAGCGATTCTAATTCATCAGCATAGGCAGTTAATTTTTCTGAAAGTTCTTTGGTTTGCTCTTTCAAAAAAGTAGTTTTTTCTTTTAAAATGTTCGCTTTTTGAACTTCACCTGATTTAAAAAACTGACCAATTTCTCTTGAAATTACATTAGATTCGGCCAAAGTATTGTCTAAAAGCACTTGAGTTGCACGTCTGTTTTCGTCAGCAGTAAGCACTTTTTCAATGATGTTTTCAGCATCTGCAAAATTTCGTTTTGTCAATCCTTCTAAAACCGTTTTTTTGTTTTCTCTGATAAAGTTTACTTGTAACATTATTGGTTGTTTTATAGCGCAAATATAGCGCATGCATTACAGTTTAGCAATGCAGGTTTATAGTTTGTTTTTTAGATAGATTTTAGCGTTTTCTTCATCGATTTTCAATTGATTTACCAATAAAGAAATAGAATCAAATTTTTGTTCATCACGTAAAAAATACAATAATTCTACAGTAAGTTTTTTTCCGTACAAATCATCGTTAAAATTAAAAAAATGCACTTCAATTGTTTGATAATTTCCATTGACAGTTGGCCTATTTCCAATATTCATCATTCCAAAAACAATCTTATTATCAATGTTAGATTTTACAATATAAACTCCCGTCTTTGGAATTAATTTATACGGCTCTTCAATAGCTATGTTTGCAGTTGGAAAGCCAATTTTTCCGCCTAATTTTTTCCCATTAATTACGGTTCCATTGAGCATAAAAGGATATCCCAAATAATGATTTGCCGTTTGTAAATCTCCAGATAATAAGGCACGTCTAATTTTTGTGGAGCTTACAGAAACCTCATCAATATCTTGCGCAGGAATTTCTTCCACGTCAAAATTATATACATGACTATATTTTGAAAGTTGGTTGATGTTTCCTTCTCTGTTTTTTCCAAAATGATGATCATAACCAATAATCAGTTTCGAAATATTTAGTTGTTTTACCAAAACATCTTTCACAAATTCTAAAGCAGTCATTCTTGAAAATTCTACAGAAAATGGGTGAATAATCAAATAATCCAATCCCGTTTTTTCAAGCATTTTCGCACGTTCATCAATGGTATTTAAAAGTTTTACAGAGGTGTCTTTTTGTAAAACCATTCTAGGGTGAGGAAAAAAAGTTAGTACAAGAGACTTTTTTTGTGCCTTTTTTGCTTCAAAAACAAGCTTTTCAATTATTTTTTGATGCCCAAAATGTACGCCATCAAAAGTGCCTATTGTTACATAGGTTTCTGAATCAGAAATAAAATTTGAAGTGTTATATATTGTTTTCAAAAACGCAAATTTCAAAACGCAAATGTACAATTTCTGAGCTTTAAATTTAGGTAAAAATAATTTTTTAATATGCCTATTTTCCAATTAAATAGTGTTCTTTTTGACAATATCATAAATTTTTTATGTAACTATTCAGAAATTCAAATTTTTTTGTACTTTGCACATTAATTAACTAATAATTCAAATTATGATAAAAAAGATTTTATTCATTGCTTTTATAGCTTTTGGTAGTTTGTCTATGGTGGCTCAAACTACGATTTCAGGAACTGTAAAAGACGCAAAAACAGGGGAGTTTCTTCCTGGTGCGAATGTAAAAGTTTCAAGAAAATCTGTTGGAACAAGTACTGATTTCGACGGAAGATTTGAGCTTAAAACAACTGATAATCCGCCATTTACAATAGAAATATCTATGATTGGATACAAAACAGAAGAAGTTCAAATTACTAAAAAAAATCAAAAAGTCGAGGTAAGTTTATCGGAAAACGAAACTTCTCTAGATGAGATTGTAGTATCCGCATCGCGAACTCCAGAACGAATTATGGAATCTCCAGTAACTGTTGAAAGAATGGACATCAGAGAGATTAAAAATACATCTTCTCCCTCTTTTTACGACGGTTTGGAGAATTTAAAAGGGGTTGATGTGAATACAAACAGTTTAACTTTTAAGTCAGTAAACACTCGTGGATTTGCCACTTTTGCCAACACACGTTTTATGCAATTGGTAGATGGCATGGACAACTCTTCACCAGCGTTAAACTTTGCTTTAGGAAATTTGTTAGGAATGTCTGAATTAGACGTAGAAACTGTAGAATTACTTCCAGGAGCTTCATCAGCTTTGTATGGTGCAAATGCATTCAATGGAATTATGTTTATGACTAGCAAGAGCCCTTTTAAAGACCAAGGAATCAGTGTGTCTTTAAAGGGTGGAATTACAAGTCAACAAGCAGGAGGAAATAACGAGTTTACAGATTTTAATATTAGAATGGCCTATGCTTTTTCTGATAAACTTGCTGCAAAAGCAACTCTTTCTGTAATGAATGGTACTGATTGGTTTGCTACAGATTATAGAAATACTACGCAAGGCATTAGAGGAGCTGTATTCGCCCCAGGTGATAGAAGCTCTGTAAATGATTACAATGGTGTTAATGTCTATGGAGATATTGCAGCTACTGATTTAGGAGGTGCCATAGGAAGAGTAAGTAGAACAGGTTATAATGAAAGAGATTTAATGGACTATGGTGTTAGTAGTGTAAAATTTGCAGGATCTTTAAATTATCGTCCTTTTGGGGATGATCGCTTAGAAATTATTTTCAATTCAAAAGCAGGTACAGGTGACACACAATATTTAGGAGGCCAAAAGTATAGTATTCAAAATTTTTTATTACAACAACATAAATTAGAAGTTAAGGGTAAAAACTTTTTTGTAAGAGGATATGTTACAGATGAAGATGCAGGAGATTCTTACAATACTTTATTTGCTGCTTTAAACATTAATAGAGCATGGAAATCAGATCAAAATTGGTTTACACAATATGCAGGAGCCTATTTAATGACTGGTTCTCATGAAACTGCAAGATCAGTTGCTGATACTGGTCGTTTAATTCCTGGAACTCCAGCTTTTCAAGCAGCTTTTGATGAAGTAACTTCAGATGCAAATTTATTAACAGGTGCAAAGTTTAGAGATCAAACCAAACTATACCATTCTGATGTAAATTATAACTTTAGAGATGTCATAGATTTTGCAGAAATTCAAGTAGGAGGTTCATATAGAATGTACTCTTTAAATTCGTTTGGAAATATATTTACAGATGCTGATGGTCCTATTAATTATGATGAATATGGTATCTATACTCAAGCACAAAAAAGCTTTTTAGAAGAAGATCGTTTAAAATTAACAGCGTCTGTTCGTTATGACAAGGCTCAAAATTTTAATGGTAATTTTTCACCAAGAGTTTCGTTAGCATATGCTGCAGGAGAAGGAAAAAATCAAAACTTTAGAGCATCTTTTCAAACAGGTTTTAGAAATCCAACAACTCAAGATCAATACATTGGTCTAGATGTTGGTAGTGCGATATTAGTTGGTTCTGCTCCAGATAATTTAGACAAAAGAATACAATATTTAGATGCCAATGGAGGTACTCAATCTATAAGCATTAGAGATGCTTATGAAAACTCTTTTACAACTGAAAGTGGTGGAACTGTGAAAGCAGATATAAATTTGGTTCAACCAGAAAAAGTAACCGCTTTTGAAGTAGGCTATAGAGGCTTGGTAAATACTGGAAAGTCTAAATTTACACTAGATTTAAGCGTTTATTATAACCAATATGAAGGCTTTATAGCAAATAAAAATGTCTTAGTACGTGGTACAGACAATGCACTTAAAGTAGTCCAAGTATATACAAATACTGGTGCAGATATTAATTCTTATGGAGCTTCAATTGGGTTAAACACTAAGGTTTTAAACGGATTTGATTTAGGATTCAATTATACCTACGCAAAATTTGATTTCGACCAATTATCAGACCCTAGTTTTGAAGCAGGCTTCAACACTCCTGAGCATAAAGTAAAATTACAATTTGGTAAAACAGATTTATTTAAAAACTTTGGATTCAATGTTAATGCAAGATGGCAAGATGAGTTTTTATGGGAATCTACATTTGTAGATGGCATGATAGATTCTAGATTTGTTTTAGATGCTCAAATTAACTATTCAGTGCCTAGTATAAAATCTATATTTAAATTAGGAGGAGCAAACTTAACAGGACTAGAGTATTTAAGTGCTCCAGGTATTGGTGCAATCGGTTCTCAATATTACATCTCTTGGACAATTAATAACTAAAAAATAAACATTAATTCATGAAAAATTATAAATTTATAGGCTTACTTGTTTTATCTATCGGTTTTACATCTTGTGAAAACAACGATTTTGACCCAATTATTGCAGAAACAGGGCCTACAGTTCAATTAAATACAAACGGATTAGATTT
>JANREL010000128.1 GCA_030758355.1 Polaribacter sp.
GATGATAAAGGTTTAGAAAGACCAACATATCAAGGTGATTTGCCGGAAGGAAATAATGGTTTAGGATTGCTGCTTTTAGGAGTTACTGGAGATTTGGTATTGCCAAAAGACGTGTATGAACCCATCAAAAAAGAAACCTTAGCTCAAGTTAGAGGAACCGTTCAAGCAGATATTTTAAAAGAAGATCAAGCGCAAAATACCTGTATTTTTTCTACAGAATTTGCATTGCGTTTAATGGGTGACGTGCAAGAATATTTTATTAAAAATCAAGTTCGCAACTTTTATTCGGTCTCTATTTCTGGATATCATATTGCAGAAGCTGGTGCAAATCCTATTACGCAGCTGGCTTTTACTTTAGCAAACGGATTTACCTATGTGGAGTATTATTTGTCACGTGGCATGGACATCAACCAATTTGGGCCTAATTTATCCTTTTTCTTTTCAAACGGAATTGATCCTGAATACGCAGTGATTGGTAGAGTAGCTCGTAAAATTTGGGCAAAAGCCTTAAAATATAAATACGGAGCCAATGAAAGAGCGCAAATGTTAAAATATCACATTCAAACTTCTGGCCGTTCTTTACATGCTCAAGAAATTGATTTCAATGATATCAGAACAACCTTACAAGCTTTGTATGCCATTTACGACAATTGCAATTCTTTACATACCAATGCGTATGATGAGGCAATTACCACTCCAACTGAAGAATCTGTAAGAAGAGCTATGGCTATTCAGTTGATTATCAACAAAGAATTAGGATTGGCAAAAAATGAAAATCCGATTCAAGGCGCATTCATTATTGAAGAATTGACAGATTTAGTGGAAGAAGCTGTTTTGCAAGAATTTGATAAAATCACAGAAAGAGGAGGCGTTTTAGGTGCTATGGAAACTATGTATCAACGTTCAAAAATTCAGGAAGAAAGTTTGTATTATGAAACGTTGAAACACAATGGCGAGTTTCCAATCATTGGCGTAAATACTTTTTTGAGTTCAAAAGGTTCGCCTACAGTGTTGCCTACTGAAGTAATCAGAGCTACTGAAACTGAAAAACAAACTCAAATAAAAACTAAAGAAAACCTGAATAAAGCTTTTGAAAAAACGGCTCAAAAACAGTTGACTTCTCTGCAAGAAGCAGCCATTCAAAATGAGAATTTATTTGAAAAACTCATGGAAATAACCAAAATTTGCACGCTTGGTCAAATCACAGAATCCTTGTTTGAAGTAGGTGGTCAATATCGAAGAAATATGTAATTTTACATGTACAAAATTTAAAAAGTCCCTACAATTTGTAGGGATTTTTTTTGATAAAAATCAATCCAAAAAAAGTGTATCTTGATACGTTAAAATAACTCCCATGAAACAACTTACCAAAGAAGACATCAGTCAAGAGGTTTTTGACTTGTATGATGACTATGCACATAATAAAATCAATCGAAAAGAATTCTTAAAAAAACTATCACTTTTTGCTGTTGGCGCTATTACATTACCAGCATTATTGAGTTTTATTTCACCAAATTATATTGAAAACTTATTGGTAAAAACGGATGATCCAAGGTTGAATTCAGACTATATTTCTTATGATTCCCCAAAAGGCGGAGGCACTATTAAAGGATTGCTTTCCATGCCTAAAGATGCCAAAAATAAATTACCGGGAATTATTGTAGTGCATGAAAATCGAGGTTTGAATCCTTATATTGAAGATGTTGGAAGGAGAGCCGCCATTGAAGGATTTATTTCTTTGGCTCCTGATGCCTTAACACCTTTAGGAGGTTATCCTGGCAGTGATGATGAGGGCAGAGCGATGCAAAGCAAAAGAACCAAAGAAGAAATGTTGGAAGATTTTATTGCGGCTTTTCACTACTTAAAAAACCATCCCAATTGTAATGGAAAAATAGGTGTTGTCGGTTTTTGTTTTGGCGGATGGATTTCAAACATGATGGCTGTAAAATTGCCAGAGTTAAAAGCTGCGGTTCCTTACTATGGCAGACAACCTTCGGATGAAGATGCAAAAAACATCAAAACACCATTATTGTTACAATATGCAGATTTAGACAAAAGAGTGAATGAAGGATGGACAGGTTATGAAAAGACATTGAAAGAAAACAATTGTATTTATGAAGCCCATTTTTATCAAAATGTAAACCACGGTTTTCACAACAATTCCACTCCAAGATTTGACAAAGCTGCTGCTGATTTGTCTTGGGAACGCACGATTGCGTTTTTTAAAAAATATTTGGTATTAGATTGAATCAATTTTTATCAAAAACACAAATCAAAAAATCTCTTCAAAATAAATTACTATTTGTAAATATTAATGGCTTGGAAATCATTAAAAAATAAGAACAATTCCATTTTTATTTTTTTATGACCTACTTTTTATTATTAATTATTATAGTTAAAAAATTCAAGTAGAATTAAGTATTTAAATTAAAAATACAAACCACAACAACGTATAAGAGAAATAACGGCTGAAATTCCTCATCGAAAATTCAACTCGCTTTGCTAAACTAGGTAGGTCAGCGTGAAGAACTCGCTCATTTTCCCATTACTTACGCTTTCACATAAGCTTTATATTACACCAATTAAACAATTACCTTTTCTTGCCCGCAACGCGTTTTACTTTTTTACGTCTGTTAAAAGGAATCGCATCATCAAAAGTATGTTGCGCAGTTTTGTGTGCCGTTTTATTCTTTTTCCAAGTGTTGTTTTCAGGCAATAACACTTGTAACAAATCGTTTCTGCCTACTTTTTGAAGTGTATTGCGAATCCAATCTTTGTTTTCTTTTTTGTACCAAAAAAAGAATTTATGTTGGTCTTCTTTCTCCTTTTTGGTTCTTGGAGTGGGCACTTCTTTCAACGTATACGGGTGATATCCTGAGTAATAAATCACAGTAGCCACTGTCATGGGAGTTGGGGTAAATCCCTGAACTTGCTCCAATTGAAAACCCATATTTTTTGTTTCTGCAGCCAAATTTGCCATATCTTCCAATTCACTTGCAGGATGACTGGAAATAAAATACGGAATCAATTGTAAGTTCAATTTATTCTTGATGTTGATGCGATCAAAGCGTTCTTTAAACTTATGGAAATAGCTAAATGAGGGTTTACGCATCAGTTTCAAAACGTTATCAGAAGTATGCTCAGGCGCTACTTTTAATCGTCCAGAAACGTGCTTCGTCATTACCTCTTCAGTGTAAGCGTCCAATTCTTTTGGATCGGCATTTTTATTGAATTCTGGCACTAACATGTCATGACGAATACCACTACCAATAAAAGATTTTTTTACTTTTGGATGTTTGTCCACAGCTTGATACAACTCCGTTAAAGGTTTGTGTGAAGTATCTAAATTGGAGCAGATTACAGGCGAAATACAGGAAGGAGCCACACATTTATCGCAAATTTCTTGCACTTTCCCCTTCATTTTGTACATGTTGGCAGAGGGCCCTCCAATATCGGACAAATAGCCTTTAAAATCAGGCATATTTGCCACTTTGTCAACTTCTTTTAAAATAGATTCTTGACTTCTACTGGCAATAAATTTTCCTTGATGTGCAGAAATGGTACAAAAACTACATCCGCCAAAACACCCTCTATGAATATTGATAGAAAACTTAATCATCTCATATGCAGGAATTGGTCCGCGTTTGTCATATTTTGGATGTGGCAAACG
>JANREL010000129.1 GCA_030758355.1 Polaribacter sp.
TGGGTCATCAATTTGGGGCAAATCATACTCAAAATAATGATTGTAATAGAAATAGCTCAAGTGCTGTAGAACCAGGAAGTGCCTCAACCATTATGGGGTATGCAGGAATTTGTGCTCCAAACGTACAAGGTCAAAGTGATGATTATTTTCATGCAGTAAGTATTGCAGAAATGTGGAATATCATTTCAACCACCGGAAATTGCGCTGTTTTAACCAATACCAATAATGCTGCACCAACTGCAAATGCAGGGACTAATTATTCCATTCCAACATCAACGCCTTTTAAGTTGACAGGAATTGCTACTGATGCAAATGGATTACAATCACTAACGTATAATTGGGAACAATTGGACAAAGAAGTTGGTACGATGCCTCCACTGGAAACAAATTTAACAGGACCAATGTTTCGTTCTTTACCCTCAAAAACAACACCTATTCGTTTTTTTCCTGACATCACTACTGTAATTGCTGGCAATGGAAGCACTGGAAGTACTTGGGAACGAATTTCATCTGTAGCAAGAGAATTGAATTTTTCTTTTACAGTAAAAGACAATAATGCTGGTGGAGCTGGTTTGGCAAGAGATGATGTAAAAGTAACAGTAGTAGAGGCCATTCCATTTTCGGTGACTTCTCAAAACTCATTTGTATCTTATAACACAGGAACAAATCAAACAATTACTTGGGATAAAGGAACTACTGATGGACCAAGCATCAATTGTCAAACGGTAAATATCAAACTATCTACGGATGGTGGTTTGACATTTCCTATTATTTTAAAATCAAACACGCCTAATGACGGATCAGAATCGATTTCAATTCCAGATAATGCGACAAGATCTGCCAGAATTATGGTGGAAGCTGCTGATAATATTTTCTATAATATCAATGCTACAAATTTCGAGATTGTTTCAACAGTCCCCACTTTTGTAATTACCGATGTTGATGGAACTCAAGCAGCTTGTGATACTGGAAATCAGTCCGTAAACTTTACATTAAATTTTGATTTTGTAAATGGTTTTTCAGAAACAGTTTCACTTTCAGCAACAGGTCAACCTGTTGGTTCATCGGTAAGTTTTAGTCCAAATACCATCAATGCTGATGGAAATGTGGTCATGACAGTTGCCAATTTAAATGGAGTCTCTGTGCAAGATTACACGATTGTTGTTACTGCAAATAGTACCTCAATCAATAAAAATTTGAATATCACTCTCAAAATCACATCTTCAGTTTTTGGTAAAATCACCTTAAGTTTACCCAAAAATAACGCTACAGAAGTTTTGTTGAGTCAACAATTACAATGGCTTGCGGTTACAAATGCAACTTCTTATGATGTGCAAATTGCTACGGATGTTAATTTTACAAACATTGTTTCTTCAGGAAACGTAACAACAAATTCTTACACATCCACAAATTTGGTAGGAACAACCCAATATTTTTGGAGAATAAAACCAAAAAATACTTGTGGAGAAGGTACTTTTTCTAATACATTTTCATTTACTACAACCAATCCAACTTATTGTTCATCCACTTTTACTGACGAAGTTGGAGGTAAAGAATACATTTCTAATGTAACTTTCAATACCATCAATAACAATTCAGGGAATAATATGTCAGGAGGTTATGAAGATTTTACAGCAATTTCTACCAATGTTAAAAGGGGAGATATACATCAAATTTCGGTAACTTTAGATCCTGACGGATATCAAGATCACGTGTATGTATTTATTGATTGGAATCAAGATTTTGTATTCGACAGTGCTACAGAAAGGTATTCTTTAGGTACAATATCAGGAATTGTGGGTACTGCAACAGGGTCAATTACGATTCCAAATACCGCAAAATTTGGAAGTACTAGAATGCGTATTATTATAGAATACGATGATCCAGATGATGGTCATGGAGAAGGAGCTTGTGATGCAGATCACCTAACAGAATGGGGAGAAACGGAAGATTATACTGTGATTGTTGATAACACAGCTTCAATTCAAGATGTGACTTTTGGGAATTTTAATTTATTTCCAAATCCAGCAAAGGGTGCTTTTCAAGTTCAGTTTGATGCTTTAGAACCGAACAAAGTATTTATTCAATTATTTGATATTAGAGGAAGATTTATAGGTGAAAAGAGTTTTGAAAATTCTAGCAGCTATTTTTCTAAAAATATTCAGTTTGATAATTTATCTTCAGGAATGTATTTGGTGAAAATTAAAAATGGAACCAAACAAACTACTAAAAAGTTGATGGTGGAATAAACATCAAAACTAAACATACAAAAAACCTTATAATTTATTTATAAGGTTTTTTTATGTTCATATTAAGTTATCCCAAAAATGGATATTTATAATCTTCAGGTGTTACAAAGGTTTCTTTGATCAATCTTACGGATGTCCAACGCAACAAGTTTTGCGCAGAACCTGCTTTGTCATTGGTTCCGGAAGCTCTTGCACCTCCAAATGGTTGTTGTCCAACAACAGCCCCAGTTGGTTTGTCATTGATATAAAAATTACCAGCAGCATTTTCTAATGCTTTGGATGCTTTTTCAACAATGTATCTGTCTGTTGAAAAAATAGCACCTGTTAAAGCATATTCAGTAGATTCATCAACCAATTTTAATGAATGTTCCCATTCAGCATCTTCGTAAACATACACCGTCATTACGGGTCCAAAAAGTTCAGTTGTCATTGTAGAAAATGTTGGCGATTTTGCAACAATCACAGTAGGTTCAATAAAATATCCTTTTGATTTGTCGTAATTTCCACCAATAATAATTTCAGCATTTACATCATTTTTTGCAGCATCAATGTAGCTTGCAATTTTATCAAATGAACCTTCATGAATTACTGCATTTACAAAGTTTGATGGATCTTCAGGAGAACCCATTTTCAATTCATTGGTCTGAGCAATCAAGTGTTTTTTTACATCATCCCAAATAGAACTTGGAATGTAAGCTCTTGAAGCTGCAGAACATTTTTGTCCTTGATATTCAAAAGCACCTCTAGTAATAGCTGTTGCAACCTGTAACGGATTTGCGGAATTGTGTGCCCAAATAAAATCTTTTCCGCCAGTTTCACCTACAATTCTTGGGTAGGTTTTATACCTATGAATGTTGTTACCAATTTGTTTCCACAAGTTTTTAAACACCGTAGTTGAACCTGTAAAATGCAATCCAGCAAAATCTGGAGAAGCTAAAATAGTATCTGTAATCATCACAGGATCACCATAAATCACGTTGATAACACCATCAGGCAATCCAGCTTCTTTAAATAAATCTACAATTACTTGCGCAGAATATGCTTGATGATCAGAAGGTTTCCAAACCACCACATTTCCCATCAACGCTGCTGCTGCAGGTAAATTGGCAGCAATAGAGGTAAAGTTAAATGGCGTAATTGCATACACAAAACCCTCTAAAGGTCTGTATTCAACTCGGTTCCAAATTCCAGGTGCAGATGCAGGTTGATCTTTAAAAATATCAATCATGTATTCCACATTGAAACGGAAAAAATCAATCATTTCACAAGCGGCATCAATTTCTGCTTGATGTACATTTTTAGATTGCGCAATCATAGTTGCAGCATTCATTTTGTTTCTATAAGGTCCTGCTAATAACTCAGCGGCTTTCAAAAAAATAGAAGCACGTTCCATCCAAGAAACAGATGACCAAGCTTGTCTTGCAGCCAAAGCAGTAGCAATAGCTTCGTCAACATGACTTTTTTCCGCCAAATGAAATTGTCCAACAACATGTTGATGATCATGAGGAGGTCTTATTTTTTTGATATTTCCTGTTCTAATTTCTTTTCCATTGATGTGCATTGGTACATCAATAGTAGTTGCATTCATTTTTTTGTAAGTAGCTAATAATTCTTCTCTTTCTTTTGAACCAGGAGCATAGCCTTTTACAGGTTCGTTTACTGCTTTTGGAACATTAAAAAATCCTCTTGTCATTTTGTATTTTTTTAAATTTTATTCGACAAATATTGATGTGGTAAAGGTACAATTTTTATCAAACGTTTTTGTACTTTTCCAAGCCAAATTATATCGATTTTATGTGTACAGTAAGTTTTTTACCTCTAGAAAATAACGATTTTATTTTGACCTCTAATCGTGATGAAACTCCGTTGCGAAAAACGATTGCTCCTGATTTTTATACAGAAGATAATGCCGCTTTGCTGTACCCAAAAGATGCTTTTGCGGGCGGAACTTGGATTGGCACTAGCAATCAAAAAAGAGTGATTTGCCTCTTAAATGGTGCTTTTGAAAAGCATCAACGAAAAGAATTTTATAGAAAAAGTAGGGGAATTATTGTGACAGAATTATTGGCTGTTGAAGATGCAGTATCAGAAATTCAGCAAACTAATTTTATAGACATTGAGCCTTTTACCTTAGTTTTGATTGATTTTAAAAACGAATTGAAAATTTTTGAATTGGTTTGGGATGGTCAAAATAAACACTTTCAGCAATTGGAACATACACCCAAAATTTGGTCTTCAGCTACTTTGTATAACGAAGATATGAAACTAGAAAGGCAAGCTTGGTTTGCAGATTGGTTGCAAGAAAACAAGGTTTTTTCGAAAAATAAAATTCTATCTTTTCATAAAGATCCATCTAAAGGAACCAAAGAAACTGCTGTAAAAATGAAACGAACTTTTGTGGAAACAGTGAGTATTACATCAATTATAAAAAATAAATCTGTCCTATTAATGAATTATTTTGATTTGCTAAATGACACATTTACAGAAACGCAAATGAGATTATAAGTATTATAACTCCGCCCATAACAGCTACTATAAAGTAACTGAAATTTAGTAAACTAAATTTAGCAATTGTTTTAAAATATCCTTGTTGATAAAAATTCTTCATCGCTAAGACTAAATATAATAAAAATAGAATGGTAAAAATCCAAAGAGGAGGGTTTAGTCCAAAAATTTCAAATAACATAAAAATGGTAAACAGCATAAAAAAAACTGTTTGTGTATGAAAAACAAAAATCAAATGATCTACGTATGTATATTTTCTTCGGATGTAATATAGTTTTAAAAATAGCGTAAAAAAAGGGAGAAGTATAAACAAGGCAACTGAACCATAAGAGAGCATTTGGCTAAAAATGCGCTCTTTACTTTCTTCACTTTCGTTAAACGAGTTGACAGCTTTTACTCTTGTATATAAAAATCGATTCGTAAAATTTTTCTCGAATTTTAAAGAATCTAAAGCGTCATCCATAGGTATGTCAGGGTTTTTCTTGTTAAATACGCCAAACTTATCCAATCTTGTGACGCCACCAAATTGAATCGTTACATCTTCGTTGCTTGATTTTGTGGTGTCTCTTGCTTCTTTTTCTATTTCCTCAAGTACTTTTTTCTTTGCTGCCTCAGGGATAAGAGGGCTGTTTAGTTGAGTATCTACATTTTTTATGATGGAGTCAATATTCTTTTTGGTTGCTTTTTTTGATTTCTTTTCAACCTTTTTTGTGAAAGTAGTTTTACTGTCTTTTGCAAATGATTCGTATTTTTTCTTGGTGATAGACAAACCCACCAATAAAAAAAAGATAATGGAAACCGCTAAATAAAAACGAAAAGGATTGGTATAACGCTGTCTTTTGCCTTCAATATAATCTCTAGAAACTTTCCCTGGTTTTGTTAATAAGGGAATTAAAGTTGTCCAAAACTTTGCATCAAAATTGAAAAAACCACTGAAAAGTTCACCAACAAAATTTTTAAAAGTAATTTTGTTTCCTTTGTTTTCTTGACCACATTCAGGACAAAAGTTTTCATGACCAGTAAATGGGTGCCCACAATTTAAACAAGCGGGATCTTGAAATTTTACTACTTTATTTTTTATTTTTACTAGTTTGATAACATTGGAATTATAAGTTGAAACGTAGGAATATAAACTTTAAATTCTTCTAAAGTATGAACATCAATCATTACATAATGTCCTTTCATGGCACCAATTGTAGATTCTAAAAAGCAACCGGAACTGTAAGAATACGATTCACTTGGTCTTAATAACGGCGTTTGTCCAATAACACCTTCCCCTGTTACAATTTCAGTTTTTTGTAAAGAATCATAAATGTTCCAATTTCTTTTTTTTAGTTGAACAGTTTGAGAAGAATTATTTTTGATGGTAATGTGATATGCAAAAATATAATACAAACGGTTATTTCTGTAACTAGATCCATTATAATCGGTTCTTACAGAAATTTTTATCCCTTTTGTTATTTGCTCTACCATAACGGTAAATATAGTTTTTTTATTGCAAAAAGCAAGTGTTTTTCCGCTACCTATTTTGACTAAAGTTACTCATGCCAACACCCACAACTCTGTCATATAAAGCACCAAAAGCTTTAAAATAAAATAATACTTTGTACTCGTTTTCAGTTTCGAAAAACGAGCCCATAATCTCATTTTTGTCAATAACATTATTTTTATCAACTGTTACATATGAATAATTATAAAACCCTTGTTTTAGTAAAATAGTTCCTACATAACTGTTTGTATTTGAATTGTAATACAATTTATTTTCTTCTTCAATTTCAAAATTATTAAAAGCACCATAAACATAGACCTCTTTATCAGAAAATGGTTCTTCTGATAATAATGTAAAATGCATCATGGCGTAATCTGCCTCTGTTGCAGTATTATTACCCTCTAAAGTTCTGATGGCAAATTGACCATTGATATCAGGATTGTATCTATAGGTTTGAAAAGTTTTTACATCATTGGGATATAAATAATGATGAAAAATATCTTTTCTTTCCACTTTCACGACATTCAAACTATTATTTCTGATGGTTTTTGTATCGAAATTCAAATATTCATTTCCACCCCAAAAATTGGTGTTGTTATTGTAGGAATAACGCAATACATTTTGTTGAAAAAAAGTAGGTTGCAAATCTGTGATTGTTTCGTTCCAATTTTCATTTTTTAGGATGACAACATTTACTTCTTGAGAAGGATTGTTGATGCGTAATTTAGGATGATTAACCACAAATTCAACCGTTTGCTGTGTTTGTAACGCTTTTGCATTTCTGCTTCTTGATACATTTACACCCAAAGTAACTTCATTTTCATATAACACAAATCGTCTTGTAAAAACTACTTCGTCTTCGTCATTTAAAACAGATAACAAATAATTACCACTTTTAGTAATAATCGAATTTCTATTCGGAATTTGCACAGAATAGTGCGTGTAATTCTGAAACGTATTGAAAGAATTGTTAATTGTGTTGATATTATTTTGATCAAAACCATCAATATATTGACTGGAGAGCAATCTGCTTGGTTGCCAGTCATGAGTCATGTGTTGAATTTTGTATTGATACTCTTTGTTATCATTATCTAAATCATCAAATGATAGTTCTAACACAGTTCCTAAAGGAACAATTGCCGAAAAATTATTTTCTTGCAAAGTTCTTAATTGAATGGATTTGATGTTTTGCGAAAAAATTGTTCCGCAAATTGCAACTAGAAATCCGATAAAAATTGTGTGTTTCATTTTACAAATATACCATTCGTAAGTCAGTAATATCAAATTTTAAACCAAAATTACAATCATCAAATAAGATACAAAAAATCACAATTTAGATTCATTATAAATAATAATTTTAAGAAAATTTATCCAAAAAATTATTTAAAATATGATGTGTAAAGCCTTAAATTTGCATGATTTTTTTAGATAATTAAAATTCCAATTTACTATGTCAAAGGACATTCGTATTAAAAAAGGCTTAGATATTAAGCTTGTTGGTATTGCAGAAAAGACCACTACTCAATCTTCTTTAAGTAGTGTTTATGCAATAAAACCAGAAGATTTTCACGGAATTACACCCAAATTAATTGCCAGAGAAGGCGCAAAAGTAAAAGCTGGAGAAGCACTTTTTCATTCGAAAAGTGATGAACGTATTTTATTTCCAAGTCCTGTTTCTGGAACAATAACTGAGGTAATTCGTGGAGAAAGAAGAAAAGTATTGACTGTTAAAATTGCTGCAGACACTCACCAAGATTATAAAGATTTTGGGGTAAAAGATGCTTCAAAAATGACTGGAGAAGAAGTAAAAAACCATCTTTTTGCTTCAGGCTGTTGGCCTTTTGTCAAGCAGCGTCCTTATGATGTTGTAGCAAATCCAAATCAAGCTCCGAAAGCAATTTTTGTTTCAGCTTACGCAAGTGCGCCATTGGCTGCTGATTTAGACTATGCTTTGGCTGGAAAAGAAGTGGAGTTGCAAGCTGCAATTACAGCAATATCAAAATTGACCTCAGGGAAAGTACATATTTCTGTAGGTTCAAAAAGCAATTCACCTTTTGAAAAAATCTCAGGAATTGAATTGCACAAAGTTTCAGGGCCACATCCTTCGGGAAATGTAGGAACTCAAATAGCTACAATTGATCCTATAAATAAAGGACAGGTTGTGTGGGTAATAGCTCCTCAAGATTTGGTAATTATCGGAGAATTGTTATTGACTGGTAAATTCAATGCTACTCGAATTGTTGCTTTGACAGGATCAAAATTTGCAAAACCACAGTATGTTGCTGCAATTATTGGAGCTTCAGTAGCCCATTTTACAAAAGATAATTTGGATACTGATAATACAAGAATTATCTCTGGAAATGTTTTGTCAGGAATCAAAATTAAAGAAACAGGTTTTTTAAGATACTATGACAACCAAATCACAGCCATTCCAGAAGGGAATGATTATGAGTTTTTTGGTTGGAATAAACCTGTATTTGACAAAGTTTCTACAACAAGAGCCTTTACTTTTTCATGGTTAAATCCAAATAAAAAATACGATTTGACTACCAACACTAATGGAGAGCATAGAGCATTTGTAGTAACAGGTTCTTATGAAGCCGTTTTTCCTTTAGACATATATCCAATGCAATTGCTAAAAGCATTTATGTATAAAGATTTAGATGAGATGGAAGCTTTGGGTGGTTACGAAGTAGCTCCTGAAGATTTTGCATTGACCGAATTTATTTGTGTGTCAAAACAGCCACATCAAAAAATAATTCGTGAAGGTTTAGATTTAATGAGACAAGAATTAGGATAAGATTATGAGCTTAAAACAAAATTTACACAATTTAAAAGAAAAGTATAAAGGCACTAAAATGGCCCCTGCATTCAATGCCATTCACACCTTTTTATACATGCCAAATGAAGTAACTCATGGAGGAACTCATATCAAAGCGGCAGATGATTTGAAAAGAACGATGAACATTGTGATTATCTCACTACTACCATGTTTATTATTTGGAATGTTTAATGCTGGATATCAACATTATGCAGCTATTGATCCATCTTTAAGAGATAATGTGTTGGCAAACTTTTTTGCATTTGACAATCTTTGGATTGGAATTATCAAAGTATTGCCTCTGGTAATAGTATCTTATGGAGTTGGGTTGGGAGTGGAATTTATTTTTGCCATCATCAAAGGTCATGAAGTAGAAGAAGGTTATTTGGTAACAGGAATGTTAGTGCCGTTAATCGTACCTGTAGATACACCTCTTTGGATGCTGGCAGTAGCTGTAGTTTTTGGAGTTGTTATTGGGAAAGAGGTTTTTGGAGGAACAGGAATGAACATTTTAAATCCTGCATTAACGATTAGAGCATTTTTGTTTTTTGCATATCCAACTTGGATGTCAGGAGACAAAGTTTGGGTACATGATGCGGTAAATAGAGCAGGAACTGCTGATGCTATTTCAGGAGAAACTATTTTGGGGAGTTATGCTCAAAATCAAGAAGTTATATATTCGAATTGGGATAAATTCATGGGATTTATTCCTGGTTCAGTTGGAGAAACTTCTACATTCTTAATTCTTTTAGGAGCTGCATTTTTGATTTTTACTAAAATTGGAAGTTGGAGAATTATTGTTTCAACCTTTTTGGGTGCTGCAGCAATGGGAATGATTTTCAATCAAGTAGTTGCAGCAGATATCATTACTTCTTCTAGTAAATTTTATGGATTGATGAGCACTGCTTGGTGGGAACATTTAATGATTGGTGGTTTGGCTTTTGGAGCTGTTTTCATGGCAACTGACCCAGTAACTGCCTCTCAAACAAATAAAGGAAAATGGATTTACGGTTTCTTGATAGGATTTATTTCAATAATGATTCGCGTATTCAACCCAGCATATCCTGAAGGAGTATTCTTAGCTATTTTATTAATGAACGTTTTTGCTCCAACAATCGATCATTATGTAGTGCAAGCAAATGTAAAAAACAGATTGAAACGTGCTAAAGTTAAAACTGCCTAATCATGAGTAAGAAAACAGATAGTAATTTATATACCATAATTTTTGCCGTGATCATGGTCGTAATTGTGGGATCAGTATTGGCTTTCTTTGCGACGTCTTTAAAACCAAATATCGACGAAAATAAGCGAATTGAAAAACAACAAAACATCTTGTATGCAATGGGTGTGAACGAAAATGATGAAGCAAATGCAAACTTTGTTTCTACAGCAATTGCAGGACAAGAGTTTAAAAAATATATCAAAAAGCAATTAATCATTCAAGGTGATAAAGTTACGGAAGATGAAAACGCTTACTTAATTGATGTAAAAAAAGAACAATCACTTGCGAAAGAAGGTAAAACAAGAAAGCTTCCTTTATTTGTAGGTGAAAAAGAGGGCAAAACATTTTATGTAGCTCCTATTTACGGAAAAGGTTTGTGGGATGCTATTTGGGGGTATGTCTCTTTGGATGAGAATATGGTGATACAAGGGGCTTATTTTGATCACAAAGGAGAAACTCCAGGTTTGGGTGCCAATATCAAGCAACGTTATTTCATGGATGATTTTATAGGAGAGCATTTGTTATCAGAAGATGGCGAATTTAAAGGTGTAAAAGTTGCCAAAGGAAATAATGATCCAAAAAACGAAGAAAAAACAGATTATGAAGTAGATGCAATTGCTGGGGCTACCATTACAGGTGATGGAGTTACTGCTATGATTAAATCTGATTTAAAATTGTATGTACCTTATTTTCAATCATTAAAAAACTAATTTATGGGACTTTTATCAAAAAAAGATACGGCTTTATTAACAGATCCATTAGCAGATAACAACCCAATTACCATTCAAGTTTTAGGAATTTGTTCTGCATTAGCGATTACAGCAGAACTGAAAGCTTCTATTGTAATGGCAGTTTCGGTGATGTTTGTTTTAGGTCTTGGAAACGTTGTGATTTCCTTAATGAGAAATATCATTCCTTCTAAAATCAGAATTATTGTTCAATTAGTAGTTGTAGCAGCTTTGGTAATCATTGTGGATTTGGTGCTTAAAGCATTTGCATACGAATTAAGTAAAACACTTTCCGTATTTGTTGGATTGATCATTACAAATTGTATTATCATGGGACGTTTTGAGGCATTTGCTTTAGGAAACAGTCCATGGAGATCGTTCTTAGATGGTATTGGAAATGCCGCAGGATATGGACTTATTTTAGTGATTGTAGGTTTTTTTAGAGAATTGTTAGGTTCAGGAACTTTATTAGGTTTCAAAGTTTTAGGAGATCCTATCGAAAAATCAGGATTGTATGCAATAGGCTACGAAAACAACGGATTTATGTTGTTGTCTCCAATGGCATTGATTGTTGTTGGGATGATTATTTGGATTCAACGTTCAAGAAATAAAGCATTAATTGAAGAAAATTAACTAAGATATACAGACATCAGTCCCAGTTTACACTCAATTTTTTACTGAAAACTGAAAACTAAAAATTATGGAACACATAGAATTATTTTTTAAATCGATATTTATAGACAACATGGTATTTGCTACGTTCTTAGGAATGTGCTCGTACCTTGCTGTATCTAAAAAAGTAACTACAGCTGTTGGACTAGGAGCTGCTGTGATTTTTGTACTAGCAGTTACCGTTCCTTTAAACTGGTTGTTAGATCAATACATTCTTAAAGATGGTGCTTTAGCATGGTTAGGTCCTGAATTTGCAAGTTACGATTTGAGTTTCTTATCATTCATCATGTTCATTGCAACCATTGCAACCATGGTACAACTGGTAGAAATAATTGTTGAAAAATTCTCACCAGCTTTATACAATTCATTAGGTATTTTCTTGCCACTAATTGCTGTAAACTGTGCTATCTTAGGAGGAAGTTTATTCATGCAATCACGCGAGATTCCTACTTTAGGATTGGCATTGACTTATGGAGTTGGTTCAGGAATTGGTTGGTTTTTAGCGATATTAGCGATAGCTGCCATTCGTGAAAAAATCAGATATTCAAGTGTTCCGCCTGCATTAAGAGGATTAGGAATTACCTTTATCATTACTGGATTGATGGCAATTGGATTTATGAGTTTTGGAGGAATGCTTACAGGTGGTGACGAGAAACCAGCTGAAAAACCAGCAGTAGAGGCTGTCATCAAAAAACAAGAAATTAAGAAAGACACGAAAGAAATCGTAGCGAAAAACACAACTTTAAACGAATAGTAGCATGGTATTAGCAACAGGTATAACAGGAACTATTTTTGCGACAGTAGCAGCTTTTTTAATCATATCCTTGGTATTAATAGCATTGTTATTGTTTGTAAAACAAAAATTATCACCTTCCGGTCCAGTAACAATTACAATTAATGGGGAGAAAACAATTCAAGTTGCTTCTGGAAGTACTCTTTTAACAACTTTAGGAAACGAAAAAATATTTTTACCATCTGCTTGTGGTGGAGGTGGTTCATGTATTCAATGTGAATGTCATGTTTTAGATGGTGGAGGTGAAGCCTTGCCAACTGAAACACCACACTTTACTAAAAAAGAATTGAAAGCAGGAGCACGTTTGGCATGTCAAGTAAAAGTAAAACAAGACATGAATATCACCATTCCTGAAGAAGTATTTGGTATTAAAAAATGGCAAGGAACAGTTGTACGAAATTATAACGTAGCTTCATTTATCAAAGAATTTGTAGTTGAAATTCCGGAAGATATGGGTTACAAAGCTGGTGGCTATATTCAAATCGAAATTCCACAATGTGAAATAAAATATGCTGATATTGACATTACAGCACATCCTGAAGAACACGATACTCCAGATAAATTTCAAGCAGAATGGGATAAATTTGGTTTGTGGTCATTAGTTATGAAAAATAATGAAACTGTTGAACGTGCTTATTCAATGGCTTCTTTCCCAGCAGAGGGAAGAGAAATCATGCTGAATGTTCGTATTGCAACACCACCTTGGGACAGAGCTAAAAATGGTTGGATGGATGTAAATCCAGGAGTAGCATCCTCCTTTATTTTTGCTCAAAAGCCAGGAGACAAAGTGACTATTTCAGGACCTTATGGAGAGTTTTTTATCAATGAATCAGAAGCTGAAATGCTATACGTTGGTGGTGGTGCAGGAATGGCTCCAATGCGTTCTCACTTATACCACTTGTTCAAAACCTTAAAAACTGGAAGAAAAGTTACATATTGGTATGGTGGTCGCTCAAAAAGAGAATTGTTTTATATTGATCACTTCAAATCTTTAGAAAGAGATTTTCCGAACTTTAAATTCTATTTAGCCTTGTCTGAGCCTTTACCAGAGGATAATTGGAAAGTTAAAAAAGACATTAATGATGAAGGTGATGGTTTTGTTGGTTTCATCCACAACTGTGTGATTGATAACTATTTGAGCAAACACGATACTCCCGAAGATATTGAATTGTATTTCTGTGGTCCGCCACTGATGAACAAAGCAGTTCAAAAAATGGGTGAAGATTTTGGAATTCCAGATGAAAATATTCGTTTTGACGATTTTGGAGGATAAAATTCTATGCTATTTGTATTAAAAAAAACGGTTTAAGAAATCCTTAAACCGTTTTTTTTATGCTAAAAAAGTATCTAAATGATAGACCGGCTCCCCATTTTCTTGTTCAAAAACTTTTGAATAATCCATGACATTGTCAATTTTATCAAACTGACAAAGCAAACCAATTACAGCCACCAATCCATCAAACAACACTTCTTTTGAAGTTGGATTAGAAGGTCTTTTATTGTAGTGACACAAAGGGATTTTAAATCCACATGCTTCTAAAAAAACCTTTTCTATTTGTAAGATTTCAGAGGGAGTATATCCATTAAATTTTCTTCCTAAATTTTCATGAACTCTCCCAACATAACTCAATTGCAATGAGCCATGGCCATTAGTAAGATGTTTCCAACTATCGTGATTATCTAAAATATTGCCAACAGCACACGCCTTACAATCCTCGGGATTCAACAAGTTTTGATGATATGCATTGTATAATTTAATAAGTGCTTGCTCTAATCTTTTCGTTGTTTTCATACTTTTTAAATTTTCTCTAAAGTACTAAAAACCATTCAAAAATCAAACTCTGAATAGTGTATCATCATATTTAGAATTAAATTAAATTATGAGTTAACTTAACTTTTTTCTGAATTTATTAAATTGTATTTTTGACAAGCGAAATCATCAGAATGAAAAAGATTCAAAAAATATTAAAAAAAGAAAAGTATATTAAAATAAAATTGAAAAATATCGCCACAAACCATTTGGAATTAAAGGCGAAAATTAATGATATTAAAGGACGTTTTATATTAGATACTGGTGCATCAAACTCTTGTGTAGGAGTTGATTCAATCGATTTTTTTAAATTGGATGCCATTCAAAGTGATACCAAAGCTGCAGGTGCTGGTGCAATTGATATGGAAACACAAGAATCAAAAAATAATTACTTAAAAATTGGTGATTGGAAAACCAATGATTGTCATTTGGTATTGTTCAACTTATCGCACGTAAATACCGCGCTTACACAACATAATGCAAAAGAAGTTCACGGAATTATTGGTGCTGATATTTTACGTCAGGGAAAAGCATTTATTGATTACAACAAAAATGTGTTGTATTTAAAAAAAACAAAAAAAAATAAACTTAAAAATAGTTGAAAATGAGTTTGCAAGTACAAGTTATGGATAAAATGAAAGAAGCAATGAAAGCAAAAGATACTGTTGCTTTACAAGCTTTAAGAGCCGTGAAATCAGCTTTCCTGCTGGCAAAAACTGAGACAGGAGCTCAATCAGAATTGTCAGAAGAACAAGAAATAAAAATCATTCAAAAGCAAGTAAAACAACGCAAAGACAGTGCTGCTATTTTTTTACAACAAGGAAGAGAAGATTTAGCCACACCTGAACTTCAAGAAATAGCAATTTTAGAACAATTTTTACCAAAAGCACTTTCTGAAACTGAAATTGCAACTGTTGTTGTAGAAACGATCAATGAATTGGGAGCTTCAGGAATGCAAGACATGGGGAAAGTGATGGGAGTTGTCTCTAAAAAAATAGCTGGACAAGCAGATGGAAAAATGATTGCTGATTTGGTTAAAAAACACTTATTATAATCTTTAATTTGGCCCCATAGTTCAATTGGATAGAATATCAGATTTCGGCTCTGACGGTTGAAGGTTCGAATCCTTCTGGGGTCACTCTATCGGAGAATTGATTAAAATTAATCGGTTCTCCTTTTTTTTGTTTTTGAATTTCCATTGACAGTAAAGAAATTGCAGAGAATAAAGCATTGACTTTATTGGTTTGAACTGTATCATTTTGCTTGTGTATTAATAATATCTATTTTTCTAAATCAATGATTTTGAAATTTCATCAAATAATCCTTGGTTCTGGGGGGTAACTTTCAATAACAGCTGTATCGAAAATTAAAATTCAAATACATTAATTTTTGACAATAAGATTAATCATATTTTTAGGTTAGTTTAAACTCTTTTCGAGATCCATAAAGTTTCAATATTTTAATGTGGATATCTTCCAAAAATATTTTTGATTTTCTTTATTGTACTTTTAGATATTCCAAATCTTGGTATTAAATATTTATATTTTCAACATATAATCTTGGAGATTTTCCCGTAATTTCTTTAAAACTAGTAAAAAAAGAAGTATAAGTGCTAAAACCTACTTTTTTTGCTAGAGCTTCAATAGTGTTTTTGTTTAAATAACCTGACTTAATATGATCAATAGCCTGAAGGATTCGAATAGATTTTTTAAAATCTGAAAAAGAAATTTTTGAATGATATTTAAATAGATAAGTTACATGACTAGAAGGGATATTTAGATTTCTTGCAAAATCAGAAATTGTAAATGTATTTGCATTAAATGTTTCATTGCAAAATCTTTTTTTTTCTATTCGTTCAATATATTCGATGATATTTATTGTAAAGAAATAAGAATAAACAGGTGATACCTCCAATATTTCTCGAGCGCAATTATTTTATTGGTATTCTGAGGTTAATTCTTCCATAATTAGACTATCTTCCAAAGTTTTTATGACTCCTATTGCTGCTTTTTCTCCAGCAATCATGGCTGCATTTAACGAACCATTCAACAAAACATCTCCCGCTAAAAAAACAGACGAATTCAACTGAGTTTCAGTATGAGAAAGTTTGTATTCTAAATTCGAAAGTTTTGGCAACGCTTTTTTAATTTCATACCTTTTTATGAAAGTTGTATGCTTAATTCCGCAAAACTTTTCCAATTCATTTTGAACTGTTTTGATAAGATTTTCTTCTGATAATGGATGACTTTTCACCACAGTTACTGATAATAAATCCTTTTTGTTTTTGTTGGATGTTACAATACTTGTATGATAAAAAATATTATTGATCAACGAATTTTCATCAGCAATTAAACCAATAATTGGTTTTTTTAGAATGTTATTTTCACACTCAAAATACAAAGTATCACAACTTTTCCATGCTATTTCTTGATTATTTAGATTAGAAATCAAAGGACTCGCTTCTGTGGCAATGATGGTGAAATGAGTTTCAATGTTACTATCGTCAGTCAAAATAAGCGTGTTATTTTTTACTTCTTTCACACGAGTTTCAAACTGAATTTTTGTGTTTTTTAAAGAAGTAAAGAGTTGATTCGGAATTGCTTGCATTCCATTTTTTGGGATGGCAGCAAATCCATTTCCAAACATTTTATAGACAAACTCAAACATCCTTGAAGAAGTTTCTAGATTGGGTTCTAAGAAAATTCCACTGAAAAATGGTTTGAAAAACTGTTTTATAATTTTATCAGAAAACCCAAAATCCTGCAAATACTGTAAGGTTGTTTTCTCAGGAGCTGTAAATATTTTATTCAAATCCTTTTTCCTAAGAAACATGTTTAATTGTAGGATTTTTATTTTATCAGAGATACTTCCAATAGATGAAAAAATAGTGGGAAATAACAACGAAAGTTTTCTCAAAGGATCACCAATCGTTTGAGATGTTCCTTGTTGAAATATAGTTGCTCCAGGCAATAATTCTTGCAAATCAAGTGTTTTAAAATCCAAGTATTTTTTTGCGGCAGGATAGGAAGTAAGCAATACTTGAAACCCGTGATCAAGTGTGTAACCTTCAACAATATCCGATTTTACACGACCACCAACCGTTTTAGTTGCTTCTAAAATCGTGGGATGGTATCCATGTTCTTCTAATACTTTTGCCGCAATCAAACCACTAATTCCTGCGCCAATGATATGAATTTTATACTCGGATTTTTTCATAAATACGATTGATTTATTTTTTCTAATTTTCTAACATATCCTCCTAAAATACGCTGAATATCTCTATTGTCTTTTTGTGGGTTTACAAAAAATTGATAATCTTCTGGGTTTATTAATTGTTCAGATTGATAAGTTTCTACGTATCCAAAACCTTTGTAAATTCCGTCTAAAATCAGTGCAAATCCAATCTCATTTTCAGATCTTCCTGTTTCTTTAATGACCAAGTTTTTTGCACCAATTCCAACTGATTTTATCGCTTCTTGAACACGTACATTATACGTTTCAACAGTTTCTTCATTGCAACAAATTCCTTTACATTCTTTAATTTGATAGTGAAAACAAGAAGAAACATTGGTTTGCAAATGACAATATTTGGGGCACAATTCAAATTCCTTACACAAATATTCTAAATGATTTCTACATTCAGCAACTGTATAATATTTGGTAATTGGATTGGGAACTAATTTCAATCTATTGTAAGCCAAATGCATAATTCCTTTTTGGTCTTCATACGAAAACAACCCCACAGCTTCACCTGCTTTTCTTTGTGCTCTATTATATTTTGGGTAGATGTGTTTGATTTCTGAAGACTCTAATAATAATGCCAACAATTCACTGCCTGTTTCCGTAAAAGTAATATCTGCAGTTTCTAAACACATATTTTGCTCTTTTTTCTTTTTGTCGTAGAAGTGACTGATGACTCGTTGTTTGATATTATTTGCTTTACCAACATAAATTACCTCTTTAGCAGCATTTTTAAAATAATACACACCAAAAGTTTCAGGTAAATTATCAACTATTTTTTTGTCTAAAAGTGGAGGTAAAGTGGCTTGTCTTGAACGTGGATTTAAAAAAGAATTGATGATAAATTCATCATCCCTTTCAATCAATCTTCGAAACAATTCTGTGGTGGCCTCTGCATCACCTTTTGCTCTGTGTCTGCCATTGATAGGAATTTTTTCGGAACTACAAATTGCACCCAAGCTATACGAATTTAGCCCAGGAATAATTTTCCGTGACAACCGAACAGTACATAATTTTTTCCGTTTAAAATCAAATCCTAAACTTTTAAATTCGGCTTGAATAATATTGTAGTCGAAATTCACATTGTGAGCCACAAAAACAGTGTCTTGTGTAAGTTCCGCTATTTTTTTTGCGATTTCATAAAACTTTGGCGCATTGCGAACCATCGCATTGTCAATTCCTGTCAGATTTGTAATAAAAGCAGGAATATTTTGCTCAGGATTTACGAGTGATGTAAACTCATCAACAATGTGTTTTCCATCAAAAGTAAAAATGGATATTTCGGTTATTTTTTGACCTTTGTAGCCATTTCCTGTGGTTTCTATGTCAACAACCGAAAACAATTAATGGATCATTTTCTTTAA
>JANREL010000130.1 GCA_030758355.1 Polaribacter sp.
ATTCTTTTTTTATTCAGGATAATCTACGCGTAAATGGTACATATTCATCAATTTTTTTTTGATTACTTTTTTGATAATCTTAATTTCTCTGAAAGTAATATCGGAATTTAAAAACTGATTATCAGCCATTTGCTTTTCTATAATTTTATCAATCAAATCACTAATTGACTGTGCTGTGGGATTTTTTATACTTTTTGAAGCTGCTTCTGATGAATCGCACATCATTAAAATAGCTGTTTCTTTTGAAAATGGAATAGGTCCTTGGTATTGAAATTGTTTGATATCAATTTTTGAATCAGGATTTAACTCTTGTTCTTTTTTATAAAAATAGTACGTAGTTGTTGTTCCATGATGTGTTCTTATAAAATCAATTACTCGGTCAGGAAGATTGTATTTTTTTGCCAATTCTATTCCTTTTATGACATGATCAAGAATGATTTTAGCACTATCTCTTGGGGATAAATCACTATGCGGATTTACTCCTGTTATTTGATTTTCAACAAAGTATAAGGGATTGTACATTTTTCCAATATCATGATACAAAGCTCCAGTCCTTACCAACATTGAATTTGCTCCAATTTCATTTGCTGCAGCTTCTGCCAAATTGGCAACTTGCATAGAATGTTGAAAAGTTCCAGGCGCTTTTTCATTCAACTCTCTTAATAATTTTGTGTTGGTGTTTGAAAGTTCTAATAAGGTAACATCTGAAACCAATCCAAATACTTTTTCATATAAATAAATTAGAATTATTGATAAAAATGACAGCAATCCATTTGCAGCAAAAAGAGTAAAATAATCAAAATTTAATTGTGAAGCATTGCCCTCTTTTATTACTGAAAAAGCAAAATAAGTAAGCATATAAATGAAGGTAATCTGAGCTACGGAAATAAATAAGTTGGCTCTCTTATACAATTCAGAAACCGTTAATATTGTTACAATTCCAGCAATTATGTGTAAATAGATAAACTCAAAACTATTAGGTACAATGTATCCCAAAAGCAACACTGTTAAAACATGAGTAAATAGTCCTAAACGCGCATCAAAAAATGCTTTGATAATGATAGGAAGAATACTTAATGGAACTACATATAAATAATCTGAATTGTATTTTATGACTAATGTTTGAACGAATATAATCGCAAAAACATTGAAAAATATAAAGGTTACCTTATTATTATTATTGAAAATTTCGATTCGATATTTATGAAGGAATAACAACAACATCAATAAAGCCAATGAAACAAGAATTGTATATCCTAAAACAATCCAGTTATAGTTAGATTCTGTCCATATTTTCGATTCAGATTCTGCTTTTAAAGAATTTAATATTGCTAATTTTTTTCCTTCAACGATGCCACCTTTCAAAATAATTAACTCTCCAGTTGCAACTTTCCCTTGTGTTAGTGAAATATTTTTAAGTTGATTATTGATGATTTTAGTTGTAAATTCTTTATCATAAAAAACGTTTGGTTTTATGGAATTTACCAAAATACTCAACAATATTTCTTGTTTAAAATCATAAGGTTTTTTTCCAAGACTCGTATTAATTATCGATAAAATATCCTTGGTTGTAAGTAAATTTTTAAACAATACATCAGTAACAACTTTGTCTTTTTTTAAGGCAATTATTTCATCATTTCTGGAAATAACGTCCGTTGTTAAATCCTCTAAAAAACCTTGTTCATAAGCTTTTTGCAATACTTTTTCTCCAATTCTTTTGAGTGATTTTACCTCTTCATCAGTTAGAGAATCTTTCGCATTAATTGAATATATTTTTTTTACAAAAGTTTCATTTACTTCAGTAACAATTTTTGTGTCATAATCAAAATATTGAGTTGCATTTGCGGTAATTTCTTTCTTTTCGGAAGAAATTTCATCTGCTGTTTTTTGAATAGCAAAATCAAAAGGAGCATATAAATTATCATATTTCCATAGTTGCCCGTTGCTAAAATCATATTTAAACTGTCCTCCTTTTGGAAACAAATAAACGATTGCAATTGTGGTAAGTATAAATAGGATTATTTTATAAATAATCGAATTATTCCTATAAAGTTTATTTACAAATTCGCTCATAAATGCTGGCTTATAACAACAAACTTACCATAAAATTATGAAGCTTAAAAATTACACATCTATAAAGATTTCATTTTGATTAAAAATGGTTAATTTTACACTACATTTTTTTATAAAATTAAAATCTAAACAAATGAAAGAAGTAGTAATTGTATCTGTGGCAAGAACTCCAATTGGAAGTTTTATGGGGAGTTTATCTACGATTCCTGCACCAATATTGGGAGCTACTGCAATAAAAGGAGCATTACAAAAAATAAATTTAAATCCAAGTTTGGTTAATGAAGTTTTCATGGGAAACGTAGTTTCCGCGGGTTTAGGACAAGCTCCCGCTAGACAGGCAGCAATTCATGCAGGAATTCCAAATACAGTTCCTTGTACAACAATAAATAAAGTTTGTTCATCAGGAATGAAAGCAATTATGCTAGCCGCTCAAACAATTGCATTGGGTGATGCAGCTATTGTTGTCGCTGGAGGAATGGAAAATATGAGTTTAATTCCTCATTATCATCATGCAAGAATGGGTTCTAAATTTGGTCCAATTTCTTTGGAAGATGGCATGCAAAAAGATGGTTTGGTAGATGCTTACGAAAAAGTAGCTATGGGAGTTTGTGCTGATGAATGTGCTTCAACCTACAAATTTACAAGAGAAGACCAAGATGCTTTTGCAATAGAATCTTATACACGTTCTGCAAATGCTTGGAAAGAAGGAAAATTCGCTGATGAAATTGTGCCTGTAGAAATTCCACAAAAAAAAGGAGACCCAATTCTTTTTTCAGAAGATGAAGAATATAAAAATGTATTTTTAGATAAAATTCCTTCTTTGAGACCTGCTTTTACTAAAGATGGTACTGTTACTGCAGCAAATGCCTCAACAATAAATGATGGTGGTGCTGCATTGATTTTAATGTCTGCAGAAAAAGCAAAAGAGCTGAAATTGAAACCACTAGCTAAAATAAGAAGTTATGCTGATGCAGCTCACGAACCAAAATGGTTTACAACTGCGCCTGCAAAAGCATTACCAAAAGCATTAGCGAAAGCAAATATCAATATCAATGAGGTTGATTTTTTTGAGTTGAATGAAGCTTTTTCAGTTGTTGGTTTGGCAAATATGAAAATTTTAGGATTGTCAAAAGAAAAGGTAAATGTAAATGGTGGTGCAGTTTCATTAGGACATCCATTAGGGGTTTCTGGAGCAAGAATCGTTATTGCGTTAACATCTATTTTAGCACAAAATAATGCTAAAATTGGTGCTGCTGCCATTTGTAATGGTGGTGGTGGTGCAAGTGCTATCGTTTTAGAAAAAATCTAGTAATTATAAAACTTTTAAAATATCAAATTTGTTTTACGGAATTTGTAATCTTAGTATTGTTGCTGTTCGTTTTGAGGCTTCAGAAAAATCAGAAATGGTGACGCAATTGCTTTTTGGAGAACACTTTACAATCATTGAAAAACAGAAAAACTGGAGTAAAATAAAGATTTTTTCTGATGGCTATGAAGGATTTGTAGATAACAAACAATTTGAGGAAAT
>JANREL010000131.1:0-1258 GCA_030758355.1 Polaribacter sp.
TTGTAGAAAAAATCACCATTGATGGAAAAGATTTTTTTAGTGGTGATACCAAATTAGCAACTAAAAATATTCCTTCAAATGCGATTGATAAAATTCAAGTGTTGAGAAACTTTTCGGATGTGAGTCAGTTAAGTGGTGTTCAAAATAATGAAGACAGAGTTGCCATCAATATCAAATTAAAAGAAGGGAAAAAGAATTTTTGGTTTGGTGATGTTACAGCAGGAATTGGAGATGCTCCCAATGAATCTCTCTATCTATTTCAGCCAAAATTATTTTATTACACCCCAAAATATACATTGAATGTTATTGGAGACGTCAATAATATTGGAGAAGTTGTGTTGAGTAGAGGAGATTTAAGAAGTTTTGGCGCTAATTTTCAAAGCCAAAGTCCTTCAAACGGAACAAACATCAATATTGCAGATGCAGGAATTGGTTTTTTAACGGCCAATGCAAGAAATGCAAATAAAATTGAAACCAAATTGTCAGCTTTCAATTTCAGTTATTCACCCAATAAAAAACTGAGTTTAGGTGGCTTTTTAATTTTTTCGAGCAATACCAATGGTCAAAGAAATATCAATACGATTGATTATGTTGATCCAAATACGCCTGATGATGTAGTTGATAATATCACTGATCAAACCAGTAATACAGGCTTATTTAGATTTACGTCTATTTACAAAAAAGACATCAACAATCAAATGAATTATAACATTGCAGGTCGTTTTTCAAACGAATTCAGAACAGATAATGTAAATTCATTTGTGTTGAGTGATATTACTGAAAGAGAAAATGCCACTCCTTTTACCATCAACCAAGATTTGAGTTATTTTTTCACGGCAAGTGAAAAAAGCATTTTTGCTTTAGAAGTAAAGCATTTATTACAAGATGAAGATCCATTTTATATTGCTTCTCTAGAAAATAATCCTAATAATAATAACGATGCAAACAATGATGGTTTTGATGATGCAGCCGAAACGTTAGGATTGGACAGAAGTAATCAATTTTACAATTTAGAGCAAGACAGACGTGTAAAAACCAATCAAATGGATGCAAAATTAGATTATTACTACATCTTAAATTCGGTAAGTAATTTAAATTTTGTGGCTGGAACTATTTTGAGCAATCAAAATTACGATTCACGTTTTTTCCAAATTTTAGACAATGGAAATGAGGTAACTCCAAATCCTACAATACCTGGAGTTGTTGATCCACAAACAACCAATGACACGGATTATAAATTTGCTGATATTTATGCAGG
>JANREL010000131.1:1358-3579 GCA_030758355.1 Polaribacter sp.
GGAAGATTAGGTGGTAATTTTAATTACAACAAAAGCTACCAATTTATCAACTCTCTAGAAAACACCAACGAAAATATTTCAAGAGGTTTTAATACTAGAATAGGTACTAATTTCACGAAGGCCCCGAATGTTAATTTAACGTATAATGCTAATTTTAGTGATCAAAAAAACACTGCAAGAAATCAAACAGTTAAAGGTTTGACGCAATCTACAGGAATCGATTTTGATGCTTACATTTGGAATTCTTTGACTTTAAAATCTGACTTTTCTTTTACAGAAGTAAAGCAGAATGACAATGTGGTAAATTCTTTCAATATTTTAAATGCTTCATTTGCCTATAGAAAAGACAAAGATGCCAAATGGGAATACGAATTGGTTGGAAGTAACTTATTAGCAACTGGCTCAAATGTTTCTGTAAATCAAAGTATTATTGCATTTAGTATTAACGAACGTTTCATTTTACCAAGGTTTGTGAGTTTCAGAGTTCGTTATCAATTATAATTTCACTTTAAAATTCTAAACAAATGGCTCAATTTTTTTGAGCCATTTTTGTTTAGTTTCCTTATTTTCGTGGCATGAGTGTAGTTGCTACAAAATCATCTTTCTATACAACATTCAAAACCCTAGGGTTGTTGTATTTATTTTTTATAGTTGGCTTGTTTCTAGATAGTTTTTACATGGTAAAAATTAGTGAAAATGCTCAGTTTTATGCAAATACTTTGATGATTGTCATGTTTATTAACACTTTTTTTAGAGTGAATAAACGACTCAAAGAACAAATGTTTGCAGCTGTTTTAATTGCCTATTTTGGCGAATATTTATTCTCCATTTTGATGGGAATGTACACCTACAGATTGGAAAACGTGCCACATTACATTCCTTTTGGGCATGCTTTTGTATATATTGCTGTTTTGTGTTTTTCAAAAGCTGCTTCTATAAAACTACACCACAAATTTTTAGAACGATTTTTTACCATTTTTATCTTGATTTACGCTTCTATTTTTTTGATTTTTGAAAATGACGTTTTTGGATTTGTCATGACAATAGCCACGTTATTGATTCTTCGAAAAAAACCTAGAGAGCGCCTTTTTTATTTGACCATGTATATCACTGTGGTTGTTTTAGAATTGGTAGGAACGTATTATAAATGTTGGTATTGGCCAACCACAGCTTGGGGAATTTTTGATTTTTTGCCCAGTTATAATCCGCCAAGTGGCATCAGTTTCTTTTATTTTTTATTAGATTTGGGGACACTTTGGGTATATAAAAAAAGCCATCAATTGGCTTGGAAACGGATGAAAAATATTCGAAAAATCAGGTTGTAATTCTCAAATTAACATCAAAAAAATGTCTATAAAAGTTTCTTCTGTTTCAAAAAATTATGATACCCAAAAAGTATTGAATGATATTTCATTTGATGCAAAAAACGGACAAATTATTGGTTTTTTAGGCCCTAATGGCGCAGGAAAATCAACCATGATGAAAATCTTGACAGGTTACTTAAAACCTGATGAAGGCGCAGTTTTTATTGATGAAATTGATGTGTTGAAAAATCCGTTAGAAGCTCAAAAAATAATTGGGTATTTGCCAGAGCACAATGCTTTATACACTGATATGTATGTGCGAGAATATTTGAATTTTTGTGCAGCTATCTATAAAATTTCGAACTCAACAAATGTTTCTGTAAAAGAACAAATTGAAAATTGTATTGAAAAAGTAGGATTACAATCAGAAGCTCACAAAAAAATTCATCAACTATCTAAAGGATATCAACAAAGAGTGGGCATTGCTGCTGCTATTTTACACAATCCATCAGTATTGATTTTAGACGAACCAACCACAGGTTTAGATCCAAATCAATTAGTAGAGATTAGAGCTTTGATCAAAGAATTAGGAAAAGACAAAACAGTCTTGTTTTCTACACACATTTTGCAAGAAGTAGAAGCTGTTTGCGATCGCGTGTTGATTATCAACAAAGGAACATTATTGTTAAATGAATCTATAAAAAACTTACAAGGGAAAAGTTTAGAATCGATTTTTAGAGAAACAACTTCAGTTTAATTAGTTCACCATCAATTCAATTTATAATTTATCTGCTGTTTTTGCAAAATATCCAACAACGAACTTGAAACATCTATTTTTGTATTTCTACTGGGTAGATTTACTTCAATATTTTCAATTTCATCCCAAATTGTAAACTTTAAAGATTTTTTTCCAGGAT
>JANREL010000132.1 GCA_030758355.1 Polaribacter sp.
ACCAATTTTCTGTGTAACAATTCATCTTGAATGGTATTTAAATCTTCTGTAAGATTCACTAAATCAATAGGTTTGTAGTTTTGTAAACCCAACCAATATTTGGCTTTCAATATTTTTTTTACAGAAAAATTAATGCGCTCTTCTGTCAATGTTTTTAGCATCAACGCTTGTTTTATGATTTTTACAGTTCCAGGAACATCATTTGGAATTAATAATAGGTCATTTCCAGCCAAAATTGCTGCCAAATTGATTTCTGCAGAAGTGGCATAATTGGAGGCGCCTTTCATATTCAAACCATCAGTAATGATCAATCCATTGAAACCCAATTCTTGTTTCAATAAATTTGTAATGACATTTTTAGAAAGTGACGTTGGTAATTTTGGATCCGATTCTAAACTGGGAACACTTAAATGTGCTGTCATTACACTTCCAATTCCAACATCAAATAATTTTTTATATGGATATATTTCTACAGAGTCCAATCGATTTTTATCAAATGTGATTGTTGGTAGGGTTAAATGAGAATCTGTTGCTGTGTCTCCATGACCTGGAAAATGTTTGGCATTGGCTAACACACCCATTTTTTGCATTCCTTGTGTAAAAGCAATGGCTTTTTGAGTCACATTTTCTTTGTTTTCGCCAAAAGAGCGATTGCCAATAATTGGGTTTTCGGGATTTGTATTGATGTCAACAACTGGTGCAAAATTGATGTGAATTCCCAATCTTTTGCAATGCTTTCCTAGATGTTCTCCAAATTTCTGAATCAAACTTTCATCTTGAATTGCGCCTAAAGCCATGTTCCAAGGAAATTTATAGGTATTTTTCAAACGCATATCCAAACCCCATTCTCCATCAAAACCAATCAGTAAAGGAAGTTTGGAAATAGATTGATAAGTATTGGTCAATATTGCTTGTTTTTCAGGAGTTCCTTGCATAAAAATCAAATTTCCAATATGGTATTTGGTAATCAATTCAGAGATAAAATCCTCGTGCTTTTTATCGGAATTTGAATACGCTTGCATCATGAATAACTGACCAATTTTTTCATCGATTGTCATATTTTTCAGGATGCTATCAACCCAGATTTCTTGTGCTTGAAAATCGTTGGTTTTTAAAGGATCAACAGTTTGAGCCTGAAAAATAGTAAAAGAAAAAATTAGAAAAATAACTGTAAGTTGGTTTTTCATTGGATAAATAGTATTCAAAGAATTTGTGGGATTATGTATTTTTTGGATTGAAAAATAGGGCAATTTTTATACCAAAAATCGTTTATGCCAACTTTGTTTTGCAGGAACTTCCCAATTGTTTTCAAAATCTTCTTTGGTTGCAATTAAATTATTGAAAACAATCGTTTCTTCGTTGATTTTTTTTGATTTTACAAACTCTTGAAATTGTGGTAATTTTATCAAATTGATTTGATCTCCATCTTTAAAAGTAATGTTCATTTTATCCATCAAATCCAATTGCAATGCGTGTTCTAATTGCTGCACAAAACGCACCGAAGCATCAATGGAACAGCCAGAAACATTGTTGAAATTTTCATCCACAGCCAACACCAAAAACTGATGGTATTTTATGGTAAATGAACCTTTTAAATCATCTCCATGACGTGTCCAATTATTGATAAAAGCAGTTGCTTTTTCAGAAATAAAATCAACTTCTTTTTGGGTAAATTCTCTATTAGATTGATAAATCCAAACGCGAGAATTGTTTGGTAAATTTTTATATGCTGTAAACATTTGATGTATTATTTTACGTTATCTCAAATTAAACTTTTGCTGCAATGCTTTCAGCTTTTCTTCATCTGTCATTCCGTTTTTTGGGGATGACATTCGCTCCTTGATTTCTCTAAGCACTTTTTTGGTGTATAAAGGAAAATCGGCATTTTGCATCCAAGCATGATATCCTGGGTTTTCTATCAAGACTTCTTCTACTGTTCTACCTTTGTATTTTCCGAAGGAAAAAATTTCTTTTTTATCATCATTGAATAAAATAAAACCAGCAAAATCAGCTCTTTCACCATGTGTTGAAAACTCACTCAAAGCATCCACTGTGTTTTCTATATCTGTATATTTATCCAATTGTGCCAATAAAATTTCGTAGGTTGCATTGGTGTCAGCTTCTGCACTGTGAGCATCCTCTAAATTCTTCCCACAATAAAATTGATATCCTGCACTTAATGTTCTTTGTTCTTTTTTGTGAAAAATAACTTGCACATCAATGGCTTTTCGGTTTTTCATGTCAAAGTCAATTCCTGCGCGCATCAATTCTTCCGCTAACAAAGGAATGTCGAAACGATTGGAATTAAAACCTGCCAAATCACAATCAGCAATCAATTCATTTACAGTTGCAGCCAATTCTTTAAAAGTAGGTTCCATTACTACTTTTTCGTTGGTAATTCCGTGAATTGCAGCAGCTTCTGCAGGAATTTCAATTTCAGGATTTACCAACCAAGTTTTACTTTCTTTGTTTCCGTTTGGAAAAACTTTTAAAATAGAAATTTCTACAATTCTGTCAGTGGCAATATTGACACCTGTCGTTTCTAAGTCGAAAAATATAATTGGTTTATTAAGGCTAAGATTCAAAATATAAGTTATTAAAATGGTTAGTTCAATGCAAATTTGCGTGTTTGATTAAAGATTACGATTTTTAAAGGTACAAAAAATGTCTTTTTGAAGGAATCGTAATTTTGAAAATTTCTAATGGCTCATAAGAAGTTGATTCCATAATTACTTTATTGCAAACATTTTCACGTCATTTGCAGAAATTTCTTTTTCTCCTAAAATTATCAAACGTTCTACAACATTGCGCAATTCACGGATATTTCCTGTCCAATTGTAGGTTTTCAATAATTGAATGGCTTCTTGCGAAAACTGTTTTTTTACACTGCCTTGTTCTTCAGAAATTTTAGTTGCAAAAAAATCAACCAATAACGGAATGTCTTCTCTTCGATCATTTAGCGCTGGAACTTTGATTAAAATGACAGCCAATCTGTGATATAAATCTTCTCTAAAGTTTCCTTCTGCAATCTCTTTTTGCAAATTTTTATTGGTGGCAGCCACTACTCGTACATTTACATCAATATCTTTTTCAGAGCCAACTCTGGCTACTTTATGTTCTTGTAAAGCACGTAAAACCTTGGCTTGAGCTGATAAACTCATATCACCAATTTCATCTAAAAAAATAGTGCCCCCATTGGCAGATTCAAATTTTCCTGGTCTGTCTTTAACAGCTCCAGTAAAAGAACCCTTAACATGCCCAAACAATTCACTTTCAATTAGTTCTGATGGAATTGCAGCACAATTTACTTCAATTAAAGGTGATTGTGAACGACTTGATTTTTCGTGCAACCAATGTGCTACCAACTCTTTTCCTGAACCATTTGGACCAGTTATTAATACTTTAGCTTCTGTATTGGCTACTTTTTCAATAATTTCTTTGATATGATTGATAGGTTCACTTTCACCAATCATTTCAAAATTTTTACTGATTTTTTTCTTCAATAATTTATTCTCAA
>JANREL010000133.1 GCA_030758355.1 Polaribacter sp.
AAAAAAGGTTGAGAATTTTCTCAACCTTTTTTATTTAAAAAAAGAAACAACTAAGAAAGCATCATCACTGCCTTTTTCAATGCAGTAATCATCGCGTCTATTTCTTCTTTGGTATTGTAAAATGAAAATGAAGCTCTTACTGTTCCTGGGATGTTGTAAAAATCCATAATTGGTTGTGTGCAATGTTGTCCTGTTCTTACAGCAATCCCTAGTTTATCTAAAATTGTTCCAATATCATAAGGATGAATGCTACCAACATTGAATGAAATTACAGCTGTTTTTTCAGGTGCAGTTCCATAAATTCTAAGTCCTTCGATTTTTAAAAGTTCTTCAGTTGCATATATTAAAAGTTCTTGTTCATAGGCTGCAATCTGTTCAAAACCAATAGAATTCATATAATCAATAGCAGCACCAAAAGCAATTCCTCCACAAATGTTTGGAGTTCCTGCTTCAAATTTGTGAGGCAAACCTGCATAGGTTGTTTTTTGAAAAGTAACGGTTTCAATCATTTCTCCTCCACCTTGATATGGAGGTAATTTTTCTAACCATTCTTGTTTTCCATACAACATTCCAACACCTGTTGGGCCGCACAGTTTATGTGCAGAAGTTACATAAAAATCAACATTTAATGCTTGTAAATCAGCTTTGATATGAGGCGTTGATTGAGCACCATCAATCAAAATAGCAGCTCCAACATGATGCGCAGCATCAATAATTTCTTTGATGGGGTTTACTGTTCCTAAAGCATTTGAAACATGATTACAAAACACCAATTTGGTATTTTCATTCAAGATCTGATGATAACTTTCCATGTCTAAAGTTCCTGCTTCAGTCATTGGAATTACCTTTAAAACGGCACCTGTTTTTTCGCACAACATTTGCCAAGGAACAATATTGGAATGATGTTCTAAAGCTGAAACTATAATTTCATCATTCGGATTTAAAATTTCAGAAAATCCAGAAGCAACCAAGTTTATTGCATGTGTTGTTCCGGATGTAAAAATGATTTCATAAGGATGTCTTACATTGAAATGCTGTTGAATTTTGATTCTTGCGGCTTCATATTTGTCAGTAGCTTCTTGGCTCAAAGCATGGACACCTCTGTGAATATTTGCATTGTAATTGCTATAATAATCTACAATACTATCAATCACAATCTGAGGTGTTTGAGAAGTAGCTGCATTGTCAAAATAGACCAAAGGCTTTCCATTGACAAACCTTTTTAGAATGGGAAAATCTTCACGAATTTTAGCAACATCAAACATAATCTTCATTTTAGAATACAAAGATAAACGTTGATTTTCGATTGATGTAAAAAACTCTATATGAATTTCTTATTTTTACATATTCAAAATTTACTTCATGAAAATTTTTAAACGTATTTTACTTCTTGTTTTTTCAATGGTTTTATTGATAATAATCTTCAATTACCCAAAATTGAATATTATTGCTGGATATTCAGCAAAAAATACTGCTTCTTCCGTTTTTTTAGCAGAAAGGAGTTTGGCTTTTACAGATGCAACTGACAATAATTTTTCCCCAATAAATCTAGCAACTGATAAAATTGATTTTAACAATAAATTTGCCACATCTTCAGCTTTGGGTTTGTTAACCCGAAAAGCCATTTTTAGAGAAGGTTTGGGTGCCGTTTTAACCTTAGATAAGAGTGATGAAGCTGCAAACTATTTGCAACCAAAAAGAGTAAAACCAGATAATGTTACTCCATATCCTTATGGAAATGGGCCTCAAAAAGACACGTTATTTGCGAATATAAATTATGAAAAACTGAATAAAAAAGTAGCTTCTGTATTTGATATCGAAAAAACAAGAGCGGTTGTTGTCATTTATAAAGATCAAATTATAGCAGAAAAATATGCTGATGGGTTTGATAAAAACTCCAAAATTTTAGGTTGGTCAATGACTAAAAGTATTACAAGCACCATTTTTGGAATTTTACAATATCAAAAAAAGATCTCTGTTTATGATACATCTCCTATCAAATCTTGGCAAAATGATGCACGAAAAAACATCACGATTCATAATTTATTACAAATGAATTCTGGGTTGGAATGGGATGAAAATTATGATGAAATTTCTGATGCGACAAAAATGCTTTTTTTAGAACGCGACATGACAAAATCACAAGAGAAAAAGCCTTTAAAAGGAAAAATAAATGCTTCTTGGAACTATTCGTCAGGAACTACAAATTTATTGTCTGGAATCATCAGAAATCAGTTTAAAACGAATCAAGAATACCTCGATTTTTGGTACACTAATTTAATTGATAAAATTGGTATGAATTCCATGACTTTAGAAACAGATTTGGCAGGAAATTATGTAGGATCTTCTTATGCGTGGGCAACTGCCAGAGATTGGGCAAAATTTGGATTGTTGTATTTGCACAAAGGCAATTGGGAAGGCGATCAATTATTTGATGAAAGCTGGGTTGATTATGTTTCAACTCCAACACCAACTTCTGATGGAACTTATGGAGCACAGTTTTGGTTAAATGCAACACCTACATTTAAAGACGTTCCTAAAAATATGTTTTATGCGGATGGTTATCAAGGTCAACGTGTGTATATTTTGCCAGATCAAGACTTGGTTGTGGTAAGAATGGGACTTTTTCAAATGGATGAAAATGCTTTTTTGAGTGGGATTATTTCATCTATAAAATAAAAAAACCATGCAATTAGCATGGTTTTTTATTTTATGTATAGAAATTAATTATAGATCAAAACCAATATTTACTTTTAGTTTTTGAGCAATTAATTTGGTGATTCTCTTTTTAACTTCAGGGATTTTTACGCTATCCAATACTGTATTTGCAAACGCATACATCAATAACGCTTTTCCTTCTTTTTTCGGGATTCCACGTTGTTGCATGTAAAATAATGCATCATCATCCAATTGACCAATGGTACAACCATGTGAACATTTTACATCATCAGCAAAAATTTCTAGTTGAGGTTTTGCATTTACAGTGGCTTTATCACTCACCAAAACATTATTGTTTTGTTGATATGCGTTCGTTTTTTGCGCTTCTTTTTCAACAACTACTTTTCCATTAAAAACTCCTGTAGAGCGCTCATCATAAATTCCTTTATAATCTTGATGACTTTCGCAATTTGGTTCAATATGATGCACCAACGTGTGATGATCCACATGCTGCTTTTCTTCAATAATGGTGATTCCTTTCAAAATAGAGTTGATGTGCTCTCCTCTTTGATAAAAATTTAAGTTGTTTCTGGTTATATTTCCTCCAAATGAAAACGTATGAACAGACACTTCACTATTTGTTTTTTGTTCAATGTATGTATTGTCGACCAAAGACGCATTTAAATTGTCATTTTGAATTTTGTAATAATCAATAGTCGCATTTCTGGCAGCAAAAACTTCAGTAACCACATTTGATAATACAGCATTTGAAGTTAAACTTTGATGACGCTCAATGATTTGAACATGTGCATTTTCTT
>JANREL010000134.1 GCA_030758355.1 Polaribacter sp.
ATTTATGCAATCAATTGAAATTGAATATTTCGTTAGCTCATTGCAATTTTAAATTGCGAAATGAAGAAAGTGATTTGGATGAAGAATTTGTAAAAAAAATAGCTCAAATATCATCTAATCAAATTTTTACAACTTTTTTTCATACTGAAAAAATTTCGAAACAACAAAAATCTTCCATTCAAATTACAGCAAGAGAATTGCGCTATAACTGGTTTCAAGAATTGGTTTTAGAACATCGATTTGACTATATTTTGACAGCACATCATTTAAATGATTCATTAGAAACTTTTTTGATCCATTTGACAAGAGGCTCAGGTCTGGAGGGTTTTACAGGTATTCCTGCAAAAAATGGAACTATTATTCGTCCTTTATTGCCATTTTCAAGAGCTGAAATTTTGGAATATGCCATTGAAAATAATTTAGAATGGCGAGAAGACAGGAGCAATTCTTCCACAAAATATCTTCGAAATAACATCAGGCATCAAGTAATTCCGATTTTGAAAGAAATCAATCCAAGTCTGTTAGATTCCTTTGCAAATACAATTCAATATTTATTAGATGCACAGCAAATTATTGATGATCAAATTGATGAAATTGAAGCAAAAGTTATAAGTGAAAAAGGCGGAATGTTGTTTTTTGATGTTTCAAAAATCAACCAATTGTCAAATCCAAAAGCGTATTTGTATCAACTGTTGAAAAAATATCAGTTTACGGAATGGAATAATGTTGTTGATTTGCTCACATCACAATCAGGAAAACAGGTTTTTTCTAAAACACATGTATTGTTGAAAGATAGAGATTTTTTGATTCTGTCTCAAATCACTACTAAAAAAAGTGATTCAGAAAGCTTTGAAATTTTGGAACATCAATCAAAAATTTCAAGCCCTATTTTTTTAAACTTTGAAGAAAATGCTTCAAAAAATATTGAAAATAGACATACTATTTCAGTAGCTAAAAAGTTGTTAAAATATCCATTAATTGTAAGAAAATGGCAAAATGGGGACTACTTTTGTCCTTCAGGAATGCAAGGGAAAAAGAAATTGAGCAAGTATTTCAAAGACGAAAAAATTTCAGTCATTGAAAAAGAGAAAATTTGGCTGTTATGCACTGCTGAAAATGAAATTATTTGGGTAATTAATCACAGACAAGACAGGCGTTTTTTAGCAAACTCAGCAGCTGAAAATAGTGTACAAATTACCTATACAACATGAAACAATTCCTTATTATAATCTCATTCTTAAGTGTTTTTTATTCAAAAGCGCAAACACCTGACGACCCTATTTTACTCACCACAGAAGTTCAAAAAGTTTCTGAAACGGAATATGATATCGTCTTTAAAGCACAACTTTTTAAAGGTTGGTATTTGTATTCTCAACACAATCCTGATGGCGCTTCTTTACCATTAGAAATCAGTATTTTAGAAGGTGAAAACGGCTATGAATTGATTGGAAAAGCGAGAGAAGAAAGCCCATTTAAAAAATATTCTGATGTTTGGGAAAAAGAAGAAATTGTTTTTAAAGAATCTGCAAAAATCACTCAGAGAATTCAACTCACAAACAAAAAAATCACTCAAATAAAACTCAATTTTTTTGGACAAATTTGCGAAACAGCTTGCATTAATGTGGATGAAAATTTTACAATTTCATTGACAGGAAAAGCAATTTCAGAAACCATTTCTGTTGACGAGAGAAGTAAAAAGTTATCCCAAGAATTGCAATTAGATTTAAAAAATACAGAACTTTTAGAACTTCCAATTTCTTCATCTTCCGAAAAATCAACAGGATTATTGGGCATTTTTATTTTGGGTTTTGTAGGTGGTTTGCTAGCCCTTTTAACACCTTGTGTATTTCCAATGATTCCCTTAACAGTCTCTTTTTTTACCAAACAATCACAGGACAAAAAAAAGGGAATTTTCAACGCCATATTATACGGTTTTTTTATAGTATTGATTTACATTTTATTAAGTACTCCATTTCACTTTTTAGACAATTTAAATCCTGAAATTTTAAATACCATTTCCACCAATATTTGGTTGAATACCTTCTTTTTTGTGATTTTAGTGTTTTTTGCATTTTCATTTTTCGGATTTTACGAAATCACCTTGCCAAGTTCTTGGGGAGACAAAATGGATTCAGCTTCTTCTGTGGGTGGTTTTGTCGGAACTTTCTTCATGGCTTTAACTTTGGCAATTGTATCATTTTCATGTACAGGACCCATTTTGGGGTCACTCTTGGCTGGTTCTTTAACTTCGGATGGTGGCGCAACTCAATTAACAGCAGGAATGACTGGTTTTGGATTGGCTTTGGCATTGCCATTTGCGTTGTTTGCGTTGTTTCCAAATTGGTTGAATTCATTGCCAAAATCTGGTGGATGGCTAAATACTACCAAAGTTGTTTTGGGTTTTATTGAACTTGCTTTTGCCTTCAAATTTTTGTCAAATGCAGATTTAATAGGGCATTGGGGCATTTTAAAAAGAGAACTATTCATCGGAATTTGGATGCTGATTTTCATTCTTCTTGCCCTTTATGTATTTGCAAAAATCAAATTTCCACATGATGCTCCTGTCAAAAAACTATCATTTTCAAGGATTTCTTTTGGAGTATTATTAATAGCATTTGTGGGGTATTTATCACCCGGTATTTTGAAAAATCCAACGTGGAATTTATCTTTATTAAGCGGGTTTCCACCTCCCCAATTTTATAGTATTTACGAACAAGAAAGTGATTGCCCTTTAGGATTGGACTGTTACAAAGATTTTGACCAAGGTTTAGCTGCTGCAAAATTACAAAACAAACCCATTTTACTTGATTTTACAGGTTGGGCTTGTGTAAATTGTCGTAAAATGGAAGAAAATGTTTGGAGTGATCCTGCAATATATTCACTCCTGAAAAACGAGTATGTTTTGATTTCATTGTATGTGGATGACAATGAAAAGGAATTGCCAAAAGAAGCGCAATTTACCTTTTTAAAAGACAATGGAAAAACCAAAGAAATCAAAACTATTGGTGATAAATGGACAACTTTTCAAGTAATTAATTTTAAGAATGCTTCTCAGCCATATTATATTTTAATGACTCCTGAATTGGAAATACTAAATTCTCCACAACAATATTCAGCTGTAAAAAACTATCAAAAATGGTTGGAAAAGGGTTTGAAAAAGTTCAAGAAAATTGATGAAATTTAATTATTTTGACTTTCAAAACTAAGCTTTTGATTTTTAAATTTTGAACACGTTTTACGTGTTTTGTTTAAAAACTATATTTTTCATAATTTAATTAAGAAATTTATATCGTTTTCGTAATTATTTTGCATATTTTTTAAAGAAAGCTACCTCCTTTATTTTAGGTTTTTTGTAATTTCACAACTTAAAACCCTAAGACAATGACTTCGATACCTAAATTGGCAAGATTCAATAATAACGTATTGTCTAAATATCAAATTTACAATA
>JANREL010000135.1 GCA_030758355.1 Polaribacter sp.
GTGATGTTCATTTCGCACGAAGATAGGATAAAATGTTTGAATGATTTATCTTTGCAATCTAATTTTTACTCAATGACAAAGTTAAGTGTAAATATCAACAAAATTGCAACATTGCGAAATTCAAGAGGAGGAAATGTGCCGAATTTACTGAAAGTTGCACAAGATATTGAACGTTTTGGTGCGCAAGGAATTACGATTCATCCAAGACCAGATGAGCGTCATATTCGCTATCAGGATGCTAGGGATTTGAAAAATGTGGTGACTACAGAATATAATATTGAAGGAAATCCTATAAAATCGTTTATGGATTTGGTGTTGCAAATTAAACCAACCCAAGTTACTTTAGTTCCTGATGCTGATGATGCAATTACTTCAAATGCTGGTTGGGATACCATTACACATCATTCTTTTTTGAAAGAGGTAATTCAAGAATTTCATCAAAATGGCATCAGAACTTCTATATTTATTGATACTGATTTGCGATTGATGGAAGCAGCTGCAAAAATCGGAACTGACAGAATTGAACTCTATACAGAGCATTTTGCAAGCGAGTTTGAAAAAGGAAATAAAAATGCTGTAAAACCTTATACTGATGCTGCAATTTTAGCGAATCAATTAGGATTGGGAATCAATGCAGGGCACGATTTAAGTTTACAAAACATTCAATTTTTTAAAGAGAATATCCCCAATTTAGCGGAAGTCTCTATTGGTCATGCACTCATTTCTGAAAGTTTGTATTTAGGATTGGAAAATGTGGTGAATATGTATTTGAATAAATTACATTAGTATGGAATTACTTCACTCAAAAATCTTTGGAACAGGAAAACCCGTACTCATTTTACATGGCTATTTTGGTTCAGGTGACAATTGGAAAACATTAGGAAGTCAGTTTTCTGAAGATTTTGAAGTACATTTAATTGACCAGCGAAATCATGGAAGAAGTTTTCATTCTGATGAATTTTCGTATGAATTGATGGTGGAAGATTTGCACAAGTATTTGGAACATCATCAGTTAAAAAAAGTTCATTTGTTGGGACATTCCATGGGAGGAAAAACAGCGATGTTGTTTGCGGTTTTGTATCCAGATTTGGTAGATAAATTGGTAATTGTAGATATTTCGCCCAGAGAATATAAACCACATCATCATGCGATTTTAGCAGCGTTAAATTCGGTTGATTTTACCATTCAAAATTCTAGAGATTTGGTGGATGAGCAATTATCAAAATTGATTCCTGAGTTTGGTGTTCGTCAATTTTTGATGAAAAATATTTTTTGGAAAGACAAAGGTGTTTTGGGTTTTCGATTTCATTTAGATTCCCTTACAAAAAATAATCCTGCAATTGGTGAAGCATTACCAATGAATGCTCGATTTGAAAAAGCAACCTTGTTTTTAAAAGGCGAAAATTCAGATTACATCACACAAAATGAAGCATTGATTATTGATGCTCATTTTCCGGAAAATAAAATTGTAACCATCGAAAATGCAGGTCATTGGTTACATGCTGAAAATCCGAAGCAATTTTATGAGCAAGTTTTTGAGTTTTTGAAAAACTAATTTTGAAAATAACATTCGAAATACTAGTTGATTCCGAATTCTAAACAATAAAGCAAATGATAGAAATTGACTTTTGGAATGGAAACAGATCAGGAATTAGACAACGATATGAACGTGAAATTTTGGATGCAATTTTAAAAGCAACTATAGAAACTCATGGGAACTATCAAATTCAGGAATCATTTACTGATTATTCAGGAATAGAAGAATCTGGAGCTTTTAGTGAAAAAAATCATCATCTTTTAGTAACAATTGCTGGAAATCAAAAGTTTTCTGATGAAGAAAAAATTGTCATTTCAAAACCCATTGCTAAAAACTTATTGGGATATCGAATTTTGATAATCAAAAATAAAGATATTGAAAAATTTAAGGAGGTTTCTGATAATCAACTGCTAAAAAAGTATGCACAAGGAATTCCTGAAACATGGAGTGATGCTGCTATTTTTAGATACAACAACTTTAATGTTATTGAAGAGGGAACTTTTGACGATATTTTTGAACAACTTTCTGATGGAAAATTTGACTATGTGACCTTTGGAGCGAATGAAGTTTTACCTATTTTTGAAACTAGAGCTTCAAAATTCAAAACGTTGGAAATTGAATCAAATTTATTGATTTTTTATCCATTTCCGTTGGTTTTTTATGTGAATCCGAGCATGCCTAAATTGGCGGAAAGAGTAGAGGAAGGTTTGAAAAATATCACAGATTCTGGTGAATTGGATGCTATTTTCAATACCTATTATGCCAATATTGTTCAAGTTTTACAATTGGATAAAAGAACACTTTTTGTACTTGAAAATCCATTAATCCCGAAAGAATTTGCAAATATATTACCTAATTTAGCAGGATTGTAGTTTTTATCAATGTAACAATGTAACAATGTAACAATGTAAAAGGATAACTATCTATTAACGATAGAAACAATAGAAACAACAGAAACATTTCAAAAATATAAAAAATGAACCTACAAAACGCACAACAACAAGTTGACGAATGGATTAAAAATCATGGAGTTCGTTATTTTAACGAGCTAACAAATATGGCTCAACTCACAGAGGAAGTTGGCGAAGTTGCCAGAATTATTGCAAGACGTTATGGCGAACAGAGCGAAAAAGAATCTGATAAAAACAAAGATTTAGGCGAAGAATTAGCAGATGTTGTTTTTGTAGTGTTGTGTTTGGCAAATCAAACAGGCGTGAATTTGCAAGAAGCGTTTGATAAAAAATTAGATATAAAAACAAAACGCGATCACGATCGTCATCAAAATAATCAAAAACTACACTAATGAGCTTTTTTAATAATTTAAAACATCCTGATTTTTGGCAAAACTTTTTAAAGGTTACCATTCCGTTTTTTGTAATCGTTACTATTTTTTCTTTAGCCTTAAATAGTTGGAGAGATATTTTTGCTGGTGATTTTACAAAAGTGGCTGAAACCAATTTTACGGATGGAAAATGGCAAGTTTTTTTTGGCTATAAAATTGTGTTTAGTGCTTTATACGGATTGTACATCACCAATAAAAACATAAAAAAGTGACCTTAAAAAACATCAATAATAAGTTGAATAAAAATGTTAACGAAGAAACGGAATTGATTGATTCGCTTTCTTTGGGTAAGTATTTAGTAATTTACAGTCCAATACTTTTTTTGATGTTTGCGCTAGGTCAATTGATTGCAGATACTTTTTTTGACGTTTTTTTTGATGTGAGGCAAGTTTTTATTCAAGCTATTAGTTTTGCGCTGTTTTTAAGGATATTTCACAAACTTCGATTAAAAATACAACGAAATTGGAAAAATAAGCACAACTAAAAAAGCGACTGAAAAGTCGCTTTTTTAATTATTCAAAATGAAATGAATCAATCAATCTGAATCAAATCAATAG
>JANREL010000136.1 GCA_030758355.1 Polaribacter sp.
TAAATTGATGTGTGACCTACAGCTGTATAGGTAGGAATATAATTAAAATGAGCATTTTCTAGGGAATATCCTTCATTTAAAAGACGTTTAAATCCATCATTACCATAACGATTATAATATCTTGTTAGATAGTCATATCGCATCTGGTCCACCACAATTCCAATTATTAATTTTGGTTTTTCAGGAGTCGTTTTTTCTTCTGTAAAATTTAAAAAAATGAAAGATACTAAGAGAATAAAAATGATTTTTTTCATTTTGAATTATTTTTTTTGAATGTTCAAAAGTAATTATTATAAAGTTTGATTTTAGTAATTTTACCATCTTTTCATCTAAATTTAATACTTTAGCATAAAATTACATCTATGAATTACATAGAGCATGTTGGTAAATATTTTATCATGCTTTTTCAAGTTTTTAAAAAACCTCAAAGACGTCGGTTTTTTTACGAATCACTTTTCAAAGAAATTGAAGAATTAGGGTTGAAATCTTTAGGGATTATCATGTTTATTTCCTTTTTTATTGGAGGAGTTATTGCTTTGCAAACTGCTTTAAATCTTGAAAGTCCTTTTATCCCAAAATCACTCATTGGTTTTGCAGCAAAACGCTCTATTATTTTAGAATTTGCACCTACATTTTGCTCCATTATTTTAGCTGGAAAAGTAGGGTCTTATATTACCTCAAGTATCGGAACTATGAGAGTAACCGAGCAAATTGATGCACTTGAAGTTATGGGAATCAACTCTTTGAATCATTTGGTATTGCCAAAAGTTATTGCCACTATTTTCTTCTATCCTTTTTTAATTTCTTTGGGTATGGTTTTAGGAATTTTTGGTGGATGGGTTGCAGGAGTTCTTTCAGGATTATTCAGTGGATTGGATTATATAGAAGGGTTACAAATGGATTTTAACCCATTTTTGGTAACTTATGCTATGATCAAAACCTTAGTTTTTGCATTTTTGATAGCTACTGTGCCATCTTATCATGGATATTATGTAAAAGGTGGCTCAATTGCAGTAGGAAAAGCAAGTACCAAATCTGTTGTTTGGACAACTATTTTGATTGTAATTTTTAATTATTTCTTAACCCAAATGCTATTGACGTAATCATGATAGAAGTTAATAATTTGCACAAAGGATTTGGAGATGTTAAAATTTTAAAAGGAATTTCTACCAAATTTTTTCCCGGAAAAACAAGCTTAATTATAGGACAAAGTGGTTCTGGAAAAACAGTTTTTTTAAAATCACTGATTGGTTTACATACTCCAGAAGAGGGTTTTATCTCTTTTGATGGAAGAGTAAATACAAATTTTACGACCGAAGAAAAACGACAATGGAGACAAGAAATAGGCATGGTTTTTCAGGGAAGTGCCCTTTTTGATTCTCAAACTGTAGAAGAAAATGTCATGTTTCCGCTGAAAATGTTTACCAAAAAAACAAATTCCGAAATGTTAGATCGTGTGAATTTTGTTTTAAAAAGAGTCAATCTTGAAAATGCCAATAAAAAACTTCCTGCGGAATTGTCTGGAGGAATGCAAAAAAGGGTTGCCATAGCAAGAGCGATTATCATGAATCCAAAATACTTATTTTGCGATGAGCCAAATTCTGGTTTAGATCCTCAAACAGCGATTGTTATTGATAAATTAATTCAAGAAATTACGGAAGAATACAACATTACGACCATCATAAACACACATGATATGAACTCAGTAATGGAAATTGGAGAAAAAATTATTTTTTTAAAGAATGGTTTAAAAGCCTGGGAAGGAAGCAGTGAAGATATTTTTAAAACTGATAATGAGGCAGTTGTAGCCTTTGTGTATTCCTCTAATTTATTCAAAAAAGTGAGGCAAGCATATTTAAAAGAAACAAAATAAAAAATAGGTTTTTTTTTTAGAAAATAACTCATATATTTGCACCCGCTAAAAAGCAAACAAGACCTGGTAGCTCAGCTGGTAGAGCATTTCACTTTTAATGAAAGGGTCCTGGGTTCGAACCCCAGCCCGGTCACAACAAAAACTCTGCAATTATTGTAGAGTTTTTTTATTTTATATACTTTTAAGACTTATTTTTGTTTCATTAGTCCTTGTAATGCAAAAAAGTTTAATTTCAATTTTTATTGTCTATTTTATAGTGATTTCTAAACAACTTATTTTTGATTTTTCAAGGGATATTGACATTTCTTCATGGAAAGTAATTGATGATGTTGTTATGGGAGGTGAATCTTCAGGAAATTTCATCATCAATACAGAGGGGAATGCTGTTTTTTATGGAAAAGTATCATTACAAAATAACGGTGGATTTTCATCCGTAAGGCATCAATTTTCTCAAAAGTCAATAAATTCTGCAACTAAAATCAAAGTTCGTTTAAAAGGAGATGGAAATGACTATCAACTGAGAATTAAAAAAAGTAAGAATGACTATTATTCATATCTATCAACTTTTCAGACCAATAATTCTTGGGAAATTATTGAAATTAATCTTTCAGAAATGCAACCTAAATTTAGAGGCAAAGCATTAAGTTTAGAAAACTTTTCTGCAAATAGTTTTGAAGAAATAGCGTTTTTGATTGGTAATAAAAAAGCTCAAGATTTTCGCTTAGAGATTGATAAAATTTACTTAGAATAAAATATTTAATTTAAAAATGATAAATAGATTTCAGTATTTTCATTTTTCTAAAATTCAGATATGGAAAAAGATTTTTCAACAAAAAACAATTTAATTGAAGACAAAACAACTTCCGATATTAAAAAAGAAGATTTTTCAAGAGTTTTTATTCATGCAAAAAATTTTCTAAATAATCTTTTTGATTTTAGAGAGGATACTGACCATGAGGCTACAATCGAAGCTATAAAAGCTGATATAACTTTTAAAGGAGCCACAGCTTGGATTTTAATTTTTGCCGTTTTTGTTGCATCAATTGGGTTAAATGCAAATTCTACAGCAGTTGTTATTGGTGCCATGTTGATTTCTCCTTTGATGGGGCCAATTTTAGGGTTAGGGATGTCTTTTGCATTAAATGATATCAATACGTTAAAAAAATCTGTGAAGAATTTAGGAATAATGATAGTGCTGAGTTTGTTTGCATCATTCATGTTTTTCTATCTTTTCCCTTTAAGCGAAGATACTTCTGAATTATTAGGAAGAGTAAGTCCCGATATTCGTGATGTTTTGATAGCTTTTTTTGGTGGTACAGCTTTGATGGTTGCAAAAACAAAAAAAGGAACGATTGCTTCAGTGATTTTTGGAGTTGCCATTGCTACAGCCTTAATGCCCCCTCTGTGTACAGCTGGATATGGCCTTGCAAAAGGAAATTTCACCTACTTTCTTGGAGCAATTTATTTGTTTACAATCAATGCTATTTTTATTGCTTTAGCTACATTTTTAGTTTTAAAGTTATTAAATTTTCCGATGCATGAATATGCCAATGCTAAAAAAAGAAAACAATATGCAACTTTAGCGACAATTATTGGAATTGCTGTAATGATTCCTGCGATTTTTACCTTTGTGAAAGTGTTTAATGAAAATAAAATCAACAATCAAATTTCGAATTTTATTAAAAATGAAATCAAAGAGAATGAATCATTAACCTTGATTGATTGGGAGAAGGATTTGGAAAACAAAGAAATATCGTTGAATTTTTTCAATGAAGTTTCAGATGCAACAAAAAACGACCTAAATAATGAATTGACTAAAAACATTTTATATGCGAATTTGGCTGATTTTAAATTGAAAATTAAAGGGAGTGATACCAAAAGTTTTGAGTTGATTACCACTGCTTACAAAGAAAAAAGAGAAGAATTACAAAAAAGTAAGGAGATGATTGCTGAATTAGAAAATCAAATTTCTGTATTACAGCAAACCATTTTCCAACTCAACACTCGCATTGAGCAAGATGCACTCGCAAAAGACAAAAAAGCAGTGGCTTTTAGTAGAATTGCAAAAGATGTCAAAATAAGATACAATGAAGTTGAGCAAATTGGCTTTGCAAAAATGTTGTATTCTAAAGATTTTATAAAAATAGATACAATTCCGATGGCAACTGTCAAATGGAATCGGAAAACATTAGAAACCACCATCAATTTGAAGGAAATTGAATTGCGTGATTGGCTTCAAAAAGAACTGAATTTAGATACTTTATTTATTAAAAGAGAAAGATAACTTCTAAAAAACTTATTTGATGAAAATCGGAATAACTTCTACATTCTGATGAAACAAATAGTTTCTGTGTGTTTTGATATTCTGACATTCAATTCGTGTTCTTCGTTGATTTCCACGTTTGTAAATCGTATTTTTAAATTCAAAAAAATCGCCATTTGGAATGTTAAAAACAAATAATTTTCCAGATTCAGCCTCATTTCCTCTCAAAGCTAATGATAGTTTTGCGTCTGCATCTGTGCTAGCTTTTGGGTTTTTCAAGTATTTTGCCAAGTATCCCAAAATCTCTGGTGGATAAATCTCAGGATGTAAAAAAGGCAACATCAAATGTTGAAAAATAGTTTTCCATTCTTTTCCATGAGGTTGCGCTCGACCAAATTTTTCATGAGTTACATGGTGCGCAATTTCATGAATCAATGTCAATAAAAATTGATATATATTCAAGTTATTATTGATGGTTATTTGAAATTTTCCATTCGGAAGTTTTCTGAAATCTCCATGTTTTGTGGCTCTTTCATTGACAATTTTTAACTCAAACGAATGTTTTTCAACTAAAAATTCAACAAGAGGAATCGCTTTTCTTGGAATATAATTTTGATAATCTGATTTCAAAAACTAAGGTGTTGTAGATGAAACTTGCAATACTTTTCCATTATAAAATTTATTGCCATTTATTGAAAAATCATACATATATGCAGCCATTTCTGATGCTGAAAGTGGTGCTTTGTAATCAGGAAATGCCTCTTCCAACATTTCAGTTTGTACAGCTCCAATTGCCAAAACATTGAACGCGATTTGTTGCTCTTTGTATTCTTCAGCTAACAATTCTGATAATGTAATTACGGCACCTTTTGCTGATGAATAGGCTGCTAAACCAGGAAACTTCATACTTCCTTGAATGCCTCCCATAGAACTGATTGTCACTACATGACTGCCTTTTTGTAAAAACGATATCATATTTTTGGTAAGTTCAGCAACTCCAAAAACATTTACTTTATATACTTCTAAAAAATCTTCACTGGTCAGTTCTGTAAACGGTTTATTAATAAGTTTTCCAGCATTATTGATGAGAATATCAACTTTTTTCCAGTTTTTTTTAACAAATTCGGTGACTTTTTTCAAGTCAGATATTTGTGAAACATCCACGGAAATGGTCGTAATATTTTGATGATTGATGTCTAATAATGGCTTTGTATTTCTAGAAATAGCCAATACTTTATGCCCATTGTTTGCGAATAATTTTGCTAATTCAAATCCTATTCCTCTGCTTGTTCCTGTAATAATTACATGTTTCATTTATCAAAAATTTTTGCAGCAAATTAGTCAATTTTTCATACATTTAGAAACTAAAATAGACCAAATGAAAAAAATATTCTTATTTCTTAGTGCATTTTTTTTGATTCAACATAGTATTGCTCAAACTACACATATTTTGTGTGGAAAATTGATTCATACAAAATCAGGAAAAATAGAAACTAATAAAACCATTATCATTGAAAAAAACAAAATTGTTGATGTTGTTGATGGATTTTTAGTTGCAAAAAGCAAAAATATCACCACTATTGATTTAAAAAGTAAAGTAGTAATGCCTGGTTTGATTGATTTCCATGTGCATATAGAACAAGAATTCAACCCAAAAACGCAATTAGAAAAATATGTTTTGAATGAAGCAGATGTTGCATTTAATTCAGTTGGTTTTGCAAAAACCACTTTATTAAACGGATTTACAACAGTAAGAGATTTGGGTGGAACAGGCGTAAATATTTCTATTAGAAATGCCATTGATCAAGGAAAAATTCCAGGTCCAAGAGTGTTTACCGCAGGAAAATCATTGGCGACAACTGGAGGTCATGCAGATCCTACAAATGGCGGAAATAAACTATTTATTGGTGACCCTGGACCAAAAGATGGCGTTGTAAATTCAATTGATGACGCTAAAAAGGCAGTAAGACAGCGTTATAAAAATGGTGCAGATTGGATTAAAATTACTGCAACTGGTGGCGTGTTAAGCGTTGCGAAATCAGGAGACAATCCTCAGTTTACTATCGAAGAAATCAAAGCTATTTGCGAAACTGCTAAAGATTATGGAATGTTTGTGGCTGCACATGCACATGGTGATGAAGGAATGAAAAGAGCTATTTTAGGTGGTGTAAAAACCATAGAACATGGTACATACATGAGTGATGAAACGATGGATTTGATGATTAAATACGATGTTTTTATGGTGCCAACAATTACTGCTGGTAAAGAAGTTGCCGAGAAGGCTTCTATCAAAGGTTTTTATCCAGATATTGTTGTTCCAAAAGCGTTGGCTGTTGGACCGCAAATTCAAGGGACTTTTGGTAAAGCCTATAAAAAAGGAGTCAAAATTGCCTTCGGAACAGATGCAGGGGTTTTTAAACATGGAAATAATGGCAAAGAATTCGGATTTATGGTAGCTGCAGGAATGCCAGTTATGGAAACAATTCAATCTGCCACTATTACAAACGCGATGTTATTGAAAATGGAAGATAAATTAGGACAAATTCAAAAAGGTTTTTTTGCAGATATTATTGCTGTTGATGAAGATCCAACAAAAAACATTGCCACGATTGAAAACGTTGTTTTTGTGATGAAAGACGGAGTTGTCCATAAACAATAATCAATCAAAAATGATGTGTTGATATGCTCCAATATCAGGAGAATTGGTTCTGTTTACTCCTAAAATATCAAAAGAAAAACTACTTGACATAGCTTTGTTAATTCCCCCAGAATTTTCACCTATGATAAAATCTTCATTTTGTGTATTTCTAAAATCAGGCAAACCATTTAAGACGTTATTTTGATAGTTTGGATTATCAGTAAAGTTCATTTCTGCATTTCCAGCAAATGATTTGTTAGTGTCAGTAAATGAAATCATGCAATTTCGGATGTTGTAATTGAACAAACTTCCATCAACTTTGTCTAACAAAAATTCAATATTATTATTTCCATCAAAAATACAATTTGTGAAATTGGCAGCTTTTAAGTCTCTAGTTTCAAGAATCTCTTGCCCAGAGGCATTTTCATAAACGAAAAAATTATTTATTAAAACTGCTGGTAATTGTCTGATGCCATTGTTCCAAAAATTAGCAAAAGTGCAATGTGTAAAATTATAAGTTCCTCCAACAGTTACTGCTAAAGAAGCTTGTCCTGCGGAACCAACTACCAAATTATGAGCTTTAATATTTGTTTCTCTTGCTAAAATTCCGAAGTTGGAATGATTGTAAATTTCGGTATTTGAAAGCTGTAAAGTAGGAGAGGAGTTGGATCCAATGCTATCAATCAAAATGCCAATTACACCATTTTTTATCTGCGCATGATGAATTTCATTGTCTTTACTTCCTGCTCTCATCCAAATGGTACCCCATTGTCCAGGAATTTTACTGAAACTATTTTCCAATCGATCACCTTCAAAAACTACTTTTTCATTCAAATTTCCATTGACTTTTAAAGCCGCTTTTTTGTAAATAATCAAACCTGAATTGCTGTGAAAATGGACTCTTGCACCTGCATTTATAGTTAATGTTTTGTTTTCAGGAACTGCTGCATATCCATAAATAACAGTTGGTTTGGTGTTGGTAAACGTTAATTCAGTATCTAATAAAAAGCGTCCTTTGATTGTAGTTGGCTGACCATCAATTGTTAAGCTGTCAATTTTCATTGAAAATGGATTTCTACCAGGGTAAATAAAATGAGCATCTTGCACCAAAGTCACCAAGTCTACATCTTGCTGATTGTTGCCATTGTCAAATAAAATTCGGTCTGTATATAAAGGATTTGAAACAGCACTTGCATCAATAGTGGTTTCAATAAAAATATAAATGCTGTCTTTGGCTAAAATATCAATATCTACAAATTCTTTCCCTGGAATTCCATCAACATTCAATCTGTAATTGGATGATATTCCGTTTTCAAGTGAAATTCTCGGAATGGTAATGGCTTTATTTCCTCGGTTATACACTTTTAAATTGTAGGTTGCTGAACCAATATTAGTGAAAATAGTATCTAAAAAAACGGTGTCTTTTGAGAATTCTAAATTTCCAAAACTTGGAATTGTAGAAAAATCTTTTCTACAAGAGCTCACTGAAATTAGGGCGATAAAAAGTAAAAAAGCTAAAAAAGTGCGCATGCTAAATATTTTATAAAAATAGAACTTTTAAATGGTTGAATTATTGTTTTTTAATCAATTCAATTTCGAAAAGTTTTCCCCAGTTTTTTCCCGTTACAAAAAGTCTATTATTCTCTTTATCGTATGCAATTCCGTTTAAAACTTCGTCATTGGCAACTAATTTTTGAGTTTTTTCCATTTCTGTTTTTAAATCCGTCAAATCAGCAACTCCTAAAACTTCGCCAGTTTTGATATCAATAATAACAATGGCATTTTGTTGGTATTTGTTTGCGTATAATTTTTCGTCAATCAATTCTAATTCATTCAAATCATCAACTGCGTATTTATTGGTATAGACCTGAATAAATCGGTTTTCTTTTTGAGTTTCTACATCTAAAAACCAAATTTTGTGAGTTCCATCAGATTTTATCAAAGCTTCGCCACTATTCGTAAATCCCCAACCTTCAGCACTATTGTTGTAAGTAAATTCTTTTTCTAGAGTAAACGTCTCTAAATCAAACACAAATCCTTTTTTTGCTTGCCATGTCAACCAAAATATTTTATCATTCAAAATAGTCATTCCTTCACCAAAATACTGTTTGTCTAAATCTATTTTTCGCAGCACTTTTCCGGTATTTATTTCAACTTTTCGTAATGTCGATTGCCCTCTTCTTCCAGTCGTTTCATATAAAAAACCTTTGTGATACTCTAGTCCTTGAGTATATGCTTTTGTATCATGAGGATATGAATTGATGATTTTATATGTATAAATTTCAGGAGATTTTGATGCAAAAACTTCAAAGGAATTATTGATTTTTTTTGTTTTTCCGGGATAAAAAATCAATGCTGAAATTTGATGTTTACCAACTCCAAAATCTTGCGTATTGAAAGCGGTTGCATTTTCTGAAGAAATACTTTTAATACCATTGATAAAAAAGTGGACACTATCAATTAGCTTGTCATTTTGTTCTTTCACAACCGCTGATAAGGTTTTATGTAAAGAGGTATTTTTAGGAACTTCAAGAGTAAATTTATATTCATTATTACAAGAAATGATAAAAAGTAATGAAATTATGATAATTATACTGATAAAACGAATTTTCATATGTGCGGTTTTTGCATTAAATATTGCTTGATATATTCAAGAATTGTATTGTTTTTTAGAAACTAGTATTTCTATACAAATAAATGTAAATTATTTATTTGTAGATTAAAAAAATAACTTAAATTTGCAACCTCAAAATAGTAATAGTTAGCTATTTAAAGACATCGTGTAAAACCTTACCAACTTTACGCAAGCAAACATAACAATAAAGTATTAAAATATTATAAAATGAAAAAAGGAATTCATCCAGAAAATTATAGAATGGTAGTTTTTAAAGATATGTCAAATGAAGATGTCTTTATTACACGTTCAACTGTTGACACAAAAGAAACTATTGATGTTGATGGAATTGTATATCCTTTAGTAAAATTAGAGATTTCAAGAACTTCTCATCCATTTTACACTGGTAAATCTAAATTGGTTGATACTGCAGGACGTATTGACAAGTTTAAAAACAAATACTCAAAATTTAGCAAATAATTTTTCTGAATTTAAAAAATATAAAACCTCAACAATTTTGTTGAGGTTAAAAAAAAACCACTTTTATTTAAAAGTGGTTTTTTAGTTTTTTATGGATTTATAATCTTACACATAATCCTCAATTGGATTGCATGAACAAATTAAATTTCTGTCTCCGTAAGCATCATCAACTCTTCTTACAGTTGGCCAAAATTTATTCTCAGCAATATACTCTAAAGGGAAAGCGGCTTGTTTTCTAGAATATGGTAAATTCCAATCATCCGAAGTTAGCATAGATTGTGTGTGTGGTGCGTTTTTTAACGGATTATTTTCATCATCTTTAGTAGCAGCATCAATCTCTTTTCTGACAGCAATCATCGCATCACAAAAACGATCTAATTCTGATAAACTTTCAGATTCTGTAGGCTCAATCATCATGGTTCCGGCTACAGGAAATGAAACTGTGGGTGCATGAAAACCATAATCCATCAAACGTTTTGCAATGTCAACCACTTCAATTCCGTTTTGTTTGAAATCTCTACAGTCTATAATCATTTCGTGAGCTGCACGTCCTTTTTCGCCTGTATATAATGAATCATAATGTCCTTGCAAACGGACTTTGATATAATTTGCATTTAAAATAGCGTTTTTAGTAGCGTTTGTAATTCCGCTAAATCCAAGCATTTTAATGTAGCCATAAGAAATCAAACAAGCTAAAGCAGAACCCCAAGGTGCAGCAGAAATTGCTGTGATCGCTTGTTCTCCTCCAGTTGAAATCATTGGATTTGTAGGTAAAAACGGAACTAATTGTGGGGCAACACAAATTGGACCAACTCCAGGACCTCCTCCTCCATGAGGAATTGCAAACGTTTTATGTAAATTTAAATGACAAACATCTGCACCAATTGTTGCAGGATTTGTCAATCCAACTTGCGCATTCATATTAGCACCATCCATGTATACTTGACCTCCATGATCATGTATAATTTGTGTGATTTCTTGAATTGCACTCTCAAAAACACCATGAGTTGATGGGTACGTAACCATCAAAGCTGCTAAGTTTGCAGAATGTTCAATGGCTTTTGCACGCAAATCTTCTACATCAATATTACCTTTTTCATCGGTTTTTGTAACTACAACTTTCATTCCAGCCATTACTGCTGAAGCTGGATTTGTCCCATGAGCAGAAGCAGGAATGATACAAATATCTCTATGTTCATTTCCATTTGCTTGATGGTAGGCTCTAATAGTCATCAAGCCAGCAAATTCTCCTTGCGCACCAGAATTTGGTTGTAATGAAGTTCCTGCAAAACCAGTAATGATATTTAATTGATGTTCTAATTTTTTCAAAACAATTTGATATCCTTCTGCTTGATTTAATGGCGCAAATGGATGAATATTTCCCCATTGTGGATTACTTAAAGGCAACATTTCTGAAGCTGCATTCAATTTCATAGTACAAGATCCTAAAGAAATCATAGAATGATTCAAAGCCAAATCTTTACGTTCTAATTTTTTGATGTAACGCATCATGTCGGTTTCCGAATGATACGTATTGAAAATAGTATTTTCCAGAAATGAGGTGTTTCTTTTTAGCTTATCTGAAATTACTTCAAAATTTGCAGATAGAGATTCTTCTGTTAAAATTTGATGAAAATCTCCTTTGCCTTCAGCTTCTGCAGTATTTGGTTGTTTCTTTAATTGACCAAAGATGGTAAATAAAGTCATTAAATCTTGTTGCGTCGTAGCCTCATTTATAGAAATTGAAAGCAAATTTTCGTTGATATAATTGAAGTTTACTTTGTGAGATTCTGCAATTGATCTTACTTTTAAACAATCAATTTCAACTAACAACGTATCAAAATATGAAGAATTCAACTGTGTAAATCCTGATTTTTCTATATAATCAGCCACTAATTTTGTTTTATTATGAACGCTATCAGCAATGTATTGAATCCCTTCTTTTCCATGAAAAACAGCATACATTCCTGCCATTACTGCCAATAAAACTTGAGCAGTACATATATTAGACGTCGCTTTTTCACGTTTGATGTGTTGCTCGCGAGTTTGCAATGCCATTCTCAACGCACGATTTCCATCTCTATCTTTTGTAACGCCAATAATTCTTCCAGGAATACTTCTTTTGTAGGCTTCTTTTGTAGCAAAAAAAGCAGCATGAGGTCCTCCATAACCTAATGGAATTCCGAAACGTTGCGAAGTTCCAACCACAACATCAACCCCAAATTCTGCAGGTGCTTTTAGTTTTACAAGTGATAATATATCAGCGGCAACAGCTACTTTGATATTATTTGCATTCGCTTTTGCAACAAAATCTGAATAGTCAAAAATTTGTCCGTGTTTTCCTGGGTATTGTAAAATAGCTCCAAAAAAATCATCAGAAAAATCAAATTCTTCATGATTTCCAACCACTAATTCAATGCCAATTGGAGCTGAACGAGTTAATAAAACAGATAAAGTTTGTGGTAAAATTTCTTCAGAAACAAAGAATTTTGAAGCCTCTATTTTCTTTTTATCTCGCTCTCTAACATCAAACAATAAGGTCATTGCTTCAGCAGCAGCAGTTCCTTCATCCAAAAGTGATGCATTTGCCAATTCCATTCCTGTCAAATCGCAAATCATAGTTTGATAATTCAACAACGCTTCCAATCTTCCCTGTGCAATTTCTGCCTGATAAGGTGTGTATGCAGTATACCATCCTGGGTTTTCTAAAATATTTCGTTGGATAACACTTGGCACAATTGCTTCATGATAGCCTAAACCAATGTAACTTTTGAAAACTTTATTTTTCTCAGAAAGTTCTTTTATATGAGCTAAATATTCATATTCGCTCATGGCTGGATCTAGATCTAAATCATTTTTTAAACGAATATTATCTGGAACAGTTTCATTAATTAGCTGTTCTAAACTATCAACTTTAATAGCTGATAACATGATTTCTTGTTCCTTTTTACTGGGACCAATATGTCTTAGTTGAAACGAATTTGTATTCATTAATTTAGGTTAAAGTGTCTATATTTCAAACGATTTAGTGAGTTTTAAATTCACAAAAAAATCTTTTTTTATTTTGCGACACAAAAGTACGGATTTAATGATGTTATTTTTTGTTAGAATTTACCTAAAATTAAATTATTATCAACCGTTTTTTAGGGTTATCAACAGAAACGCTATTTTTGTGAAATGAATATATTAAAAAAAATAATTGATTTTTATCTCAATGCTAGTATTCACGTAGCTTCGGCTGTGTATGCATTTTTGAGAATTACAGAATTTTATTTTAATTTTTCGTATCAAAAAAATCTTTACTATTTTATTTTTTTTGGAACAATTACAGGCTATAATTTTGTGAAATATGCTGGTGTCGCCAAATTGCATCATAGGAGTTTGGCAAATGACTTGAAAATCATTCAAATATTTTCTTTTTTTTGTTTTATAGCAATGTGTTATTATGCATTTTTACTTCCTTTACAAACATTGTATGTTAGTTTTCCGTTTGCACTATTAACAGTTTTGTATGCAGTACCATTTTTTGGTGGATTTGAAAAAAACCTCCGTACGATTGGTTTTTTAAAAATCATGGTTGTTGCTTTAGTTTGGGCAGGATTTACAGTGTTAGTTCCATATTATCATGAAGCAAATGCGATTTCCTATCCAGCTTTTTTACTTTTTATTCAAAGATTTTTTATTGTTGTCGCATTAATTTTACCTTTTGAAATCAGGGATTTACAATTTGATTCGATTTCATTACAAACCATTCCGAGGAAAATTGGCATTCCCCAAACCAAAAGATTGGGATTAATATTGATGGTTATTTCATTGTTGATTTCATATTCCCTGGATACCAATTTAGAAATGAAGAACACTTTTATGATTTTCTTTTTTCTAGTGGTTATTTTCTTGATGAGAGCTAAAGTGAATCAATCAAGTTATTACAGTGCGTTATGGGTAGAAAGTTTACCTATATTTTGGTGGTTACTTCTTTTAGGATTTCATAATTTTTAGGTATTTAAAGTTTTAATTTTATCAACTTTTCTACTAAAAAGCGTAAATAAAATTGATATGATAAAACTGCATCAATTTTTCATCAATCTGATTGATATTTGTAGATTTACATCTTAAAATGAAGCGCTTATTTACGCATGATAACCACCAAAAGAAATTACGTTTTTGACTTTGATAGCACCTTAACTCGTGTAGAAGCTTTAGATGTTTTAGCAGAAATTACGTTAAAAAATAATCCCCAAAAGGATGAAATAATTCAACAAATCATTGATATCACGAATTTAGGAATTGATGGTGAAATTTCTTTTACTGAATCCTTACAAAGAAGAATTGCATTATTGAATGCTAATAAAGCTGACTTAGGCGAATTAATCAAACAACTCAGTAAACAAGTTTCATTATCTATTGAAAGAAATAAAGATTTTTTTCAAGAATTTAAAGATGATATTTATGTGATTTCTTGCGGATTTAAAGAATTTATTGATCCAATTGTGGCAGCGTATAACATTCCTTCTCACCGTGTTTTTGCCAATACTTTTGAATTTACTGAATCTGGAGAAATTATCGGGTTTGATTCAAAAAACGTACTTTCGCATCATAACGGAAAAATTGAATGTTTGCGAAACATGCATTTAGAAGGAGAAATCCAAGTAATTGGAGATGGTTACAGCGATTATGTAACTCGTGAAGCTGGAGTTGCAGACAAGTTTTTTGCTTATACTGAAAACGTTTCCAGAATAAAAACAACCGAGAAAGCTGATCATATTGCTCCAAATTTTGACGAATTTTTATACATCAACAAGTTGCCAAGAAATATTTCATACCCCAAAAATAGGATTAAGATTTTACTATTAGAAAATGTACATCCTGACGCTTTTAAAAAATTATCAACAGACGGATTTTCTGTAGAATCTATTTCAAAAAGTTTGTCCGAAGAAGAATTGATTGAAAAAATCAAAGACGTTCACGTGTTAGGAATTCGTTCCAAAACAGATGTTACCCGAAAAGTAATCGAAGCTGCTGAAAAATTAATGGTCGTTAGTGCATTTTGTATTGGTACCAAACAAATTGATTTAGAGGCTTGTAAAGAACATGGTGTTGTCGTTTTTAATGCACCATACAGCAATACTCGTTCTGTGGTTGAATTGGCAATTGGTGAAATCATCATGTTGATGCGTTCTACTTTTCAAAGAAGCACTGAAATTCACAATGGAAAATGGAATAAAACTGCCGATGGCTCCAAGGAAGTTCGTGGAAAAAAATTAGGAATTGTTGGGTATGGAAACATTGGAAAACAGCTATCTATTTTGGCTGAAGCACTTGGAATGGACGTGTGTTACTATGATATTGAAGATAAATTATCTTTAGGAAATGCCACCAAAATGTATTCGCTAAATGATCTCTTAGCAATTTCGGATGTGGTTACACTGCATGTGGATGACAATGCTGCTAATAGGAATTTCTTCGGAGAAAATGAGTTTGCAAAAATGAAAGATGGTGCCCATTTTATCAATTTAGCACGTGGATTTGTAGTGGATGTTGAAGCTTTGGTTACTGCTTTAAAAAGCGGAAAGTTAGCAGGCGCAGCAGTAGATGTATATCCTAAGGAACCAGCAAAAAATGGAGATTTTTATACGGAATTAAAAGGTTTGCCAAACGTAATTTTAACGCCACATGTTGGAGGAAGTACAGAAGAAGCACAAAAAGATATTGCCGATTTTGTACCCAATAAAATTATGGGTTATATCAATAATGGAAATACGGTCGATGCTGTAAATTTTCCAAATATTCGTTTGCCAAGACAAGTAAATGCACATCGTTTTTTACACATCCATAAAAATGTTCCTGGAGTAATGGCAAAAATCAATAAGATTTTGGCAAAATACGACCTAAATATCAATGGGCAATATTTATCTACAGATCCAAAAGTGGGGTACGTTATTACAGATTTAGACAAAGAATACAACATTGAGGTAATTGAAAAATTACGAAATGTAGAGGGTACAATTAAGTTTCGAGTGTTGTATTAGAAATATAAATTCATAAAAAAATCCTTCAAATTTTAATTTGAAGGATTTTTTTATGTGTGAGAATTAAGCATTTACAGCTACTTTTTTAATTTTCCGATATAAGAAAGCATTGAAAATATTTCTTCTCCCAAAGTTATTCATCGATTTTGCATTGACGAATTTTCCAAAAAGAATTTTACTTACTCCAAAATATTCATAAGTATTTCCATCAGAAAAAGTTACTTCTAACAACATACTTTTATGACGCCAATCAACTACTTGACATTCTGAAGTGGTGATTTTGTATTCGTCTAAATTTGCTTCTTTTGTTTCTGGAGCAATGCTCACTAAAAAATGGTATCCATCAATAATTTTTGTGCTGATTTCCTCTGCTTCTACTTTTGCTGCTTCATCCAAAAATTTATCTGGATGATACTCTTTTACTAAGTTTCTGTAAGATGTTTTCAACTCTTTTAAATCAATTTGACCTTCAATGTTGAATAATTTTTTGTATTCTTTAATTCGCTTCATGTATTTTTATTGAAATAGCGCGCAAAAGTATGGATAATAAATGGATAGCAATCTGTTTTGATGTTAATTAAAGATGAAATTTTACTCTTTTAAGCCAATTGTAGTCTTTAAATCAACAATTTGCGCATCTTTTTCGCCCAAATAACGTTTGCTTCCTAAATACCTATTTTTATTCAATTCATCAAAATGAGGTTGAGTTGAATCCATAGAACTAATATGCACATTTCCAGACGCATGAATAAATTCTTGTTTATCATTTCCCAACCAAATGCCCACATGAGTTACTTTTTGTTTTGAATTTTCAGTTGCTTTTTTTCCAAAAAAGAGCAAATCACCTTTTTGTAAATCAGAGAAAGTACCATTTTCATCTACTGTTTTTCCAGCATTTATTTGTTGTGAAGCGTCTCTTGGAATCACAAAACCGTTCATTAAATACACCATCTTTGTAAAACCACTGCAATCCATTCCTTTGGCAGAAGTTCCACCCCATAAATAAGGAAAACCTTCCATTTTTTTTGCAAAAACCTCAATATTTTCTTCAGATGGAGTTACGGTTTGTAACCAATTTTCGTACGAAATTGATTCATTTTTTTTTAAAAATCCAACAGAATTATCAGGCATTTTTACAGTGTAAAAATTGTCGTCTTGATTTATATATTGTATAATTCCTCCCAAAGAAATATCTGAAACAATGCCATTTTCAACTGATTTTTCTTTGTAAATAAATCCAAAAATATCTGTGAAAATTACTTTTTTTGAGGTGTTCCAAGCATCAAATTCGGTTTTTGTCATTCGTACAATGCCACCTTTATCAACCCACGAAATATACTTATCTGGAGTTTGAATTTGATAAAAGTCACCCTCTTTATCCAACACTTTTAGAGACATTCCCAACAAGGCTTGTGTTCCTAGTTCAGCTGAATGTTTCGCATCTGAACGAATATTGATGACTGAATTTTTTGCGATGGCAAATTGTTGATTTCCAACAGCGGTATCAGGCAAAACACGTACCTTATTTTCAATGGAAATGTTTCGTTTTTTGAGACTATCTATCAGCATTTGCAATGCCATTTTTGAAGTTGTTTTTCCTGATAAAACAATCATTTTATAATTGTTTTTAAAGGTAATATCAAACAATTCAACACGACTGTCAGGAGCCATTTCTTTTTTAATTTCACTCGAAATTTTAGTTAATTCTGACAGATTTACAGCATCATTTTTACATGAAAAAACAAGTAATAAACTAAAAAAAACAATAATATTTAAAAATTTCATCTCAAGTAATTTTTAGCGAATTTACAAAAAATCAAACCGTAAAAAATTGAAATCTCAAAAGGATTGTTTTATATTTGATGAATATCAATTAATTTCATGCAATATCAAAATTCTTTGGCATTTGCCAAACAGTTAGACCA
>JANREL010000137.1:0-1925 GCA_030758355.1 Polaribacter sp.
TTTGCGAATTGATTCGGTTTAAAACCTCAGATCGCAATAAAACATTGGCATTGTCAGTTTCATCAATTTGATAAGGCCTTCTATAAGAACCTGGAAAAAACAGCACATTTTTATCACCTAAAAGTTGCTCTAAATCATTCAAATAATAGGCAGCTTCTTCTTTGTCATCAAAAATTAATAAAAAAGGATGTTGTGATTTTTTAAATGCTTCAACAATTACAAAAGACAATGAAGAACCTTCCAAATTCGTTATCTGAAAATGGTTTTTCTCTTGTTGAAGGGCTGAAACTACCTTTGAAATTGAGGCAGCTTGTTGATATTGATGTACAATATGCTGTAAATTCAACTGAAATAATTTTGTGCAAAGGTAGCTACTTAATTAATAAAATTGGTAAGTACTGAGTTACTTTTATTCTAAAAATTCAGTATATTTGTTTCAGATTGAGTTTTAATTCTAAAATAAACTCCCTCGGTATTATGAGGCTGAAGAATACTTTTCTGTGAAGTATTTTTATTTGCAATATTATTTTGGAATTTATTTTTAGAACTTAATCATAATACACCATATTATCAAGTTATTGTTCTCAGTTTTTATGAAATTTAAAGATGAGATTTAGTTTGAATAAAAGATTATTTTTGACAAAAAAATATTGTTATGACTAAAAACAAATTATTTTATTTCCTTGCTTTTCTTTTGATTTCAATCAATAAAATCAATGCACAAGAAAGTGCTAGAAGTTGGTCAATTGGTTTAAATACGTCTTCAGTATTGTATTCAAAAAATGATGGACCAGTTGTTGGTGGAAGGTATATAGCAACTGTTCCTGGAGTAAGTTTGAGTAAATATATTGGTAACAAAATGACAGTATCTTTTGGACTTTCAAAATCAATTAGAGATTCACAAAAATATATGTCAGGTGATGCAAATTTAAATTATGAACTTTTTAATCCAGCATATAAATTAAGAATTTATGCTTTGGGAGGAATAAGCATTGTGAATCTTCTTGAAACAGGAATAACCTTAAATTTAGGTGGAGGTGGTACTTTGTGGATGACTGACAGAATTGGTTTTAACGGTCAATTGATGTACAAATTAAGCGCTTTGGGTGGAGATTTTCAAAGATCTCACATTTTTGGAACTGCAGGTATTGTATATAGTTTAAATTTAGGAGGTTCTAGTTCAAGGATTTGGGACAGAAAACATTAAATTTATTGGTTTTTAGGTAAAAAAGAATCTAAAAGTGTTTTCAGATTTCTGCTATTTATAAAACCTTGTATTTGTTTTTCAATCTTACATTCTTTGTTTAAGATTATGGTTGTTGGATATGCAATTTGCTTATTTTTTTCGGCTAAAATAGTGGCTAATTGATGAATTCCAGCACGATTCTTTTTAAATAATTTTCCATAAAAAGGGATTTCTTTTTCACATTCTGCATTTAAAAAAACAACATAAAATTCGGCATTTAAAAGTGCACGAATTTCCTCATTTTGAAAGGTAGTTTTTTTCATTCCAAAACAAATTTTACACCAATCTGTGTAAACAAAAACCAATAGTGGTTTTGGATTTTGTTGTTGTATTTTTTCAATTTCTTCAAAAGAATACACATTTAATTTATTTGTTTCTTGAGCGAAATTAAAAAGTGGGCCTAAGAGTAAAATAAAAAAAATATTTTTCATCACCGTTGATTTTAAAAAACAGTATACCTTAACCCTATAAATCCTCTAATCCCCTGATTAGAAGTATATACATAACTTGGATCAAATGACAATTCAGGATTTTTTTCGGAATCAATTCCAATATCAAAAGGATTATTTGCACCATTAATACTATTTGCAGGAGGTGTAATATTCAGTAAGTTTTTAACGCCTCCATACACTTCCCAATTATTGCCAAATTTTTTTGACAATTGAATATTTTGAATGCT
>JANREL010000137.1:2025-3422 GCA_030758355.1 Polaribacter sp.
ATCTGCATTCAAAGAAATGCCTTTTGATACTGAAAATCCGTTCAAATTTGCATAGATTATTTTGTTAGAGTCTGTTTCGTAATCTGGTAAAATTCGATTGTCAAAATAGGTGTAAAAAGCACTTGCATCCAACGTAATAAAGCTGTTTTCTGTATTGATTTTTTTTACATAATTCAGATTTGCATTCCATGAAGTTTCAGGTTTCAATTCATCTTCAAAAACTACTTCTCTAGCGCCTGTTAAAGCTGCATGATCTTCTGTAAAAATATTGGCAACTCTAAAACCATTTCCAATACTTAATCGAAAAATATCTGTTTGCTCTTTTGAATGCCACTTATAATTGATTCTTGGCGAAAAAATACTTCCATGAACGCTATTATAATCCCATCTTGTGCCTAAAAGCAGTGTATTTTGATTGTTTAATTTGATTTCATCTTGCAGAAAAATTCCCGGTAAATGAATTTTTGAAGGCTTATTGATGTTTCCATTTTCATCCAAAGTGGCAAAAGTATTGTCATCATAAAAGGTATATCTGTAAGCTAAACCCAATAATAAATTATTTTTTTCACTTGATTGTTTGTTGTAAACCAGTTGTCCAAAAGCAATAAATTGGGAGGCATCATAGGTATCTGTGCCATAAAATGAATCTTGAAAATGCCCATTTGTACTGAATTGAAAACTAATATTTTCTGAGGTTGGTAATTCATAAGTGCCAAAAGTTTCCCATCGGTTTGTGTAAATACTTTCACCATATTTTATATCAGAACCTCTAAATTCTCTTTGCCAATCCATTTCACCTCCCCATCTGTCCTCATACACAAATCTTCCTGCAATTGTAAAAAGTTTATTGTTTTTTCTCTCAAAGTTAATTTTATTGAAAACTGAAATTCTGTTTTGTAAGGTTAAATCTGTGAAATTGTCCTTATTATTATCAATTCTCTGTTGAAAATTAAAATAGTTAACCCCTAAAAGTGCCTCTGTTTTTTCTGAAATTTTGTAACGTAAACCAATGTCCGTATTGATTTCTCCCCAAGAACTAGCAAATGAATCTGAAGTTAATTTTGGTGAATTTCCAGGTTTTTTAGTAATGATGTTGATAATACCACCAATAGCTTCAGAACCATATAAAGTAGATCCAGGACCTTTTACAATCTCTACTCTTTCAATCAATGCTTGAGGAATTCCTGTCAATCCGTAAACCGTTGAAAGTCCACTAACTATAGGCATTCCATCAATCAACACAAAGGTATAAGGACCTTCCAAACCATTGATGTGAATATCACCAGTATTACATACATTACAGTTCAGTTGAGGGCGAATTCCGTTGACATTTTGCAGGGATTCAAATACTGATGGAGTAGGATTTTTTTTGAAAAATGTATTGCTATATATTTCAA
>JANREL010000138.1:0-12762 GCA_030758355.1 Polaribacter sp.
ACAGATTCATTTTTTAATTGGAACTTTTTTGATACTATTTTACAACAAAAAGAAGGTTATTCTGGATATGTTTTTGAAGATATTGCTGAAAAATTATTGCTGGAAAATCCTGAATTAAAGATGAAATTAGATGAGAAACAAAAAACAGATGCAGATTTTGCAAAAAATCCAAGAGCACAATTGGATTTTGTTTTCAAAAATTCTCCTCATTATGAAAAAGTACATTTGCGTTTACCAATTTTCAAAATCTATTAATTATGAGAAAAATAGTTTTTTTTGTCATTCTTATTATTGTTTTTTCAGCGAACACAACTAAAATGGATTTAGAAAAAAGTACTACTTTTTTTGTAGGAACCTATACAAACGGGGAAAGCAAAGGAATTTATCAATATGAAATTGATAAAAATGGGTTTTTAAAAAACAACGGATTAAAAGCGATATTAGAAAATCCATCATTTTTGGCAAAAACTATTGACGGAAGAAATTTATTGGCTGTGAATGAAGTAGCTAAAAATGAAACTGGTTTTGTCACTTCTTTTGCCATTGAAAATGATTCTTTGATTTTTAAAAGTCAGTCTAAAAGTGGAGGAGCACATCCTTGTTTTCTCTCTGTGAATGATAAAAATCAAGTAATTGTTGCCAATTATTCAGGAGGAAATATTGGTTTTTTACAACTTAATTCTGATGGGGAATTATCTAACTTATTAGATGTGCAGCAACATTTTGGCAAAGGAATAACGTCAAGACAAGAAGTGCCTCATGCGCATTCAACGTGGTTTCATCCAGCAAATAACGAAATCATTTCAGTTGATTTAGGAACCAATCAATTGTGGTTTTCAACCATTGACGAGCGTTCAAAAAAGTTTGTTTTTTCAGTTCAAAAAACGCTCCAAATGGAAAAAGCCGCAGGTCCAAGGCATTTGGTTTTTCATCCTAATAAAAAATGGATATATGTCTTGAACGAACTTAATAATACAATTTCCTTAGTACAAAAAATTCCAAGTCTTTATAAAATTATATCAACAGTTTCTATGATTCCTAAGGATTATACAACATATACTATAGGTGCGGATATTCATGTTTCTTCTGATGGAGAATTTTTGTATGCTTCCAATCGTGGTCACAATTCAATTGCTATTTTTAAAGTGGATAATATCGAGGGAAATTTAGAATTGGTTGGTTTTGAATCTGTTAAAGGTGAAAATCCAAGGAATTTTAGTCTAACTCCTGATAATAAATTTTTAGTAGTTGCCAATCAAGACAGCAATAATATAGTGAGTTTTAGAAGAGATTTAAAAATAGGGAAATTGACATTTGTGAGTGAAATTAAGGCTCCAAATCCAGTTTGTTTGTTGTTTTAAGGTAAAAATTCAAAGTTCAAAATCAAAATAATAAATGAAAACAAATTTATCAATAAACGGAAAAAGGTATCAAATTGATGCGCCTGAAGAGATGCCACTTTTGTGGCTAATTAGAGATGTAGTTGGAATGACAGGAACCAAATTTGGCTGTGGAGTTGGTCAATGTGGTGCTTGTTCAATTTTGGTTGATGGAACTTTGATAAAATCTTGTAGCATGCCATTTTCATTCGGAATTGGAAAAGAAATTACAACTATTGAGGGCACAACTGCAAATTTACAAATTTTGCGTGAATCTTGGCAGGAATGCAATGTGCCACAATGCGGTTATTGTCAATCAGGGCAATTGATTGCAGCTACTTTTTTGTTAGAGAATAATGCAAATCCAACAGATGAAGATATTGACAATGCCATGAGTGGAAATATCTGTAGATGTGGAACTTATACTAGAATTAGAAAAGCAATTCACATGGCTGCAGCAATTAAAAATCAAGGGTAATGAGTACTATTCAAAAAATTAATCGCAGAGATTTTGTCAAACTTTTTGGATTGACTTCCACAGGAATTATTATCGGGTGTAATATTTCTTCTGATAGAAAAGAATTTATTCCAACTTCGGATGAAAACTCATTTAGTCCCAATTTATTTATCCAAATTCATAAAAATGGAAACATCACTTTGATGGCTTCACGTTCGGAAATGGGACAAGGAATCAGAACTTCTTTGGCATCAGCCATTGCAGATGAAATGGAAGCTGATTGGAAATACATCGCTGTAAAACAAGCGATTGGGCATGAAAAATATGGAAATCAAAATACAGATGGATCTAGAAGTGTTCGTACCATTTTAGAACCAATGCGCAAAATGGGCGCAACTGCAAAAATGATGTTGATTGCTGCTGCTGCTCAAAAATGGAATATTGCAGCAAGTGATTGTAAAGCCGATAATCATTTCATTATCAATCAAAAAACAAGTGAAAAAATATTCTTTGGAGATTTGATTGATGTGGCTTCAAAAATGCCAATTCCTAATGAAAATACGGTAGTATTAAAAAAAGTTAAAGATTTCAAATACATTGGAAAAACCTTAAAAAGTGTTGATTTAAAAGACTTTACGCATGGAACTGCCAAATACGGAATGGATATTCGCATTCCGAATATGAAATTTGCTGCAATTGCAAGATGTCCTGTAACTTTTGGAACAGTAAAAAGTTTTAATAGTTCTGATGCGGAAAAAATTTCAGGTGTTGAAAAAGTGATTCAATTAGATAGAATGATACCTCCAGTTGGTCAGTTTTTTGGAGCTTTAGGAGGTATTGCGATAATTGCGAATAATAGTTGGGCTGCTTTTCAAGGAAAATTAAGTCTGGAAATTGAATGGGATTATGGCGAAAATCACTCTTTTGATTCTGAAAAATTTTCTGAAATACTGACTCAAAGAGTACATGAAACCGGCAAATTAGTCCCAGGAAGCAGAGGAAATGTAGCAAAAGCATTCACTGATGCTAAACAGACAATTGAAGCAACGTATCAGGTTCCTTTTTTGGTACATACACCTATGGAAGTTCCGAATGCAACTGCTTGGTTTCAAGGAAATAAAGTGGAGGTTTGGGCGCCAGTTCAAGATCCGCAAACAGCAAGAGCAGAAATTGCACATTTTTTTGAAATTCCAATTGAAAATATTACGGTGAATGTTACTTTTTTAGGAGGAGGTTTTGGAAGAAAATCAAAATCAGATTTTGTTGTGGAAGCTGTAGCGTTGTCCAAAAAAATTGATGCACCAGTGCAAGTTGTTTGGACACGTGAGGATGATGTGAAACACAGTTTTTATCATGCAACAAGTGTGCAATATCTCAAAGGAAGTATTGATAAAAATGGTCTAGTTACTGGTTGGTTGCAACGAGTCGCTTTGCCATCAATTGTTTCTTCTTTCAAACCATTATCTGATTATGCTTCTGGATTTGAATTGAACCAAGGTTTCACCAATAATCCCTATGATATTCAAAATTTTAGATTGGAAAATGTAAAAGCGGAAGCGCATTTGCGAATTGGTTGGATGCGTTCAGTGGTGCATATTCATAGTGGATTTGCCAACAATTCTTTTGTTGATGAATTGGCTTTTGAAGCAAAGAAAAATCCTCTTGATTTTCAATTAGCATTGATTGGGAAAAATCGAATTATTGACGGAAAATCGGATTATCCATTCAATTCAAAACGAATGAAAAAGGTATTGGAAAATACAGCAAAAATATCAGATTTTAATAGAAAACGTCCTGAAAATCATGGAATTGGAATTGCAATTCATTATAGTTTTTATAGCTATGTTGCTACGGCAGTTGAAGTTTCAGTAATCAATGGAAACATACAAATTAAAGAAGTTTGGACAACCATAGATTGTGGTTTGGTTTTGAATAAAGACAATGTAATCAATCAATTAGAAGGCGCAGCAATTTTCGGAATTTCATTGGCGTTATTTGGTAAAATCACTGTAAAAGAAGGTGCAGTAGAGCAACATAACTTTTTTGATTATCAAATGACGCGAATGAAAGATACACCTAAAATAACCGTTGATATTATTGAGGCTATGAACCAACCAGCAACTGGAGTTGGTGAGCCTGGAGTACCCGTAATGGCTCCTGCAATTTGCAATGCGATTTTTAATGCAACTGGGAAAAGAATCAGAACATTGCCATTGTTTGAAGTTGATTTTGAAATTTAAAAAACACCAATATTTAGATAAGATTCATAAACCATTTTTATATTAGGATAGGTGTTTTTAAAAGCCATTTCAATTTCATCGTTGTTTTTAAAAGCAACTTCTGTAATTCCTTCTTCTAATTGAGGAATAAGATTTTTGGAATCATCAGAATGCATCAAAAACCAATGAGTTTCTTTTAGTTTTATGCCATCAAGAAAATAAATGTGATATGTTATGATTAATTTTTGAATAATAGTTGAATTTTCAATGCCACATTCTTCTTCAACTTCTCTAACTGCGGCACTTTCAGTACTTTCATTTTTTTCAATATGACCCTTTGGCAAATCCCAAACATTGTTTCGATAAATAAAAAGGACTTTTTTATTTGGGTTGATTACCAAACCTCCAGCAGCTTTTATTACATCAAAATTTTTTAAAAATAATTTCCAATCATTCTCTAAATCAGTTGAATATAAATTGACACCTTCAATTTCTTCGTTTTTTAACTCTTGAATAACTTCGTCAATCACAGTATTTTTAAAAAAATATACAAGAAAATTATTTTCTTTTTTTGTTGAAGATGTTATAATTATTGGCTTATCATTTATAAAAACTTTATACATTTGTGACATGATTATGAACAAAGATACCGCAAAAAAAACTGCCGAACTTTTATTGCAGATTAAAGCAATAAAATTGAATCCAAATAAACCTTTTACTTGGGCCTCTGGCTGGAAATCCCCTATTTATTGCGACAATAGATTGACCCTTTCATATCCTTCTGTAAGAGTTTTTTTAAAAGAAGAAATCGCTAGAATTGTAGAATTACAATACGGAAAACCTGATGTAATTGCAGGTGTCGCCACAGGAGCAATTGCGATAGGTGTTTTAGTTGCACAGCAATTAGGAGTTCCATTTGTATATGTGAGACCTGAGCCTAAAAAGCATGGAAGACAAAATCAGGTAGAAGGACATTTAGAAAAAGGACAAAATGTAGTCATAATTGAAGATTTGATCAGTACAGGAAATAGTAGTTTGCAAGCTGTCGAAGCCTTGAAAGATGCAGGTGCAGTTATCAAAGGAATGGTAGCTATTTTTACCTACGGATTTGATGTAGCTTCTAAAAATTTTAAAGATAAAAACGTACATTTGGTAACGTTAAGTAATTATCAATTTTTGTTAGAGCAAGCTTTGGATAGTAATTATGTTAATGAAAGTGAGTTCGTTACATTAAAAGAATGGAGTGCAAACCCAAGTGAGTGGAACCAATAAAAAGAAAAGATTATGAATATTAGTGGCAATAAAATAATTGTAAAAAAATCTCAAAAAGAATTGTTTGATTTTTTATCGGATTTAAAAAATTTTGAAAAATTAATGCCAGAATCTATTCAAAAATTTGAAGTTGAAGGCGATTCTTTTTTATTCGGATTGAAAGGAATGCCTGAAATTCGATTGGTTCTAAAAGAAAAAACCCCTTATTTTAATATTATTTTGGGAGCAGCAAGCAGCAAATTAGATTTCCATTTGGTTGCAGATATTACCGCAATTGATGCCAATTCTTGCGAAGCCCAGTTAGATTTTAATGGTGAATTCAATATGATGATGGCAATGATGGTAAAAAAACCATTGACTACTTTTATTGAAACGTTGACTGAAAATATGGAAAACCTTTAAGCAAAAGAAATTTCCTTTACACCAAATTCTTTTAGATTATCATTTTCAAGTTCAATAATGATATTTCCTGTTTCGGAAATTCCTCTTATAATTCCTAAAAATAATTGGTTTTCAGTGTCTTTAAACATCATAGGTTTATCAATTTGAAATAGCACTTTTACATAAGAATCTTCTAGAAATTGGTACTTTTTCTCTGATAATAATTGTAACTGACTCTTTAATTCCAGGCATATTTCATCAAGTAAATTATCTAAGTCAATATCTTTTTGTAACAAGTTTTTTAATGAAGTAACATTTTTTATGGTTTCAGAAAATATCTCTTGATTCACATTGACACCTATTCCAATAATCGAATTTTGAATACAATTTTTTTGAATTGAGTTTTCAATCAAAATTCCACATATTTTTTTATTTCCTGACACAATGTCATTGGGCCATTTGATAGCTAAATTTGGTATTTTTTTATGCTTTAAAGTTGTGAATATTGCTAAACTTACAGCAAAATTCAAGTACTTTTTGTCATTAATATTTAGCTGTAAATCATCTAAATAAACACTAAAAGTAAGGTTTTTATTGGGTTCAGAAAACCAAACACTTTCTTGTTGCCCTTTGCCATTTGTTTGGTTTTTAGTAATGACCACAGTAAAGTCTTCAAGAGTTGCGTTTTTTGACAATTCTTTCAGAAAAGTATTAGTAGAGTTAATGGCATTAAGTTTGATTAATTTCAATCTGTTAAATTAAGTGTAAAGTAGTTCAATATTAAGTAAATTTGTCGTAAAAAAATAATAACTTTGTGCAAAATTTTAGTAAAAAATTAATGACAAAAAAACAAGTAAGCGCTGACGAATTAATCGCAGTAATTATCAAAGGAATTGATGATGTGAAAGGAGAAAATATTCAATTATTAGATCTTAGAGATATTGAAAATACAGTTTGTGATTATTTTATTATTTGTTCTGGAAACTCCAACACACAAGTAAACGCAATTTCTGGCTCTGTTCAAAAAGTAGTAAGTAAAGAAACTAAAGACAAACCCTGGCATGTTGAAGGAGAAACAAACGCTGAATGGGTGCTAATGGACTACGTAAATGTGGTGGTACATATTTTTCAAAAGCATGTAAGAGACTTTTATGATATTGAAAGTTTGTGGGGAGATGCAAAAATTACCCAAATAAATCCAGTTAAATTTAATTGATCTGAAATAGATGAGTGATTCAAATAAAGATACTAAAAACAACACGCCTAAATTTAAACTTAGTTCTTATTGGTTGTATGGCGCAGTAATCATAGCAATTATTGCTATTCAGTTTTTTAATAGTGGTGATATGGCTTCAAACACCATTTCAAAAAATAAATTTGAAGTTTTCTTAAAAGAGAATGATATCAAAGAAGTTTTTATTATCAATAAAGATATTGCTCAAATTTATTTGACACAAGAAGCTTTAAAAAAAGAAGTACATAAAAAGGCAACATCCTCAGCGTTTTACAGACCAGGATCGCCTGTTTACGAGTACAATTTTGGAGATTTAAAAAATTTCGAAGACAGTATTTCAAGAGCAAAGGATGAAGACAATGGATTGATTGTTGACATCAGGAACAAAGAAAAAACAAGCATTTTAGATATGATCATTGGATTTTTGCCATTCATTATTTTAATCGCTGTTTGGTTGTTTTTTATGAGAAGAATGTCTGGAGCTGGAGGTGGGGCAGGAGCAGGAGGTCAAATTTTTAGCATTGGAAAATCAAAAGCTAAATTATTTGATAAAGACACCAAAGTAAAAACAACTTTCGAAAATGTAGCTGGTTTGGAAGGGGCAAAAGAGGAAGTTCAAGAAATTGTTGATTTCTTAAAAAGTCCAGAAAAATACACCTCTTTAGGTGGTAAAATTCCAAAAGGAGCATTGCTTGTTGGCCCTCCTGGAACAGGAAAAACGTTGTTAGCAAAAGCAGTTGCTGGTGAGGCTGGTGTGCCTTTTTTCTCTTTATCAGGCTCTGATTTTGTGGAAATGTTTGTTGGAGTTGGAGCCTCAAGAGTTCGTGATTTGTTCAAACAAGCGGCACAAAAATCTCCTTCCATTATTTTTATTGATGAAATTGATGCAATTGGAAGAGCTCGTGGGAAAAACAGTATGACTGGTGGAAATGACGAACGTGAAAATACCTTGAACCAATTATTAACTGAAATGGATGGTTTTGGAACGGATACAAATGTAATTGTATTGGCTGCAACCAACAGAGCTGATGTTTTAGATAAGGCGTTGATGCGTGCAGGACGTTTTGATCGTCAAATTTATGTTGATTTACCAGACATTCGTGAAAGACAAGAAATTTTCAATGTACATATCAAGCCATTAAAATTAGCGAATGATGTAAATATTGATTTTTTAGCGCAACAGACTCCAGGTTTCTCAGGTGCGGATATTGCAAATATGTGTAATGAAGCTGCATTGATAGCTGCAAGAACTGGGAAAAAAGCCATTCATCAACAAGATTTTTTAGACGCAGTTGACAGAATTGTGGGTGGATTAGAAAAGAAAAATAAAATGATTACGCCAAGAGAAAAGAAAGTCATTGCTTTTCATGAGGCTGGTCATGCAACAATTAGTTGGATGTTAGAGCATGCAGCGCCTTTAGTAAAAGTAACTATAGTTCCAAGAGGTCAATCTTTAGGAGCAGCTTGGTATTTGCCTGCAGAAAGAATGATTGTTCAAACCGAGCAAATGCTAGATGAAATGTGTGCAACCTTAGGAGGAAGAGCTGCTGAGAAAATCATTTTTGATAAAATTTCAACAGGTGCATTGAGTGATTTAGAAAAAGTTACCAAACAAGCCAGAGCTATGGTAACTGTGTATGGTTTGAATGATGAAATAGGAAATATTACGTACTATGATTCATCCGGAAATGATTCATTCGTAAAACCTTACAGTGAAGAAACTGGAAGAAAAATTGACAATGAAATTTCTAAAATGATTGAAATACAATATGTTAGAGCTTTAAAAATTTTAGATGATAATAAAGAAAAATTAACGATATTAGCAGAATTATTATTAGAAAAGGAAGTAATATTTAAGGATGATTTACTCAAGATTTTTGGTGAAAGGCCTTTCAAATTTGAAGAGCCTATTATTAAAAAAAAGGGTTTAGAGATTTCCAGTGACGTAGAAACTACGGAAGAATAATTTATTATAATGAATTTTTTAAAGAAACTTTTTAACCTCTCAAGTCAAGAAGAACCTGTTGTTGAAAAACAACCAGTAAATTTGACTATGGACGATCTGTTTGTCCATAATTTTTTAAAAAAAGGAGGAAAGTTCTTATATTGCGCAAAGAATACAGAAGTTATTGAAAATCTAAAAAAAGTACTTTTTGAAAATAATTGGAATGAGTTATTTTTACTTAATAAAAATTTAGCGACGTTTTTTACCAAAGATGAAGCTAAAATTGTAACAAAATATTCTCAAGAAACGCCTATTTTTTCTACTTGCGAACATTTAATTGCCGATAATGGAGACATTTTGTTTTCATCAAACCAAATAGGCAGTACAAGACTTCCTGATTTTCCCAAAAACTTTATTATCTATGCAACCACAAGTCAAATTGTAAAAAATTCAGGCCAAGGTTTGACAGGTATAAAAATGAATAATAAGCACATATTACCGACCAATATTTCTGCCATAAAGAATTACGATGTAAATAAATCTGATGATAATTTTTTAAATTACGGTAACAATAATTCAAAAAACTTATATTTGCTGCTTTTAGAAGATTTATGATATGAGTAACCTTTTTAAAAGGAGTTTTTCAGGAATTGTTTATGTATTGTTATTCCTTTTTTCAATTTTATTTTCTCAAGAATCATATTTGATTTTAATTACCCTTTTTGGATTGTTGTGTTTACGGGAGTTTGGAAAAATGATTCAACTGAAATCTGTAGCTCCTTATATCTTTTTTGGAGTAACTATTTTTCTAATGTTTATTAGGCAAAAAACCTTCGCAACTTCTGGAATTCTTATCATTACATTAGCATCTTCTTTGTTTTTTTCTTACCAACTTTTTACAAAAAAAACTATCAATTACAATACTGAGCGAATCAAACTAGGAATTACAATTCGATATATTATTTTTTCATTTTGTTTTTTAGTTTTATTACCATTTTCAGACGGATTATTTCATCCCTATGTAATGATAAGTATTTTATCAATTATTTGGATTAATGATTCATTTGCTTTTTTAGTTGGTAAAAATTTTGGAAAAAAGAAGCTTTTTCCATCAGTTTCTCCCAATAAAACAGTTGAAGGATTTATTGGAGGTATGTTTTTTTCTTTGTTAGCATCTTTGGTAATCAGTAAGGTTTACCCACACTTTTCATTATTTCATTGGATGATGATTGCTCTACTTGTATCAAATTTAGGAACTATTGGAGATTTATTAGTTTCAAAATTTAAAAGACAAGCCAATCTAAAAGATAGTGGGAATTTAATGCCTGGACATGGGGGTATTTTAGACAGGCTAGATAGTTTGCTGTTTGCTTCGCCATTCGTATATTTGTATATAAATTTTATAATTTAAAAATGATTCGTTTTCATAAAGAAGGTTACAAGATAATTACCATTACATTTATTATTGCAATTGCGATTATTTTAGGTGCTGAAAAAATTTTCGATACTACATTGACAATCAAAATTACGCAAGTTTTAACACTTGGTTTTGTAGTTTTAATTTTACAGTTTTTTAGAAATCCGAATAGAAAAACCACATTAAATGACGCACATATTATTGCTCCAGTTGATGGAAAAGTAGTAGTGATAGAAGAAGTGGACGAGCCTGAGTTCTTTAAAGATAAAAGAATTCAACTATCTATTTTTATGTCACCAATCAATGTTCACGTTACAAGATATGCTATGAGTGGAAAAATTGCTTATAGCAAATATCATCCCGGAAAATATTTGGTTGCTTGGCATCCAAAAGCTTCTACAGAAAACGAACGCACAACAGTTGTGATAGGTAATGAAACTTTTGGAAATGTCCTATACAGGCAGATTGCTGGTGCATTAGCAAAAAGAATTGTGAACTACGCTAAAGAGGGAGAAATGGTAACACAGGGAGCTGATGCTGGGTTTATAAAATTTGGTTCAAGAGTTGATTTATTCTTACCTATTGGGACAAAAATAAATGTAAAATTAGGAGATAAAGTTAAAGGAGGTGTCCAAATCATTGCTGAAAAATAATACAGAAAAAGATTTAGATACTTTATATCAAGAAGCTTTTGATAAAATATCTAAGTTAAAAAAAAGAGTCGCTCCTGATGTAATGTTGCGTTTTTATGCATTTTACAAACAAGCTAATTTTGGAAATAATTTCACTTTTAACAGTGAATCAAACTTAATAAGCGGATTTAAATTCAATGCATGGATGCAGTTGAATGGAATGTCTTCAGAAGATGCCAAAAATGGATATATCTCATTAGCCAATACAATCTTAACAGAAAAAAATTAAAAGTGAACTCATTTCTTCATTTTTAAAATTTATCTATTAAAAACTATTTAATGCTTTTTTAAGTGTTTCAAATTGAAAAGAAAAACCACTCTTTTCAACTTTTTTTGCCGAGATTCTACTTCCCTCCAATAGGATTATTGCCATCTCACCAAACATAATTTTCAATAAAAAACTAGGAACAGGAATTCCAACAAAAGGTTTTTGAATGCTTTTTGCCAACTCTTTTGAAAAAGAATAACTTGTATGATGTTCAGGTGCAACAGCATTGTAAATTCCAGTTATATTATTTTCGACAACTTTTAGATACATCTCACACAAATCATCTATTTGGATCCAAGGTAAATATTGTTTTCCAGAGCCTAATGGAGTAACTACAGGTGTTCTCATTTTTTCTAAAGCACCACCAGTTGATGATAAAACAACTCCTGTTCTTAAAATAGTTACAGGAATTTGCTCTTCTGCAAATTGCATTGCAGCAGCTTCCCATTTTACACAAATTTCAGCTAAAAAATCATGTCCAGATTTAGTATTTTCTTCAAAAATTTCTTCAGTAGTTACAGCACCATAATACCCAATTCCGGATGCAGAAATAAATCCTTTTAAAGGGATTTGAAGTTTTTTAACTTTTTCATAAAGTAGGTTTGCGGACTCCACTCTACTATCAATTAATATTTTTTTTCTTTTTGTGGTCCAACGTTCATCAGCAATTCCAGCCCCAGCTAAATGAATAATATAATCAACATTTATTAAGGCTTTTTCATCAATAGAACCCTCTGAAATATCCCATTTAAACTCGTTTTTTTTAGAAGGTTCTCTGCTTAAAATTACAACCTCATGATTATTTTCTATCAACAACTGGGTTAGCTTGTTTCCTATCAAACCTGTACCTCCGGTAATTAAAATTTTTGCCATAGCGTAAAGATAAAAAAACCGCAATCGAAAAGATTGCGGTTTAGATAATAAATAATTATCAAATTACTTTATTTCTTTTAAAGCATTAGTAATTAATATTTTAAGATGATTTTTGTGAGCAATTGTTGCCAAATCTCCAGTTCCATTACTTACCCAAGTTTTGATGTTATTTAAATTATGTATCGCCATAGATTGAGAAGCTACTGAAAAACGACTACTTGTGTTTCCTGTAATCATAGCAATCAACCTTTTTACGTATACTGCTTGTAAGTTTTGACGGAAAGAATTGATAGATCCTGATACATCTGGCTTGAACATCATATTATTTAAATCTGACATGAAAGTTGATAATTTATATTGATTTCCATACAATTCTGAGTCAGACAATCTTTGTAATGTATTTGGATGCATAATATGTGCTAAAACACTTGTTTGATATCCCAATACTTGGTCGTGAATTTTTGGATCTTCAGTTCCGCTTGAGAAATTATACCCTCTTCTTTGTCTTGCAATGTAATTGTAAACATCATTTGGAGTATCAAAAGCATTTGGAGCAAATATGTATTTATTTAAAGCAGTCATTGCTCTTTTTTGATCTTTTAAATTTACTGGAGTGTAAGGTTGT
>JANREL010000138.1:12862-17727 GCA_030758355.1 Polaribacter sp.
AATGCTTTTCCTTTGATGAAATCTTTGTCAGCTAATTGTGCAGGTGTAAATAATTGACTCGCTTTCATATTGTGGTTTAATCCTAATGTATGCCCGACTTCGTGCATAATTAAAGATTTCATTCCTTCTTTTTTCATTGCTTCCATATCTAAAACATTAGCACCTGTAGCTTGTAAAACAGTAGTTCCTAACTGCAAGTTTTCATGCATTACATGACCTAAAGAACAGTATTTAAAGTTTTCTTTAGCTAGCATTTTTTGAATTTCTAATTCTTCAGGGGTTTCTAACTTCATATTGGCTGAAGCATTGTTGTATAATTTGTCAGCAAAAACTCTGTTTGTAAAATGTACAAATTCTAACATAATATCAGCACCTAAAATTTCACCAGTTCTTGGGTTTACAAAACTAGGTCCGTAACCACCAAAAGGAGGGTTTGGAGAAGATGTCCAACGTAACACATTGTATCTTACGTCACCTGCATCCCAATTAGCATCATCAGGTTGTACTTTTACAACCATTGCATTTTTAAAACCTGCTTTTTCAAAAGCTTCGTTCCAAGCCAAAACGCCTTCTTTAATAGTTTCTCTCCATTCAATAGGAGTTGTATTTTCAATCCACCAAGTTATTGGAGTTACAGGCTCAGAAATAGCTGCATTTGGATCTTTTTTAACCAATTTCCATCTATGAATCATATCTCTATAATTGATAGTTTCAGTAGTGGTCATGTCATTAGTTTGTGTTAAAAAATAACCAACTCTTGGGTCATCCATTCTTGCAGTATAATCATCTGCAGGCATGTTCATGAATGTATGAAAAACTTTGATAGATACATTTCTTCCATCAGTAACCGCTTCAGAACCACCATTCATTACAGAAGGATTGTAGTATACATATTCTGTTTTAATATTGGTGTTTTCTGGGTAGTTTTTAATAGATTCAATTTTAGATTTTGATTTATCAAAATTACCTAAACTAAAAGCAAAAGGAGATTGCCCTGGAAATCTGGGTCTTTTAATAGTTGTAAATGTTTCAGATAAAAACAAGCCATCAGCATCAATCAAATATTCTCCTGTTTTATCATTATTAGCTAATACTTTTCCTGATGCAATTACGGCATCACTAATATTTGCATCAGCAGATTTAGATAAGGCATTGTTTTTATCAAAATAAAAAGCGGTGTTAGGTGAAACAAATTCTAATCTGTCAAAATATTGTTTTACATGAAATACAGCAGAGCCTTGATAAGAACCTCTAAAATGTCCTGCTTCTGTAACTCCATCAGCTATTTGAGCGAAATAAATAAAATCTTTATTAAGCTGGTCTTTTTTTACCAAAAGTTTTACTGAACCCGAAACTGTATCTTGAAAAATAGTAAATAAACCTTCAATTTTTTTACTGCTTTTAGTTAGTTCCTCAATTGTTTTATCCTTTTTTGAAGGTGGAGTTGGTTTAGGAGTGACCGTTTCTTTTTCATCTTTTTTCTTTTTTCTTTGCGCATTCGTTTCTTGAATACCAATGATAGATATCGCTAGCAAAAAAAGCCAAAGGATTCTCATATTTTTTGGGTGGTTTGTTTTCATAATTTGATTTAGATTTATCGTATAAGCGGTTAAATTAGTTTTTGTTAAGGTATTCTACTGTTAATTTTTTTATAAATTTAACAATCGTAATCATTATCAAATATTTGTTAAAATATCCAAATCGTTTTTAATCCTGTAACTTTTCATTTTAGAATGTTGTAATTTTACCCTAATGAAAAACAGCAACAAAAAAGGATTTGTTTTTACTCCTTTTCAATCAGAAAATCAATCACCCTTTGAGAAACTTTTTGAGATTTTTAAAGAGTTAATTACTTATACTTCAGGCGATTTTGAGGAAGCAATTGATTGGCTTCGATCTTTGGATAAGGAATACAAATTGACGGATGAATATTATTCTATTAATGATTTTATAGAGGATTTAAAAAAGAAAGGCTACATTAAAGAAGAGATTGATGCAAATGGGGTTGGAGGCACTAAAATAACTCCAAAAACAGAGCGTGCAATTCGACAACAAGCACTCAAACACATTTTTGGAAAAATTAAAAAGAGTGGCTCAGGAACTCATAAAAGCAAATCTTCAGGCATGGGAGATGAACATACTGGTGATTTTAGAGAGTATCAATTTGGAGATAATTTAGACAAAGTTTCCATCACTGAAAGTTTAAAAAATGCACAAATCAATCATGGAGTTCAGGATTTTACACTTTCAGAAAATGATTTGGTTGTGGAGGAAACGATGCACAAATCGCAAATGAGTACTGTTTTGATGATTGATATCAGTCATTCCATGATTTTATATGGAGAAGACAGAATTACGCCTGCTAAAAAAGTAGCCATGGCTTTGGCAGAATTGATCACAACACGCTATCCAAAAGATACTCTAGATATTATTGTTTTTGGAAATGATGCTTGGATAATTGACATCAAAGAATTGCCTTATTTGCAGGTTGGTCCTTATCATACAAATACGGTTGCAGGTTTGCAATTGGCTATGGATTTGTTGAGAAGAAAGCGAAATACCAACAAACAAATATTTATGATTACTGATGGAAAACCAAGTTGTTTGCGTTTGCCTGATGGGCAATATTATAAAAACAGCAATGGTTTAGACAAATATATTGTCAATAAATGTTATGCAATGGCACAACAAGCTCGAAAATTGCACATTCCAATAACTACTTTTATGATTGCTCAAGATCCTTATTTGATGCAGTTTGTGAGTGCTTTTACCAATGCTAATCAAGGAAAAGCATTTTACACAGGATTAAAAGGTTTGGGTGAAATGATTTTTGAAGATTACGAAAACAATCGAAAAAAGAGAATCAGAGGGTGAGAAATGTCTTTTAATTCTAAAAAAAAAATATAAACGTAAAATAGTCATTAGCAAAAAGCTAAAGGCAAAAAGCTAAAAAATGAATTTAGAAAGTATAAAAACATTGGGCGATTTAAAAAAATCAGGATACCAGTCAAAATCGATTAAAGACGAATTGAGAGAAAATCTCATCAGTAAAATCATGAATAAGGAAACCGTTTTTAAAGGTGTTCATGGCTATGAAAATACGGTAATTCCAGAATTAGAAAGAGCTATTTTGAGTAAGCATAACATTAATTTATTAGGTTTGCGAGGTCAAGCAAAAACACGTTTGGCAAGACTGATGGTTGAACTCTTGGACGAATATATTCCTGTAGTAGAGGGCTCAGAGATCAATGATGATCCTTTTTGTCCAATTTCAAGATATGCGAAAGAATTGATTAAAGATATAGGTGATGATACCCCTATTTTTTGGTTGCACAGAAGCGAACGTTTTGCAGAAAAATTAGCAACTCCTGATGTAACTGTTGCTGATATTATAGGTGATGTTGACCCAATTAAAGCTGCAAATTTAAAATTGAGTTATGCTGATGATAGAGTGATTCACTTTGGGATGATTCCACGTGCAAATAGATGTATTTTTGTGATCAATGAATTGCCTGATTTACAAGCGAGAATTCAAGTTGCTTTGTTCAATATTCTACAAGAAGGAGACATTCAGATTCGTGGTTTTAAAATGCGTTTGCCTTTAGATATGCAGTTTGTTTTTACTGCAAATCCTGAGGATTATACTAATAGAGGAAGTATTGTTACGCCTCTAAAAGACAGAATTGGTTCGCAAATTTTAACCCATTACCCACAAGATATTGAAACTGCAAAAACCATTACGCAACAAGAAGCACAAAAAGTAAGTGCTCAAAAAGAATTTATCAAAGTGCCAGAATTGGCTAAAGATTTATTGGAGCAAGTGGTTTTTGAAGCGCGAGAAAGCGAATTTATCGATGCGAAAAGTGGCGTTAGTGCACGTTTAAGTATCTCTGCATATGAAAATTTATTGAGTACCGCAGAGAGAAGAGCATTGATTTCTGGTGATTCAAATACCATGATTCGGTTGAGTGATTTTGATGGAATTATTCCTGCAATTACTGGAAAAGTTGAATTGGTGTATGAAGGTGAGCAGGAAGGTGCGCATGTTGTTGCTGAAAATTTAATTAAAAAAGCTATAATTTCACTATTCCCAATCTATTTTCCTGAAATTAAAAAATTAGAAAAACAGCATGAAGAAACTCCCTATGATGAGATTGTTTCTTGGTTTTTCAATGCAGATGAAGATTTTGAATTATTGGATGATTTTACTGAAATTCAATATCAAAATGAATTAGATAAAATAACTGTTATAGACGATTTTTTGAGAAAACATCAACCAAATATGATTGTCGAAGATCGTTATTTTGTGAAAGAATTTTTGCTTTGGGGATTAGTAGAGTTTAAAAAATTGAGCAAACACAGATTCGCTGAAGGAACACAATTTAAAGATCCATATGGCAATTTTATGAGTGGTTTGTAAAATAATAAAGGCATCTAATCCTAGATTAGATGCCTAATTAATCAACCAAAAATAACAATTCACTTAAATGAAAAAGTTATGAGTTAAAAATTTACGGCCAGTAAATTTAAGCTTGTATTCAATGTTTCTTCAACATCAGTTTTTAATAATTTATTTAAATATGGAATAATATTATTTCCGATTTGTATACTATTAGAATTATCCAACTTATATGTAATCAATAGTTTATTTTCTAAATTCGAGAGATTTCTATAAATTTCAATATTTCTGTCACCATAGTTTTTTTCATCATTTAAAACTATTTCTTGTAGTTTATCTTCTTCAATAAATAATTTTACAATTATTTTTTCTATGAATTCTTCATTGATTTCAATAAAAAAACTTTCATTGGAAGAGGTGCTTATTTCTTCTATTAAGTTTTTTTGAATTGTCTTACCAAAGAGTG
>JANREL010000139.1 GCA_030758355.1 Polaribacter sp.
CCTAAATTGGCAAGATTCAATAATAACGTATTGTCTAAATATCAAATTTACAATAGCATATTTATCACACTCCCTTTTGATACCATAAACAACACCGGTGTTTTATTGCCACTTTTTCATAAAGTTTGTGAAAAAGGGTTTCAAGAAGGAAAAAATCCTACAGAAATTGTTGCTACTTTTTTTAAAAAATATCAAGAAAATCCTACAGAGGACGAAAAAAATGATTTGTTATTTCGATTTATCCAATATATTGAACGTCAGGTAGTTTTGTTTGATGCTATTGAAGATGCTGCTTTTCCAATTGTAAATAACATGGATGGAATTGGAACGCTCAGAAATTCAAAAGAAGTTGCTCTTTTAAGTGATAAAAAAGAAGCCTTGAAAAAACATTTAGAAGAGTTTAAGGTACGGGTGGTTTTAACAGCGCATCCAACCCAGTTTTATCCTGGAAGTATTTTAGGAATCATCACAGATTTGGATAAAGCCATCAGAAATGATGATTTATTACTAATTAAAAAATTATTAGCACAATTAGGAAAAACTCCTTTTTATAAAAAGAAAAAACCTACTCCATTTGACGAAGCTGTTAGCTTAATTTGGTATTTAGAAAATGTGTTTTACCATTCTGTAAGTAAAATTTACAACTACATTCAAGATAATATTTACGATGGAAATCCTATTGATAACGAAATCATTGATCTAGGATTTTGGCCAGGTGGAGATAGAGATGGAAATCCGTATGTTACAACTCAAATTACGCTGGATGTTGCTGAACGTTTGCGTCAAACAATCTTGAGAAATTATTACAGAGATGTAAGACGTTTAAAAAGACGTTTTACCTTTGATGGCGTGCAAGAAATTTTAACAAGAGTTGAAAAACGTTTGTACAAACACGTGATTCGTAGTTATGAAAAAATCAATTTTTCGCAAAAGATTTTGTTGGACGAATTGTACGAGGCAAGAGCTATTATTGAAAAAAATCATCAATCATTGTTTATTGAAGAATTGAACGATTTTATCAATAAAGTGCGCATTTTTGGATTCCATTTTGCCACTCTCGATATCAGGCAAGACAGTAGAGTGCATCACAAAGCATTTACACAAATAATAACTGATTTACTAACCACTGGCGATACTACTTTTCCAAAAAATTACCACTCACTTTCAGAAGAAGCACAAATTGAAATATTATCCTTAGTTAAAGGAAATATTGACCCAAGTATTTTGTCAGATGAAATGTCTGTAAGCACTATTGAATCAATTTATGCACTCAAAACAATTCAACAACGAAATGGTGAACGTGGTGCAAATAGGTACATCATAAGCAATAACCAATCTGCATTGAATGTGATGCAAACCTTCGCCATGCTTAATTTATGTGGTTTTGAAAACGAACTGCCAGTAGATATTATTCCACTTTTTGAAACGGTTGATGATTTAGAAAATGCAAGTAATGTAATGCAAATTTTATACTCAAATCAGGCCTATAGATATCATTTAACCAAAAGAAAAAACAAACAAACAGTGATGTTAGGTTTTTCTGATGGCACAAAAGATGGTGGTTATTTAATGGCAAATTGGGGAATTTTTAAAGCCAAAGAGGCACTTACCAGAATTTCAAGAGAATTTAATGTAGAAGTTATTTTCTTTGACGGACGAGGAGGACCACCAGCAAGAGGAGGAGGAAAAACACATCAATTTTATGCTTCATTAGGACCCACTATTGAAGACAAAGAAATTCAGTTAACAATTCAAGGTCAAACAATTAGCTCTAATTTTGGCACAGAAGAATCTTCGCAATTCAATCTAGAACAATTATTAAGTTCGGGAATCAAAAACGAAATGTTTACTAAAGATCAATTGAACGAAAATCATAGAAAACTCATGGAAGATATGGCCGCAACCAGCTATAAAACCTATGTTGATTTTAAAAATCACCCACAGTTTTTGCCGTATTTAGAACAAATGAGTACATTAAAATACTATGCAAAAACCAATATTGGCAGCAGACCAAGCAAACGTTCTACTTCTGATACATTGGATTTTGCTTCACTTAGAGCTATTCCATTTGTAGGAAGTTGGAGTCAATTGAAACAAAATGTTCCTGGATTTTTTGGGGTAGGAACTGCATTGAAAAAATATGAAGATGCAGGACGTTTTGATGAAATTGTTGAATTTTATAACGCCTCTGATTTTTTCAAAACATTGCTTGAAAACAGTATGATGAGTTTGAAAAAATCGTTTTTTGGATTGACACAATACATGGCTGACGACCCCGTTTTTGGTGATTTTTGGAAATTAATTTACAAAGAATACGAAACCACAAAACGATTGCTACTAAAACTAGCGGGCTATCAAGAATTAATGGAAGATTTTCCTGTTGGCAGAGCCTCCATAGAAATTAGAGAAAAAATAGTGTTGCCATTGCTAACCATTCAGCAATATGCGTTAAAACAAATTCAAGAATTACAAAAAACAGATCCAAATTCTAAAGAAATTGAAGTTTTTGAAAAAATGGTGATGCGTTCATTATTTGGAAATATCAATGCAAGTAGAAATTCGGCTTAAAAATTAATACAGCATCATTTTTTTTTATTACTTTTAAAACAAAAAGATGCTAGTAAAAGTTTATGGATCTGCCGTATTTGGTATTGAGGCAACTACCATTACTGTTGAAGTAAATATTGATAAAGGAATTGGATATCATTTAGTTGGTTTGCCGGACAAAGCTGTGAGCGAAAGTTCTTTCAGAATTTCAGCAGCTTTAAACAATAATCAATATAATCTTCCAGGAAAAAAAATCATCATCAATATGGCACCTGCTGACATCAGAAAAGAAGGTGCTGCTTATGATTTAACGTTGGCTATTGGGATTTTAGCAGCTTCTCAGCAAATAAAATCAGAAGCCATTGAAGAATATATCATCATGGGCGAATTGTCTCTGGACGGCAGTTTGCAACCCATCAAAGGTGCGTTGCCCATTGCCATCAAAGCCAGAGAAGAAGGGTTCAACTATTTTATTTTACCCAAACAAAATGCCAAAGAAGCCGCAATTGTCAATGATATTCAAATTTTAGGTGCAGATACGATTCAAGAAGTGATCAATCATTTTAGTGGAGAACAACTTATTGAGCCCACAATCATTGATACAAGAGCCGAATTTTATAAAAATATTGATTTTCCTGAGCATGATTTTGCGGATGTCAAAGGACAAGAATCCATCAAACGTTGTATGGAAATTGCGGCGGCTGGTGGTCATAATATTATATTAATTGGACCTCCAGGATCTGGTAAAACCATGTTAGCCAAACGTTTACCGTCTATTTTACCACCCATGACATTGCAGGAAGCCTTGGAAACCACCAAAATTCATTCGGTTGTAGGAAAAGTAAAAAATGCAGG
>JANREL010000140.1 GCA_030758355.1 Polaribacter sp.
ATCGAAACATAAAAAGAATCAAATTTCATAGGAAGTGTTTTTTCTACAACGAAATTTTCAGCTTTAAAAATTTTAGAAATGGATTGTTGGGAAAAGTGCCACAAATGTCTTGGTACATCAAAAGCTGCCCAAAACTCTTTATAATAATTTGCGTCATCACTTTTATAATTTGGAACAGCGACAATCAATTTTCCGTTTTCAGAAAGTAAATTATCTAATTGAGAAATAAATTCTGACAAATTTTCTACATGTTCCAACACATGCCAAAGAGTAATGATATCAAATTTTTTGTTTGAATATACTCCCAAATTATTATGTAAAACAATTCCTTTTTCTTTGGCAACTTCTCTAGCTTGCTGGTTGGGTTCAGTTCCAAAAACATTCCAATTATTTTGCAAACACGTTTTTAAAAAATCTCCTGTTCCTGCTCCAACATCTAGAATTGTATTGTTTTCAGATCCAAAAGAATTTATTAAATCTAGCTTTTTTTGAAGTGTAAAGTTTTTGACAAATTGATAAATTTTATCAAAAAAACTTTTCTTACTATCCGTATGAGAAATATACTGATCGCTCTTATAATACTCTTCTAAGTTTTTAGGAACAGGAAATGTAACCAACATATCATAAGTATGATTTCTTTTTACATCATACAATTCCTCAGAAACAGTATAATCTTTACATTGTAAAAACGGCTCTAAATCACTGTAAAAATCAAGTTGTTTTTTCATTTTTTCGGAAATGTTCCTCGTGGAACATTTTAAAAATTTCGGAAAATTACCTTCCCATGTATACTAGCAAAACAGAAATATCACTTGGGGATACTCCACTGATTCTACTTGCTTGTGAAATAGAAGTAGGTTTAATTTTGGTTAATTTTTGTCTTGCTTCCGTTGACAAACTATTTAGTTTATGGTAATCAAAACTAGACGGAATTAACACATTTTCCAACCTGTTTAATTTATCGGCATTATTTTTTTCCTTATCAATATATCCCGAATACTTTAAATGAATTTCAGCTTGTTCTATAATTTCTGCATCAATTGAATTACCATTTACAAACTCTTTTAATGCAGCAATATCTTTTAAATCATCAAAGGCTAATTGTGGTCTTGTAGCAATTTTAAACAACTTTAAAGACTGAGAAACCAAGGCCAATTCTTTATCTTCTAAAATAGGATTTATCTCTTCCGGTTTTACACTAGTATTTTCTAAAAAGGCGATCAATAAATCTGTTTTCCGCTGCTTTTCTAAAACTCTTTCCATACGTTCTTTGGACGCCAAACCAATTTCAAAACCTTTTGGTGTCAGACGTAAATCAGCATTATCTTGACGCAATAATGTACGATATTCAGCTCTTGATGTAAACATTCTATAAGGCTCTTCTGTACCTTTTGTAATTAAATCATCAATCAAAACCCCAATATAAGCTTCGTTTCTTTTCAATATAAAAGGATCTTTTTCTTGAACTTTTAAAGCGGCGTTTATTCCAGCGATCAACCCTTGAGCAGCAGCTTCTTCATAACCTGTTGTTCCATTTATTTGACCAGCAAAAAACAAGTTTTTAATCAACTTAGTTTCTAGAGAATGTGTCAATTGTGTAGGAGGAAAATAATCGTATTCAATCGCATAACCATATCTAAAAAACTTTACGTTTTCAAAACCTTCAATAGCTCTGATTGCTTTATCTTGAATATCTTCTGGAAGTGATGTTGAAAAACCATTAACATAAATTTCAACGGTATTCCAACCTTCAGGTTCAACAAAAATTTGATGTCTTTCTTTAGACGCGAAACGATTAATTTTATCTTCAACAGAAGGACAATATCTTGGACCTGTAGATTGAATTCGTCCATTAAACATTGGCGAACGATCAAAACCTTCACGTAACAAATCATGTACTTTTTGATTGGTATAGGTTAAGTAACAAGAACGTTGTTCGGTTAAAGGTTTGGTGCTTGGTAAGTATGAAAATTTTACAGGAAATTCATCTCCAGGTTGTTCTTCCATTTTCGAATAATCCAAAGAACGACCATCCACTCTTGGAGGAGTTCCTGTTTTCATTCTTCCCGCCTCAAATCCTTTTTTTACTAAATCTTCTGTAATTCCCGTTGAAGAACTCTCTCCTGCTCTACCGCCACCAAACGTTTTTTCTCCGATATGAATCAACCCATTTAAAAAAGTTCCAGCAGTAATTACAACAGACTTTGCTTTGATTTCAATTCCCAAAGCGGTTTTTACACCAACAATTCTGTCTCCATCAAATAATAAGCCATTCACAGAATCTTGAAAAAAATCTAAGTTTTCTGTTTGCTCTAATATCATTCTCCAACATTCCGCAAATTGCATTCTATCAGATTGTGCTCTTGGACTCCACATTGCAGGGCCTTTGGATTTGTTTAGCATTTTGAACTGTATCGCAGTTTTATCTGTTACAATTCCGCTGTAACCACCCAAAGCGTCAATTTCTCTTACAATTTGCCCTTTCGCAATTCCTCCCATTGCAGGATTACAACTCATTTGAGCTATATTTTGTAAATTCATTGTGATTAACAATGTCTTTGCCCCCATGTTTGCTGATGCGGCTGCGGCTTCACTTCCTGCGTGACCACCACCAACTACAATTACATCATATATTGTTGTAAATAAACTCATTTTTTAATGTTTCACGTGAAACGTTTAATGTAATTAATTATATATCAGTTATTTAAGAATAACAAAGCATCATTTTCTTCTTTTCTCATGACTTTTTCATCATCAGTAGTTTTATCTTTAAAACCTAAAAAATGAAGAATTCCATGAATCATAACTCTGTGAAGTTCTTCTTCTAGAGTTGCATTAAATTCAACTGCGTTTTCTTTGACTCTTTCAACAGAAATAAAAATATCTCCTGAAATTAATTTCCCTAAAGAATTATCAAAACTGATGACGTCAGTGAACGTATCGTGCTGCAAGAATTCAACATTTAATCGATGTAAATATTCATCATCACAAAAAATGAAATTAATTTCTCCTGGTTCAAAACCTTTGTTTGAAATAATCATCTCAACCCAAGTTTCTAAGGCGACTTCATCGGAAAGTTCAAAATCGGTTTCGTAATTAAACGTTGTCATTATTGTTATTTTTTTTCTTCAGAGAAATAAGTCCGTACTTTATTTTTATACAATTGCTGCAAAGGTAATGATTGTCGATTTAATATTTCTATCTGATTGTAAAACTGCTTTTTAAATTCTAATGCTTTTAAACTATTACGTTCGTTGACAATTTGATTTATATTTGACTTTCTGTTACTATCTTTTCCTTGATTTAAAGCTGCTTTATCCAACTTTAATAATTCGTAATTTAATTGTTGCATTTTTTGTAAAACC
>JANREL010000141.1 GCA_030758355.1 Polaribacter sp.
CCAAAAAATACAAATAATAGGAGTAGGGAAAGTAAATTTTTAATCATTATTCTTTCAGAAATTTCATAGCAAAGATACCATTTTCAGTAGATATTTTAATAAAATATATTCCTTTTGATAAAAACTGTATGTCCAATTCTTTTGAGATTTGTTGAGTAACAAAAACTCTTTTTCCAATGGAATTGAAAATTGAAATGGATAAAATTTTGTTATCAAGAGTATTTGTAATAAAAAGTGAAGATGTTACGGGATTTGGAAATAATGTAAATCCTAAATTCTCAAAAGTTTGTGTACCCAAAACAGTGCTATGAGTTCCAATATCATCAACATTGTCTTGTGGATAAGAATCCCATTCATTTTCGATATCAAAAGTGGTATTGGGTTTCGTAACGCCATTTTTTCTTCGTAAAGTTTTGTTTATTGCAAAATTTGCGCTTCCGCCATTATACGTTCCAATAACATCTACCAAAACTCCCTCTTTAAACAATCCTACAGGATCATTTCCATTGAAATTGATAGGCGCTCCATATTTGTTTTCTTCTAAAACGGGTTGTAAAAAATCAGCTTCAGTTATTAATTTTTGAAGATTTGAACTTGCATTGATAATAACAAAAACATCTTTTTTCAAAATAGTTCCTGATAATTGCAATTCATTCGCCCAATCATCTCCATCCACACCTCCATTTGTTTGTCTCTTGATGCTAAATCCTATCAAATCAATATCAGCATCAGTATTATTGACAATTTCCAACGCTTTATTGTTTGATGAGCCTTCAACGTACTCTGAGAAAAATAATTCACTTGAAACCTCATTGATGTCAGAAGTAGTTGCATCAATAGCTATGGATAATTCTGATATGTTATTTTTAGCATCTTTGGCACGAACTTGAATACTGTAGGTTGTTGAAGCAGTCAAATTAGAAACCGTATAACTAGTTTCGGAAGTGGTTCCATTGAATACAGTATCCACAAAAACATCATAAAAGGTAACAGCGGTATTATCCGTTGAAGCATCCCAAGAAACTACAAATGAAGTGGTTGTTTGGTTGCTAATCACTATATTAGTTGGAGTAGAAGGAGCTTGATCATCTACTAAGGTTTTGATGTTGATTGCTGTAGTTTGAGCGGAACTATTATTGGCAATATCTTTTGCTAAAACAGCAATACTATACTCAGTATCAGAATCTAATCCTGTAACAATGATCGAATTTGTAGTGCTATTGCGGTACAAATTTCCATTGACAAATACATCATAACTTGTCACTGCAACATTGTCTGAGGATGCTGTCCAAGAAAGAGCAACAGAAAAAGTAGTAACATTAGTAGCCGTTAAATTGGAAGGAATTGAGGGAGCTTCATTATCAGTACTTGTGTAAATTCCCCATAAATCTTCGGCTTCAGGACCTCCCCAAATTCTGGTCGCCAACCTTGGATTGTCTATAAAAGGATTTCTATTTCCTTGTGCTTCAGTATTGTTGGTGTTCTCGTGATACGTATTTCGTTGTCTTTCAAAATCAGAAACAGGGTCTTCGGCATTCCATTTCAAAAATAAATCAATCATATCATCTCCCGTATTTGAATTATTTCCAAGACCAATATTGGTTGGTAAACAACGATTTCCATAGCGCAAATACATGTACATCGTCATTCTTGCAACGTCACCTTTCCATTCATCTCCAGGATACCATCCAGCAGAATTTGTTCCATCAATTGGATCTTTATAGATTTCTGAAGTTGGTCCGGAATTTCCTGTTGCATCAGAAAATTTTCTATTTCCACGAGATGAATTTCTTTGCACGTCTGTTGGTCTTAAATGATGTGCATCTGCTCCAGGCCCAGATTCACCTAAATTTGGAGTTCCTAATGATCGAGAATATATGTGTTCTCTGTTCCAAGTTCCTGAAGCAGCACCATTTGCATTAATATCTCTAAATCGGTCATTGGTGGTATCGCTATCAGTTCCATTTTCCCAGCCATACATCAATAATACTTGTGTTGAATTGTGTGGATTAACGTCAGTAGCTTTACTTGCATTCCAAATTTGGTCATAAAACAAAGTTCTTGCATGTGTATTGATGATTTTTAGGGCTAATTCTTCTTTCAAAGTTAGTCCTGTAAGATTCAAATTCACATCATTATAATACCCTTGTTGAGAGAGAATTTTTAAAGAAAATGCAAAAAAAAGTAAAAAAGCAAAACGAATATTCATTTTATAAATGTTTAAAAAAAATGATTTCTTTTTTAGCAATTCGTATTACAAATGATGATGAAAAACTTTATTTTTTTTCAAGAAGCGCCATGTAAAATCCGTCAAAACCTGATTCGTGCGCAAAAATTTTATTTTCTTTTACAAAAGTAAAATTTTTTCCAGCTTCGGATGTTAGGAAAAGGTCAACTTGTTGACGATTTTCAGAAGGTAAAATAGAGCAAGTTGCATACACCATTTTGCCTCCTGGTTTTACCATTTTGGAATAGTTTTGCAATACTTCTTGCTGAGTTTTTTTGATTTCATCAATAAATTCGGGTTGCAATTTCCATTTCGAATCTGGATTTCTTTTCAAAACTCCTAATCCAGAGCAAGGAGCATCAATCAACACTCTATCAGCTTTCTCGTGCAGCTTTTTGATGACTTTTGTAGAGTCAATCACACGTAAGTCAATATTATGTGCTTTGTTTCTGCGAGCTCTTATTTTGAGTTTTTTCAATTTACTTTCATAAATATCCATGGCAATGATTTGCCCCTTATTTTGCATCAAAGCAGCCAAGTGCAATGTTTTTCCTCCTGCACCTGCACACGCATCCACGACTTTCATCCCTGGTGCAACATCTAAATAAGCAGCTACCAATTGCGATGAAGCATCTTGTACTTCAAACAACCCTTCGTGAAAAGCTTCAGTGGTAAACACATTGGCTCTTTCCACTAATTTCAATGCATCAGGATGGTAGGGAATGCTTTCTGTTTCTATATCTTCCTTTTTCAATTTTCGTTGCAGCATTTCTTTGGTAGTGTTCAACGTATTGGTTCGTAAAACGACTTCCGCTTGTTGGTTGAGTGCTGCAATTTCTTTTGTCCAAAGTTCTTCTCCCAATTCTTGTATACCCAATTCATCTACCCAATCAGGAATGGATTCACGGTATTTTCTGATTCTTGACAATTCGTCAAATCTCCCTTTGATTCTTCGAAGAGGAACATCCCCAATTTGATTCCAATCAGGTAACGGAATGCCACGCAACACACACCAAACAGTAAATAATCGCCAAATATTATCCCGATCATAAGGTACTTTTA
>JANREL010000142.1:0-10901 GCA_030758355.1 Polaribacter sp.
AGATTTTTTCTGATGGCTATGAAGGATTTGTAGATAACAAACAATTTGAGGAAATAACTGAAGATTACTTTGAACAACTTTCAAATTCTGAAACTATTTTGTCAGGAGAAATCATTGATTTTATATCAAACGCAACCAATGATTTTATGACAATTCCCATTGGATCGAGGTTGCCTTTTTTTTTCAAAAATGATTTTACCATCAATACTAAAAGATATTTTTATGATGGAAAAGTGTATTCAGAAAAACTTCCCAAAAAGGAAATTATTCAAAAGGCTTTTATTTTTTTAAATACCCCTTTTTTATGGGGGGGGAAAACTCCTTTCGGAATTGATTGCTCAGGTTTTACACAAATGGTTTATAAATTGTGTGGACATCAACTTTTGAGAGATGCCAAAAGGCAAGCAACTCAGGGTGAAGTTTTGAGTTTTATAGAAGAAAGCGAACCTGGAGATTTGGCTTTTTTTGACAACGAAAATGGTGAAATTACTCATGTAGGAATTATTCTGAAAGATTATCATATCATCCATGCTTTTGGAAATGTTCGGATTGATACACTTGACCACAGTGGAATTTTTAATGCTGAGTTGCAAAAACATACTCATAAATTAAGAGTCATTAAAAAAATGATATAAAAAAAACCGAAATCAGAATTGATTTCGGTTTTTTTTATTAAAGTTAATAATCCTACTCTTTCATTTTTTTGTAGATGGCTCTCATTGCATCTCCTTTTTCAGTCATTTCTATAATATCATACATATTCATTAAAGATCTAACAGTGTCTTCTGTTCTATCCAATTCATCCGCTTTTTCGATATATGGTAAAGCTCTCTTGTACAACTCTTTTTGCTTTTTTTCTAGTTCGTTGTATTTTTTATCGTTAGATAAATTTTTATTCATCTCGTTAACAATAGCTTCTTCACCTGACAAAATAGCAACGGCAGTATTCATATAAGCATCTCCATAATCTGGTTTTAATTCGATTGCCTTTTTGTAATATGCGATTGCTTCTTCAATTTTCTTTTCATTTTGATTCACTACGCCTAAATTAAAAAACAATATTGGATTGTTTGGATCTAATTCAATAGCCTCTTCCATCAATTTTGCAAATTTATCCATTTTCTCTAGTTTGATGTACAATTGAGCTTCATTCAAAAGTAAATTGATATCCTTTGGATCAGATTTTCTTGCTTCTTGCAAAGCTATCATAGCCTCTTCAGTTTTTCCTTCATTAACATAAATATAGGCGATATTTTTAATGATATCAGCTCTTTTGGATTTTGAAACTTCCATAGAAGGATCAGAATATTGTCCTAATTTAACCATGGCATCTCTATTCTGTTTGGTGCCTAGGTTATCTTTTTCACCGGTTGCTTTGTTAACCGCGTAATATTCTGTTGTAATTCCTGTGTAACCCAATTCTTGAAGTTTTTTGTAATAGTCTATAGAAGTAGTATAATCTTTTGCCAAAGAAGAACTAACTGCTGCATTATACAAAAATGAAGTATCTTTTGGACTTAATTGATAGGTTAAATAAAAATTATCTGAAGCACCTTTATAGTCATTTCCAGAATTATATTGGTCTATGGCTTTTTTTGAGACAAAAGATAATAATTCGTTCAATTTTGGCTCAGCTTCTTTTGAGTATTTCTGTTTTCCGATTTTAATCTCAAAATCTCTTAGTTTGTTGTAAGCATCTGCAGCTTTTTTAACATCTCTTGTACCGTAAGCTTCCCCTTTTAAGAAATAATATTGAGCTTTGTATTTATCTTCCATAGTGTCTTCCATAGTATCCAAAGATTCAATAATGGTAAGAGCTCCTTTAAAATCCTCATTTTTTATAGCTTTTTCGGCATTTTTTAATTCGTCCTTTTGCGCAAAAATTCCAATTGTCATGAATCCTAAACATAGCGCTACTATTTGTTTTCTCATTGTTATTTGATTTAAATTAAATTTATTCTTGATTTTCGTTTTCGTTTGATTCGTTTTCAATATCTGTGGCATTATCAATTTCTAAATCACTTTCCGATTCAGTTTCGTTCTCATCTTCATGAACAACTTTTGCAACAGCTGCAATTGCATCATCTTCTTTGATATTGATTAAGCGAACACCTTGTGTTGCACGGCCCATAACTCTTAAATCTTCAACTGCCATTCTGATAGTCAATCCTGATTTATTGATAATCATCAAGTCGTTTTTGTCATCCACATTTTTGATAGCCACTAAATTACCTGTCTTTTCAGAGATGTTTAGTGTTTTTACACCTTTTCCTCCTCTATTTGTAATTCTATAGTCCTCGAGACTTGAACGTTTTCCATATCCTTTTTCAGAAACTACCAAAATATCGCAATTCAAATCATTTACAGCAACCATTCCAATAACTTCGTCTTTATCATCTTTCAGTGTAATTGCTCTTACTCCAGATGCTGTTCTACCCATTGGACGAGTTTTTGCTTCTTCAAAACGAATGGCTTTTCCAGATTTTAATGCCAACATTACTTGACTATCTCCAGTTGTTAATTTTGCTTCTAATAATTCATCATCTTCTTTGATGGTAATGGCATTAATTCCGTTCGCTCTTGGACGAGAATATTGCTCTAAAGAAGTCTTTTTTACTTGACCTTTTTTAGTTGCCATAATCACATAATGACTATTCACATATTCTTCATCTTTCAAATCTTGTGTTACTAAGAATGCTTTTACTTTATCATCTGATTCAATATTGATGATGTTTTGAATGGCCCTACCTTTGGTATTTTTTCCGCCTTCAGGAATTTCATACACACGCATCCAAAATACTTTTCCTTTTTGAGTAAAGAATAACATGTATTGATGATTGGTTCCTACAAATAAATGCTCTAAAAAATCTTCATTTCTGGTTGTAGCTCCTTTTTGACCACGTCCTCCTCTATTTTGAACTTTATATTCATCTAAATTAGTACGTTTCAAATAACCCGCATTTGAAATAGTTATAACCACTTGAGTATCAGGAATCATGTCTTCAACTTGCATGTCACCACCAGCATATTCTATAGTTGATCTTCTTTCATCACCATATTTTTCTTTGATGTGCAACAACTCATCTTTGATGATTTGATAACGTCTTGGCTCATTTGCTAAAATATCTTTATAATCAGCAATAGCAAGCATAATTTCTTCGAATTCAGAGCGTAATTTATCTTGCTCAAGACCCGTTAATTGACGCAAACGCATTTCAACAATGGCTCTCGCTTGAATTTCTGTTAATGAAAAACGTTCTATCAATTTTTCGCGAGCTTCATCTGCATTGCTTGAGCCACGGATAATGGCAATTACTTCATCAATATTGTCTGATGCAATAATCAATCCCTCTAAAATATGTGCTCTTGCCTCTGCTTTTCTTAGTTCGAATTCCGTTCTTTTTACAATTACCTCATGTCTGTGTTCAACAAAATAATGAATTAATTGTTTTAGATTTAATTGTTCAGGTCGTCCATTTACCAATGCAATATTATTAACACTAAAAGATGTTTGAAGCGCTGTATACTTATATAATTTGTTTAGTACGATATTTGGGATGGCATCACGTTTTAGAACGTAAACAATTCGCATTCCGTTTCTATCAGATTCGTCTCTGATATTGGCAATACCTTCTATTTTTTTTTCATTAACTAAATCAGCAGTTTTTTTAATCATTTCTGCTTTGTTAACTTGGTAAGGAATTTCAGTAACAATGATACATTCTCTTCCTTGCACTTCTTCAAAAGCAGCTTTTGCGCGAATTACAATTCTTCCACGTCCAGTTTCAAAAGCCTCTTTAACACCATCGTAACCATAAATAGTGCCTCCTGTTGGAAAATCGGGAGCTGTGATGTGTTGCATTAACTCTTCAACCTCAATATCTCTATTGTCAATATATGCTACAGTTCCATTGATTACTTCTGTCAAGTTATGAGGAGCCATATTTGTTGCCATTCCCACAGCAATACCTGATGCACCATTGACTAATAAATTAGGAATTCTTGTTGGTAAAACTGTTGGCTCTTCTAAAGTATCATCAAAATTCAATTGAAATTTTACGGTTTCTTTTTCAATATCAGCCAACATTTCTTCTGATATTTTCTGCATACGAACCTCCGTATAACGCATTGCAGCAGGAGAATCTCCATCTACAGAACCAAAATTTCCTTGACCATCAACCATCATATAACGCACACTCCATTCCTGCGCCATACGAACCATGGAATCATATACCGATGTATCTCCATGTGGATGATACTTACCAAGTACTTCTCCTACGATCCTTGCTGATTTTTTATACGCTCCTGTTGCTTTAATTCCTAATTCATGCATTCCAAAAAGCACCCTTCTGTGAACGGGTTTCAAACCATCTCTTACGTCTGGTAATGCTCTTGAAACAATAACCGACATTGAATAATCAATGTAAGCGGCTTTCATCTGATCTTCAATATTAATTGGAATTAACTTTTCACCTTCTGCCATAAATGTATTTTTACTATTTCTTGTTGATTTTTAAAACAAGGCAAGATACAATTTATTAGCCTTTTTACAAAGATTTTATAGCTCTTTAAAGCCTTTAGTTATCAACATTTTTTAATAAAAATTAACATCTTTATATTCACTTGATTTTCAGTAAATTCGCTCTATAAAAAACTTGCCAAGATGTCAGTTTTTTTTGTTGGCACTTTTTTTGTTATTTTTTGAAAAAAAAAGGCTTAGATTTACATTAATATAGATAAAAAATATGGACGATAATTTTTCACCAAAAGTTAGAGATGTAATTACTTTCAGTAAAGAAGAGGCTTTAAGACTAGGGCACGAATTTATTGGAACTGAACATTTATTACTAGGATTGATTAGAAAAGGCGAAGGAAAAGCCATTGAAATACTCACTGCATTTGATGTTGATTTGAATTTATTGCGCAGAAAATTAGAGCAGCTAAACCCCTCAAATCCCACATTTATTGACAATGCAAATAAACCAAATTTACAGCTAACGAGACAAGCAGAAAAAGCATTAAAAACTACATTTTTAGAGGCTAAACTATATCAAAGTGAATCTATTGATACTGCTCATTTATTGTTGTGTATTTTAAGAAATGAAAATGATCCAACCACCAAATTGGTTCAGAAATACAATGTAAATTATGATGACGCGAAAGCCTTATACAAACAATTGCATGTTGAAGAAAATGATGCTGATAATGATCAAGATTTACCCTCAAATCCAATAGCAGAAACTCCTTCTGATGATGATTATGCATCTGAAAGAAGCAATCCATTTGACCAATCTCAAAGAGGAAAAACCATTAAAAAGTCAAAAACTCCTGTTTTAGATAATTTTGGCAGAGATTTAACTGTCTTGGCAGAGGAAGGAAAATTAGATCCAGTTGTTGGAAGACAAAAAGAAATTGAACGTGTTTCTCAAATATTGAGTAGAAGAAAAAAGAACAATCCAATGTTGATTGGAGAACCTGGAGTTGGTAAATCGGCAATTGCGGAAGGTTTGGCACTCAGAATTATTGAAAGAAAAGTTTCAAGAATTTTATTTGACAAACGTATTGTTTCTCTAGATTTGGCAAGTTTGGTTGCAGGTACAAAATACAGAGGTCAGTTTGAAGAACGAATGAAAGCATTGATGAATGAATTGGAGAAAAATGACGATATCATTTTATTTATCGATGAAATTCACACGATTGTTGGTGCTGGTGGTGCAACAGGTTCGTTAGATGCATCTAACATGTTGAAACCTGCATTGGCTAGAGGTGAAATTCAATGTATTGGCGCCACAACTTTAGATGAATATCGTCAAAATATTGAAAAAGATGGCGCTTTGGAACGTCGCTTTCAAAAAGTGATTGTTGATCCAACATCTGTTGAAGAAACCATTCAGATATTGCACAATATCAAAAACAAATACGAAGAACATCATAATGTTAATTATACCAATGAAGCAATTGAAGCTTGTGTTAAATTAACAAATAGATATATGACAGACCGTTATTTACCTGACAAAGCGATTGATGCGTTGGACGAAGCTGGTTCTAGAATTCATATCACCAATATTGTGGTTCCAAAACAAGTTTTAGAATTGGAAACCCAATTGGAAGTAATTCGTGAGCGCAAAACAAAAGCGGTGAATGGTCAAAAATATGAAGAAGCTGCCAAGTTACGTGATGACGAAAAAAATATGGAAGCTGCATTACATTCTGCCCAAAAACAATGGGAAGAAGACTCTAAATTAAATAGAGTTGTAGTCACAGAAGATAATGTTGCTGAAGTTGTTTCTATGATGACAGGAATTCCTGTAAACAGAGTTGCAGAGGCTGAAAGTCATCGTTTACACGATTTACCACAATTAATTAAAGGGAAAGTAATTGGGCAAGATGAGGCTGTGACTAAAGTTGTAAAAGCCATTCAAAGAAATAGAGTTGGCTTGAAAGACCCAAACAAACCAATTGGTTCTTTTATTTTCTTAGGTCAAACTGGTGTTGGAAAAACTCAGTTAGCTAAAATTTTAGCAAAAGAATTATTCGATTCTGAAGATTCTTTGATTCGGATTGACATGAGTGAATACATGGAAAAATTCGCAATCTCTCGTTTAATTGGTGCACCTCCAGGATATGTTGGTTATGAAGAAGGAGGACAATTAACTGAAAAAGTAAGAAGAAAACCTTATGCAGTAGTACTTTTAGACGAGATTGAAAAAGCGCATCCTGATGTTTTCAATATGTTATTGCAAATTTTAGATGATGGATATATCACTGATAGTTTGGGTAGAAAAATCGATTTTAGAAATACGATTATCATTATGACATCCAATATTGGTGCGCGTCAAATCAAAGATTTTGGAAGTGGTGTTGGATTTGGAACGGCAGCAAAAAGTGCACAAACAGAAGAGTATGCAAAATCCGTAATTGAAGGCGCTTTGAAAAAATCATTTGCCCCTGAATTTTTGAATAGAATTGATGATGTCATCATTTTCAATGCACTTGAAAAAGAGGATATTCATTCAATCATTGATATTGAATTGAATAAATTACTTCATAGAATTTCGGATTTAGGCTACACTTTAAACATTAGTGATAAAGCAAAAGACTTTATTGCAGATAAAGGTTTTGATAAAAAATATGGTGCAAGACCTCTCAAAAGAGCGATTCAAAAATATGTAGAAGATGCGCTTGCTGAAGAAATTGTGAATTCGAAACTTACTGAAGGTGATACCATTATCATGGAATTGGATGAAGAAAAAAGTGAGCTTTTTGTCAAAATTCGAAAAGGAGCAAAAAAAGCAGAATCAAGAACAGAGTCAGGTTCTTAACTTACAAAACCTCAAGCGAAAGTTTGAGGTTTTTTCTTGCTTTTTATTTTCTGTCATGTCGAATAATCATTATTTTTTTTAAATGATTTTAAAAATAAAAAATCACACATTACCGCCTTATGGGCAAAAAAATTGTTGACTCCTTTAAATTTAGTGATGATGTTAGCATCATTGAAATTAGCGTTTCTTAAAAATACATTGGAAAATCAATTCTCGAAATTTAATTGCAAAAAAATTACAATATTTTAGCCCTCACGACTATAAAAAAAACAGAAGTAAAAAGTCTCGTTGGAAAGTGAAAAAAATGAAGGTAGGGTTTAGATGTTGCCTCTCCAGTTAACACTCTTGCAGAACAGGATATTTTGGTGATTTATGACGAAAACAAAGATTTAAAACGATTTATAAATCAATAAATTCATTTTACAAAATCAAAATAATTCATCACTATCAATTTCCAAAGTTTCTATAAATTCGGATGCTTTTACAATGTCGTAATGCATCACTCTATCTTCTTCTACAAAAGTTACATCATTTCTAAAAGCTGAAATTAGCGATGCTAAAAAAGGAGAGGTTTTTGCTTTTGCAAAATGCAGTGCTTGCGAAGCTGTAAATAATTCAATCGCTAATATCGTTTGTAAATTATCCACCACTTTTTTACATTTTGTTGCTGCATTTGCGCCCATAGAAACGTGGTCTTCTTGCCCATTGCTCGACTCAATAGAATCTACACTTGCAGGAGTTGCATATTGCTTGTTTTGACTTACAATACTGGCTGCTGTATATTGCGGAATCATAAATCCTGAATTTAATCCTGGATTTGAGATCAAAAAAGGAGGTAAATGTCTGTGACCAGAAACCAATTGATAAGTTCTTCTTTCAGAAATATTTCCCAATTCTGATAATGCAATGGCTAGGAAATCCAGTCCTAAAGCCAAAGGTTGTCCATGAAAATTTCCTCCTGAAATAATCTCATCTTCATCAACAAAAATATTCGGATTGTCAGTAACTGAATTTACTTCTGTCAAAAAAGTTTTTGTCACAAAGCGAATGGTATCTTTTGATGCACCATGAACTTGTGGCATACAACGAAAAGAATATGGATCTTGAACATGTTGTTTTTGTTGTGAAATTAATTCACTTTCTTTTAATAATTCTCTTATTCTTTCAGCCGTTTTCAGTTGTCCATTGTGCGGTCTAACCAAATGAATTAATTCATTAAAAGGTTCAATTCTTCCATCAAAAGCTTCCAAAGAAATCGCTCCTATAACATCTGATAAATAAGACAATTTATGAGCTTTCAATAAGCAATAAATTCCAAAAGCAGTCATGAACTGAGTACCATTTAGCAATGCTAATCCTTCTTTTGATTGCAGTTTTACAGCTTCCCAAGAAAATATTTTTAATACATTTTCTGTGGATAATTTTTCATTTTTATAATGTACTTCTCCCAAACCAAGCAATGGTAAAGAAAGATGAGCCAAAGGAGATAAATCTCCTGAAGCTCCTAACGAACCTTGTGAATAAACCACGGGAATAATATCGTTATTATAAAAATCTATCAGTCTGTTTACAGTTGCCAATTGCACTCCAGAATGTCCATAACTAAGCGATTGAATCTTACAAAGCAACATCAATTTTACAATTTCTTTGGGTACTTCTTCTCCTGTGCCACAGGCGTGACTTTTCACCAAGTTTTCTTGTAATTTTTGTAAATTATTATCTGAAATTTTTACATTATACAAAGCTCCAAAACCTGTATTGATACCATATAAAGGTTTCGAAATCGATTTCGTTTTTTGATTTAAAAAAAGACGGCATTTATTAATTTTATCCTGTGCCGAACTTGACAAAGCTAGTTTCTTATCTTCAGAGATAATTTCTTGAATTTTTGATAAATCTAAAAGATTGGTATCTATAAAATGAATAGACTTCATGTTGATTGAATTGAACCCCAAAAATGCGAATTCAGAATTGTATTTGCAAACGATTTTAACAATATTATGCATTTTAAAAACTATATATTTGCAAAAATTTAGATAATTACCAATGAAGAATATTCTCATTATTTTTTTTAACATTGCCCTATTGAGTGCTTGTAAAAACTCCGAAAAAAAAGATTTCGTAACCTTATCAGGAAAAATTGAAAAAAATAAAGATTCTATTATCAGAATTTTTAACAGAGAAGGCTTAGTGAAAGAATTTGCTATCAATAAAGATGGAAGCTTTCAAGATACATTAAAAGTAAAGGAAGCTGCTATTTATAATTTTACAACTGAAAGCAACAGAAATGTTCCTATTTTCTTAAAAAATGGATATAATATTTCTATCAAAGGTGAGGCATCAGACTTTTTTGAGACCTTTGTGTTTTCTGGTGAAGGTGCTGAAAATAGCAACTTTATCATCGCTCAAATAAAGCAAAGTCGTAAGTTAGAGAATCCTAAAAATATTTTATCGTTAGAATATGTTGATTTTCAAGAGAAACTAACACAAATAAGAAATACGTATGACAGTATTTTAAATTCATATCAAAATTTGGATAGCACACTTTTTGTGAATGTCAGCGCTCAAAATGAGCAATTGATTAGTTATTTTGAAAGTACATATGCAAAAAATCAAGTGATGGGTGAAGGAAAACCTTCTCCTAAATTTGAAAATTATGTAGATTACAAAGGTGGCGAAAAATCTTTAGACTCGTTCAAAGGAAAGTATGTATATATTGATGTTTGGGCAACTTGGTGTGGTCCTTGTATTGCGCAATTTCCATATTTGAAAGAGTTAAAAACAATTTACAAAAACAAAAATATAGTCTTTATTGGAATTTCTACAGACGAAAATTCAAGAAATGGTGGCTCTTGGGAAGCTGCAGAAAAAAAATGGCGTGATTTTGTAAAAGAAAAAGATTTGGGTGATGTGCAACTTTGGTCAGGAAGAGATTTTAGTTTTCAGCAAGCATACGAAATCAATGCAATTCCTAGATTTATTTTGATAGATCCAGATGGAAATATTTTAGATGCAAATGCTCCAAGACCTTCAGATCCAAGTCTAAAAAAATTGTTAGATTCTTTTAATTTACAATCAAAATAATATTATTAAGTAAAAGCAATTAATTCGATATCTTTAAAAGCTTAAACTTTTTATAAGCGAACCAATTAATCTTGCAAAGTAATCGATAAAAGGAATTAGTGAGCTAAAAAATACCATTATAATTCCACAGTCTAAAAATGATGCAACATCATGTAAATTCATTAATTATTTTCCACCTTTATAAATGATGTATAAAGTGATGATGAAAAAGATAATTTGTTCAAAAGTGCTCTTATACATAGTTTATGTTTTAGAGGGGTTGCATTAAATTTCTTCGTCAAATTTCTAAATTTTATAGGTTAAAAACTTAATTTTAGTTAAAATGCGAGGAGGTATCGATAAATGGAAATATTTTTTAGACGAGCTAGTTTCCGTTTTCTAAAATTAAATACAAAAAAAAAGCAAAATTCAATTGAATTTTGCTTTTTTTAAAGATTGATAAAAAATATTATTCTTTATAAACACCCATTTCTGAATATTTATTCATTCTTTTAG
>JANREL010000142.1:11001-17068 GCA_030758355.1 Polaribacter sp.
AAAAAATATTATTCTTTATAAACACCCATTTCTGAATATTTATTCATTCTTTTAGTAACTAAATCTGCATCAGACAAATCTTTTAATTCATCAAAAGCTTCTAATATTTGAGCCTCTACAGCTTTAAAAGCGCCTTCTCTATCTGTATGAGCTCCTCCAATTGGTTCTTTGATAATGCTATCAATCAAATTGAGTTTTTTCATATCAGCACCCGTCAATTTTAGAGCATCAGCAGCTTGCTCTTTAAATTCCCAACTTCTCCATAAAATTGAAGAACAAGATTCAGGAGAAATCACTGTATACCAAGTATTTTCCATCATATAAACCCTGTCTCCTACTCCAATTCCTAGAGCTCCTCCAGAAGCACCTTCGCCAATAACAATGGCAATAATTGGGGTTTTTAGACGTGTCATTTCAAAAATATTTCTTGCAATTGCTTCACCTTGGCCACGTTCTTCTGCCTCTAATCCAGGATATGCTCCAGGAGTATCTAATAAAGTAACAACTGGAATTCTGAATTTTTCAGCCATTTTCATTAAACGCAGGGCTTTTCTATATCCTTCTGGATTTGCCATTCCAAAGTTTCGATACTGACGTGTTTTTGTATTGTAACCTTTTTGTTGACCAATCACCATAAAAGATTGATTGCCAATTTTTCCTAAACCACCCACCATCGCTTTGTCATCTTTTACGTTTCTATCGCCATGTAGTTCCATAAATGTTTCTCCAAAAATAGCGTGGATATAATCCATGGTATAAGGCCTGTTTGGATGTCTTGACAATTGAACTCTTTGCCAAGGTGTCAAATTTTTGTAAATATCTTTTCTCGCTTCCGCTAGTTTCTTTTCAATTTTTTTACAAGTTGCAGTAACATCAACATCACTTTCTTCGCCAATAATTTGACATTTTTCAAGTTGGTCTTGAAGTTCTTTTATTGGCATTTCAAAGTCTAGATATTCCATTTTGGAGGTATTTTGAATTCATTATTTGATGTAACAAACATACTATAAAAAATACTCTTTTCAGAAAAAAAGGTTACTTTTTTAGTTTTTTACGCTGTTGAAATTTTTGTTTAATTGTCGCTTTATTTTTGATAATACCATTTACTAAAACAACTCCAAAAACAATTAACGCTCCAAAATAAAATGCGGGATTCATTTTTTCTTTCTCTCCAAAAATAATTAACGCCAAGATAATTGCATAGATTGGTTCTAAATTTATCGTCAACATTACTGTATAGGGAGATAAGTATTTCATTACTCTTACAGAGGCAATAAATGCATACGCTGTACAAACACTGCTTAATATTGCTAAATAAACCCAATCCATTGTTGGGATTATAAAAAAAGTTGTTGAAAATCCATTTGAAAAAAACAAATAAATAGCTACGAAAACAGTTCCGAAAAAAAGTTGATATAATGAAATGCTATTGGGATCATATTTTTTAACGAAAAGCCCGTTGAAAACAGCAAAAAGAGATCCCAAAAAAGATGAAATTAATGCATAAATAATTCCTAACTGATACTGACTTTCGAAATTAAAAATAATATACAAGCCAACAATAACAAGCAATCCAAGAATTATTTCGAGAAGTTTAATTGGTCTTCTAAAAAAAATTGGCTCAATCAAAGAGGTAAAAAAAGCACCTGTACTCATTGTTACTAAAGCCACAGAAACGTTAGAAACTTTGATAGCCTTGAAGAAGAAAATCCAATGAGTTGCAATAATTATCCCTGTGATTAAAAATTTCACAATTCCTTCTTTATCCAGTAGAAACGATTTTTTCTTGTACATAAAGAACAGGAAAATAAAAAAGACAGCTAGTACCATTCTAAAAAAAACAAGAGGAATCGCTTCTAACGTAATCAGTGCTCCTAAAATTGCTGTAAATCCCCAAATAAAAACGATGAGGTGCAAAAGAAGATAATTCTTCAGTTTATTTTCTAGCATTGTAAAAAAGATAAGAGCCTACAATTGCAAACATAATATTAGGCATCCAAACGTATAAGAGTGAATTTACACCTGCAACTGCTCCTAAAACCTCAGAAATTTTCAGTAAAAAAACATATAAAAACATCAAACCAACTCCAATAGCCAAGTTGACTCCTGTACCTCCCCTTCTTTTTCTAAAAGCTAAGCAAACAGCAATCAAAGTTAAAATATAAGAGGCAATCGGAAGGCTCGTTCTTTTATGCAATTCAACTAAATAGGCATTGAGGTTTTTAACTCCTCTTTTTTTAGAAATATCAATAAAATTAATCAATTCAGGTGATGGCATTTCTTGAGACAATGCCGATTTGTATATCAAATCTTTGGGTGTAAAATTAAAAAGTGTATCAATTTTGTTTCCTGAAGAAATATAATCTCTATTATTATATAATTTTCTTAATCTCCAATTTGTTAATGAAAAAACAGAATCTTTTGGGTTGAAAGTAATATAATCTGCCACCAATTTCGATTTTAATTTTAATCCATCATACACTTCCGTTGTAAAATCATACCCAGAATTATTGTCAGTATTAAAACTTTTGATAAAAATATACGTGCTATCTGTAAGCTGCAAACTAAAGTCACTTACAAATTTGAATTCCTGTTGTTGTGTATTGTTCGAAAAGTATTCTTGTTCGAATTTTTTTCTTGTTTTACTACTATTTGGTACCACAAAATGATTCATCAAAAGTGATAAAAAAGTAACTAAAGTTGCGCCCACAAAATATGGATATAAAAAACGAACGAACGAAACTTTTGCATTGTTTATCGCAATGATTTCAGTATTATTTGAGAGTTTTGTTGTGAATAGAATTACAGCTAAAAAAAGCGCCAATGGCATAAAAGTGTTGGTATAATAAATAGTAAAATTGATATAATAATCTTTTACAATTTCTGCTAATCCTAAGTTAGGATGTTGCAAAAAATTATCTACTTTTTCTGCAATATCAATGGCAATTGCAATAGGAATAAATAGCAATATGGTAAACAAAAAAGTTACCAAAAAATTCTTTAATATGTACCTATCAATAATTTTCAAAACTACAAACGTTTATCCATTTGAATGACCATTTTGTCTTTCCATTCTCTAAAATCACCTGCTAAAATATGCGCTCTAGCTTGTCTTGTCAACCATAAATAAAATCCTAAATTATGTATGGTTGCAATTTGCTTTCCTAACATTTCATTCGCTGCAAATAAGTGACGAAGATAGGCTTTTGTATAAAAAGTATCTACATACGTTATTGCCATTTCATCTATTGGCGAAAAATCATTTTCCCACTTTTTATTTTTAATATTTATAGTTCCATGTGCAGTAAAAAGCATCCCATTTCTGGCATTTCTTGTGGGCATCACACAATCAAACATGTCAATTCCGAGTGCAATATTTTCTAGAATATTGATAGGCGTTCCAACTCCCATCAAATATCGAGGTTTGTCTTCTGGTAAAATTGCAGTTACAATTTCGGTCATTGCGTACATTTCTTCTGCAGGTTCACCTACTGAAAGACCCCCAATGGCATTTCCTTGTGCACCAGAATTAGCAATATATTCTGCAGATTGTTTGCGCAAATCTTTGTATGTACTTCCTTGAACAATAGGAAAAAATGTCTGTTCATAGCCATATTTGAATGGTAATTTTTCCAAATGATTGATGCATCTGTCTAACCATCTGTGAGTCATGTGCATAGAACGTTTTGCGTAATTATAATCACAAGGATAAGGAGTGCATTCATCAAAAGCCATGATGATATCTGCGCCTATTTTCCGCTGGATTTCCATCACATTTTCGGGAGTAAAAATGTGTGTTGAGCCATCAATATGACTTTTAAACTTTACGCCTTCTTCGTTAATTTTACGGTTGCTTGATAATGAATATACCTGATACCCTCCAGAATCTGTCAAAATATTTCGATCCCAATTCATAAATTTATGCAAACCACCTGCTTGTTCTAAAATGGATGTTTTTGGCCGTAAAAAAAGATGATAGGTATTTCCTAAAATAATATCAGGATTGATCTCGTTTTTTAATTCTGTTTGATGCACGCCTTTTACAGTACCAACTGTTCCAACTGGCATAAAAATAGGCGTTTGAATTTCGCCATGATCAGTAGTGATGACTCCTGCTCTGGCCTTACTTTTTGGGTCTGTGAGTTTTAAATCGAATTTCATTGTCGGCAAAGATACCAATATTGTGAGAAGAGAAAAACTAAATTAGTTGTAAAGATAATTGCTAAAATCTTCGTTTTGAATTTGATGAAAAGCCAGAATTATTCTTTTTATTTTTCGGAGATGATTTTCTAAAAACACTGCTTTTCTTATTGAATTCATCTTTCAAAGAAGTGAGTTTCTTCTTAGGTTTGATGCTTTTTTTTGGTTTTTCTTCTATGGAAGCTTCCTCTGTTTTTGAAGAAGTTGTAATCATTTTTTGAATTTCAGAAAGCTCATTTTCAGTAAGTTCACGCCAATCGCCTAAGGGCAAATTGCCCAACTCAACGTTCATAATTCGGGTACGTTTGAGTTTTATAACTTCGTAATTTAAATACTCACACATCCTACGAATTTGACGGTTCAAACCCTGTACTAAAATAATTTTAAAGATTTTTTCTGATATTTTCTCAACTTTACATTTTTTTGTAGTCGTTCCTAAAATCGGAATTCCATTGCTCATTTTTTGAATGAACACATCATCAATAACTTTGTCAACAGTTACGATATATTCTTTTTCATGTTGATTTCCTGCACGTAAGATTTTATTGACAATATCCCCATCATTTGTCAAAAAAATCAATCCTTCAGATGGTTTGTCCAAACGTCCAATAGGGAACAAACGTTCAGGATGTTTGATTTCTTTAAGGATGTTGTTTTTCTCTTTCGTATCTGTAGTTGAAACGATTCCTACTGGTTTGTGATAAGCAATGTAAATTGTTTTCGGCTTGAAGTTGACAACTCTTCCATCCAATTTTACCACATCATTTTTTGAGACTCTATTGCCTAATTTTGTTGGGTTTCCATTGATGGTAACGCGTCCTTCTAAAATAAATTTTTCAGCTTCTCTGCGTGAGCAAATGCCTGTAGTACTGATAAATTTATTTAAGTTGATAGAATCTGGAGTCATGATTTTTGATGAAATGCTGTTGCAAAAATAAGGATTCTATTAACGTTGAATGGTTCTAAATGTTAAATTAATTCTGGGAGAAATCACTTTTTTTGAAGGTGGTAATCTGTGCAACCAATGCGTTTGTGTTTCGTCTTTCATCACCAACAAACTTCCGTGTTCTAAAATCACATCTACTCTGTGATTGTTTTCTTTATGTTTGAACGAAAATTTACGAGTTGCCCCCAATGAAACTGAAGCAATTGCGCCATTTTTTTTCAACATTTTTTCTCCATCTGAATGGTATGCCATGCCTTCTTCCCCTGAGTGATACAAATTTAACAAACAAGAGTTATAGGTTTCCTTTGACTCTTTTTCAACAATTTGCTTTAATGCGAGTAATTCATTTGTCCAAATATTGGCCTTTTTGGTTATTTTGGAATAGGTATAATCAAATTCTTCGTCACCAAACCAAGCGACTTTTCTTTTTGTAGTAATAATTTTACCGAAAATAATGGCTTGATCATGCTCCCAAGGAATGGTTTCAAATAAATTTTTATAATAAAAATCAGCGTCTATTTTAGTTAAAAAAACGCCGTGATTATTGGTAATACCGTCAAAAGGTAAAATATTACTGACTTTGTTAGTTGTGAATAAATCCATTTTATAAAATTAATAAAAAAAGATTTACAGACTCTTTTTATTCTTCTAATTCTAAGCCTTCTCGTTCTTTAATCGCTTCTTGTCCTGTGTAAATCATCCGCAAAAAATAGATTGATTCAAAACAAAACAAGGTAGTATTTTTAAAATCGTTAGTACTTCAATTCTTAATTTTAAAATCTCTTAGGAAAAACTAATTTAATTAAGTATCTCAAAAATTAAGGTATTTACAGTTTTATTTTGTTGACGATTTGCAGATTTATCGAATAATTTGATAATACCCTAAAAGGAAAAACCCACTAAATCGTTAAATTTAATGGG
>JANREL010000143.1 GCA_030758355.1 Polaribacter sp.
AGAAATTAGTACCTTGTTGGCAATTTAAAATCACTTCTATGGAATATGGGTTTTTATCAGTTATACCGCCCGTTGTAGCAATTATTTTAGCTTTAAGAACTAAGCAAGTGTACTTTGCTTTGTTATTTGGAATTTGGTTTTCATGGCTGATCATCAAAGGATGGAATCCTCTAGACGGAACAATTGCAATGATTGAAGGTTTGGTCAATGTTTTTAAATCTGAAGGAAATACAAGAACAATCATGTTTAGTGCTTTGGTTGGTGCGTTGCTGATTTTTATTCAATATTCAAAAGGAGTAGAAGGGTTTATCAATATTCTAAATAAAAGATTGGTAAAATTTGAAGAAAAAAAATCAGGTTTTGCCAGAGTAATGGTTCAGGTTTTAGCCATGTTTACAGGAATTTCATTGTTTGTAGAAACCAGTATTAGCTCTTTAACTGTAGGAACATTGTATCGCCCGATTTTTGATAAATTAAAAATTCCCAGAGAAAAACTCGCCTATATTGCGGATGCAAGTTCCGCACCTTCATCAATTTTGATTCCTTTTAATGCTTGGGGTGCATTTATCATGGGGTTGTTATTAACACAAGGAATTGAAAAACCTTTTGCTGTGATGATGGCTTCTATCAAATATAATTTTTATCCATTATTAGCGATTGTGATTGTTTTTGTGGTGATTTTGTCCAAAAAAGATATTGGATTGATGAAAAAGGCCGAAAAAAGAACTTTAGAAACAGGAGAATTGATGAATCCAAATGCAATACCTATGGTTTCTGATGAGGTTACTTCTTTTCCTCCAAAAGAAGGAATTCAAGCGAAAGCGTATAATATGATTGTGCCGCTTTTGGTTATGGTTTTTATGATGCCCATAAATTTAATATATACTGGTTGGAATGCTGTAAAAGAATCTTCTTCTTTTTTAAATCATGCATCACAAGCAATTGGTGAAGGTTCTGGTTCATCATCGGTTTTATATGCAGTAATTGCTTCAATTTTAGTAGCGATTGTAATGTATATGGTTCAAGGAATTTTAAATCCAAAAGAAGCAATAAATCTCACTTTAAAAGGGATTAGTGAATTAATGCCATTGGCTTTATTGATGTTATTAGCCTTTGCAATTGGAGACGCTTGCAAAGAATTAGAAACCGGAGTTTACGTTGCAAATGTTACCAAAAGTTGGTTGTCAGTCGAATTATTGCCTGCTTTTGTTTTTTTAATCAGTTCGTTTATTGCTTTTTCTACAGGAACTTCTTGGGGCACTTTTGCTATTATGTTGGCAATTTCAATCCCAATGGCCACTATTCATGGAGCTGATATTACCATTGTTGTTGCTGCCACTTTAGGAGGAGGGATTTTTGGAGATCATTCTTCGCCAATTTCAGATACGTCAATTATTTCGTCTATGGCATCAGCAAGTGACCATATTGACCATGTTAAAACCCAAATGCCATATGCGTTGATTGGTGGAACAATTTCAACAATTTTGTATTTGATTGTTGGGTTTATGGGGTAAAATATAACCGTAATGAGGCAAAGTTTTGATAGGTCTGCCCGAGAATTTTATTATAAATCTTAGCGAAGAAACTTTGCGCCCTTTGTGTTTAAACTGAAGCTAAAACCCCCCGTTTTCCCAACTCAGGAATCATACGCAAAACGCCTTCTTTCAGGGTATTTTCCTTAAAAACAAAGGTTTTTTCAAACAACGTATTTTCTTCAAAAAAAGTGACTTGAAAACGATTGTTTAGTTTAAATAATTCTGGTTGAATCAGTTCAATTTTTGCAAAGGAATTTGCGGGCAAAACATCTAATTTTTTTCGAAATAAAGAAGTTGTTTTTTTATCAGAAAAACCTTGAGAAACAATCACAACCAACTCTAAATCAACCGATTTTTTATTGATGATGTATACGTTCCAATCATCGGTTTTATAAATATCATTGTATTCAAAAACAGCTGCAATTGCTACATCTGTAACTTCAGGAATATGAATATCTTTTTTCAAAATGAGTCTAAATAATTGATTTGAATTGTTCCAAGAAACGCTTATCGTTTTCATAAAACATTCTGATATCAGGAATTTGATACAACAACATGGCAATGCGCTCTATGCCCATTCCAAAAGCGTATCCTGAGTATTTTATTGGGTCTATATTACAATTTTTCAACACATTAGGGTCAACCATTCCGCAACCCATAATTTCTAACCAACCTGTACCTTTGGTAATTCTGTAATCAATCTCAGTTTCTAATCCCCAATAAATATCCACTTCTGCACTAGGTTCAGTAAATGGAAAATAAGAAGGCCTTAATCTAATTTTCGATTTTCCAAACATCTCTTTGGTAAAGTATAAAAGCGTTTGTTTTAAATCAGCAAAAGAAACATCTGTATCAATATACAAACCTTCTACTTGATGAAAAATGCAATGTGCTCTAGCAGAAATATCTTCATTTCTAAACACCCTTCCTGGAGAAATGGTTCTGATTGGAGGTTGATTTTTCTCCATATAACGGACTTGAACCGACGAAGTATGTGTTCTTAATAAAATATCTGGATTCTGTTCAATAAAAAAAGTGTCTTGCATGTCTCTTGCAGGATGATATTCTGGCAAATTTAAGGCAGAGAAATTATGCCAATCGTCTTCAATTTCAGGCCCTTCAGAAACCGTAAAACCAATTCTGTTAAAAACCTCAATAATTCGATTTTTTACAATAGATATTGGATGACGCGAACCCAATTCAATCGGTTCAGAAGGTCTTGTTAAATCGCCATAAATCGTTTTTTCTTCGACCGACTTTTCAAGAATTGCGGTTAATTCAATGACTTTATCTTCCGCCGTTTTTTTAAGCGTATTTAATGCTTGCCCAAAATCTTTGCGCAAATCAGCATCTACGTTTTTAAACTCGGCAAACAAATCTTTCAACAATCCTTTGCTTCCTAGATATTTTATTCTGAAAGTTTCTAATTCCTCTTTAGTTGAGGCATTAAAATAACCAACTTCAACAATCAATTCTTTTACTTTGTCTAACATTTTGTACGAAAATTAGATTGCAAATTTACAGTTTTTAAAAGAGTTTTTCAGATGATTTTTTTGCCTTCCTAAACCACACCACGAAATCGATTGAAAATTAGGGTTAGAACAAAAATATTCACAAATTTTTAATTTTGCGATATTCAAAAATAGCTATCTTTGCGACGTTAAATTTTTAGTAATCTCATAAAAAAACATGGAAGAAAGTATCAAATCCAAAATAGATGG
>JANREL010000144.1 GCA_030758355.1 Polaribacter sp.
TTGAAAATTTATATGCTAAGAGTCCAGTTTTTATAAAAATTATTTTGGGAGCAATGATTGGAATGATTTGTTATCAAGCATTTTCTTCCGATTTTCAGCCGTTTATTTATTTTCAGTTTTAAAAAGAGATAAATAAATTTTCTTTTTTGACATTTAACTTTTTTACAAAAAGGTGTCTCTTTTTTATCCTTATATTTGAGGTATAAAACTAAAAAATCATGAAAAAATTTTTAATTGTATTCTCTTTAGTCCTTATTGTTGTGGTTGCCTGCAAATCTGTAATGGATTCAAAATCAACTATTCTCACAATCAATTTAGAGCCAAAAAGCAATAGTGCTGTTTCAGGAAAGGCTACTTTTTCTGAAAAAAATGGTGTTGTTACTTTTGAAGCTATCATGGATGGACTTACGCCAGGACTTCACGCTATTCACATACACGAAAAGTCAGATTGTTCTTCTGCAGATGGGACATCAGCAGGAGGTCATTGGAATCCTGTATTTAAAAAGCATGGAAAATGGGGCGATGCTGAATACCACAAAGGCGATATTGGCAATTTTACTGCCGATGAAAATGGCAAAGGAACTATTTCTTTAAAAACAGACGAATGGTGTATTGGTTGTGATGACGAAACAAAAAATATCCTAAACAAAAGTATCATTGTGCACGCAAATCCTGATGATTTTGTAACTCAACCTACAGGAAATGCTGGAGGAAGAGTGGCTTGCTCAGGAATTATACGTTAACTTTAGTGTATTTCAATTCCTATTTCTAAACTCCAAAATAGCATTGTGAGGTTTTAACGTAATTAAAGGTCTGATTTCAATTGGTGTTTTCTTTTCAACAATTTCGAACTGTTCTACTAAAGCAATAATGGCTAAAATCATCTCATACATGGCAAAATTATTGCCAATACACATTCTAGGTCCAGCACCAAAAGGGAAATAATGTTTTGAAAATTTGATGGTTTCATCTAAAAAACGCTCAGGAATAAATTCATTTGGCTGTTTCCAAAAATCGGAATGACGATGAATTTCATAAATCGAAAACAACAAATTCGAACCTTTTGGCAACACAATTCCGTTAAAAGTATCTTCTTCAATATTTACACGATCCATAAAATAGGCAGGGGGATACAAACGCATGGATTCTTCAATGACCAATTTTGTATAATGCGCATTTTTTATCCAATGCATGCAATCTGAAGATTCGCTTTTTATTTGCTTGATTTCGGATAGTATTTTTGATTGTGCTTCTGGATTTCGTGCCAACAATTCACACGTAAAAGTAAGTGCATTTGAAGTGGTTTCGTGCCCAGCAGCAAACAAAATCAATATCTCATCTACCAATTGATTTTCATCCATGCCTGTGCCGTCCTCATAAGTCGCACTCAAAAGCATGTCTAATAAATCATGATGATTGCTGTTGCTTTGTTTTCGTTCTTCCACCAATCTTTTTAAAATAGTTCTCGAATTTTCAGTCAAGTCTAAGTGCTTTTTTGTTTTTCCAGAAAGGTTGAACCACCAAACCAAAAAAGGTTGTCTTAGTTCTTGTACCAACATTTTTTGAGTAGCTTCTGTGGTGTGTTGAAGTGAATCCACATCTTCGTCAGAAATGTTGATATTGAAAATTGATTTGATCACCGTTTGAAAAGCTAAATCATTAAAAACAGGAAAAATATCCATTGGTTTTCCAGTTTTAATGTTACTTAGTTCTGCTAAAATGGTGTTTTGAATGGTATCAACCAATAAGGCAAGTTGACTTTTATGAAAAGCTGGCTGAATCAGCTTTCGTTGTTTTTGCCAATGTTCGCCCTCAGCAGTTAACAATCCTTTGCCAATATATTTTACCAAATCTTTGGTTTGGATATACGATTTGGTATAATTCTTTTGATTTTTTTGAAGTGCATGTTGTAAAAGTCCAGCATCTCTGCAAAACAATACCGATTTTCCTAGACCAATATTTAATCGAAAAATATCTCCTAAAGTGTTAAAGTTTTTTGCATGAAAAGGCAGTGGGTTGTGCAAAATACCACGTGCATGGTTCAGAAATTTTAGAAAAGATACTTCAGGGATTTTTTTTGATGTATTCATTTTTGTTTTTGAGATTCTTTTAAACAAAAATACTTCTAGTTTTTCCGAAGATTGTTTGCTTATTTATTTACCTACAAATTTAAGCATAATCAAGTATGTAATTTTTTAAAATAGTTTGAATTCAATACAAGTTTAAGCGTATTATGATTACTTAAAAAGAGTCTAAATAGCACTTATTTTTTCTTAAAAAGATTCAATACAATAGAAATGATTAGCAAAATCCAAGGCGAGCCATGCAACAATACATCAAACCAATCTTGAGATTGCATAGCGAATTCACCCGAAAAGGCATTTCCACCCATAATCCATTTGATTTTCCCAACAATGTGTGGAGGATTGAAAGGTGCTAAACCTAAAGTTAAACTTGCTATTAAAAATAGCGACCAATTTTTTTTAAGTTGTTCTTTCATTGTTATAAGGTCAAGGTTAAAGATTTAATATTCAATGTTTAAGTTCAAAAGTTTCGAGTGCTAAGAATCTAAAAGGCTTTCATTTTGGGAAGAATTTAGGATTGGCCTGTAGGCTATTAAATAAACCAATTCCAAACCAATCCAAAACGAATGGTCATGTCACGATAGGGATAATTGGGTGCTGAAAAATAGTTTTTAGATGAAAATCCAGAAGTAACATTGTCAATCTTAAAATAAATACGGGTTCTTCGTACTTGTGCGTTGAAAAAAACATCCACAGTGGGAAATCCAATTTCTTCAGTATTTTGCAGTGTAAATTCTGCCAATAATGGGTTGTAAGCGTTCATCTTATATTTGGAAAAATACTTGAAGGTAGCCCCAATATTTACCAATATCGGTTTTCCTTTAAACCAATAGTCAGTATAGTAAAACGTATTTCTGGTAACAAACTCAGGGACTCTAAAAACCGAGCTTCCATTACTCACATTTTGATACATCACTGTGTTGTCTAAAGCTAATTTCCAATATTTAAATTCGCGATTTACTTTTACTTTCAAATAGGTAATTTGACTATTAAATTGTTGCGCTGTACTGTTTTCATCAAAATAAGTAAAGTTGTCAATATTGGTAAAATTCAAACTTCCATTCAGCCATTTTGAATCAATCGCAAATCCTAAATCTCGGGTATTTACATTGCTAAAATTATTTTCCCAATTGTAATTGTCGTATTTACTTTGATGCAAAATCGTATTGAAATTCGGTGATTTTGAGCTTAATAATAAACTTCCCGTTACTGTAAACAAACTGTCTTTTTTAAAACTGGCTGCACCTTTTACAAAATTTCCTGAAATTCTTGTACCTCCAGGAGTGATTCTTCCCTCTGCAAACAATTCAAAATTTTTGATTTTTGCATTCCAATCTGCGCCAAATGATAGGGCATTCCCATCAAATTTAAAATTCGTGACAGAAGTATTAGAGTTCAAAATAGTGTCATAACCATAGACATATTGAGTTAGATGTAACTTTGCTTTGAATTGCCCTAAGACATATTTTGAATTAAACTCGAGATTGAACTCGTTGTCAGTAATTTTACTCAGCGCCTCACCACTTTTGGCATTTGTGGGATTTGAACTGCCAAAAATTGCTGTTGTGGTTGTTGCTTGATTGAAACGATAGCTTTTGTTTTCACTTGTGAACACGTGTCCAAGTTTTAGATTTCCAAAGTCACGATTGTTCAACGTATCTTTGCTAGAGAGTAGTTTGTAGCTATGTTCTAGATACACTCTTGTGGCATCAAACTGACTTTCAGCATCATTTAAATTCACATCTAAACGCTGGCGTTGTTCAAAATTTGGATTTTCATTGATGAAATTTTGAAGTGCATTTGCTGTCAATCCACCATTCTCTTGATGAAAAAAATCTTGTGTGGTAATGTGACCTCTAATTTCGTATTGATTTTCTTGAGTTCGGTAGTGAAAAGCACCTCTAAAATTACCATTACTTACCAATGCTCTTCTGTATGCCCCCAAAGAACGCAAGCCTTTATAAGACATGGAAACATTGAATCTTTTAGAGAAATTTAAGGTAAAAATAGCATCTACAACTTGCCCTTGTTGCATCCCTGTTTTGTAGGTAATTTCGGTTGTTGGCGTGGGAACTTCGTAATATTTGATGTCTTCAATTTCAAGATAACTGACTTGTTTTGCTCTGAAACCAATATCAGGAAAATGACTCATATTGCTAAAATTATGGGCTAAATTATTGAATGTTTGACCTTGATTATGAAAAGGTAATAATTCAAAATTATCTTTTCGCAAATAATTGAAAAGGTATTCTTTTTTGATGCTAAGTGTAGTGTCAATATAAGAAGTATCTCGTTTGTGAGAGAAAATTTTGTAATCTGTATATTTCGTTTTGCCTGATAAAATAACTTTTGTAGAACCTGTATTTGATAGCGTATCAATCCTGCCATCCATGCCAATGGTGATGTTTTCGCTTTTTTCGTTTCCACTCAATTTTCGTTGCCCAAAAACAGATTGTATCGTGAAGATGAGCAGTAAAAAAGGATAAATTAATTTTTGGTTCATCATAATCATCAGTAAGAGCAAATGTAAAATAATTAAACGAAAATAATTACCTTTAATTTTGACGAAAGCTGTTAATTTGTAAAATGTTACACCCGAAATTCAGTAGTTTTTCTCTCGAAGTAGGCACTGACGAAGCAGGAAGAGGTTGCTTAGCAGGACCTGTTGTGGCTGCAGCAGTGATTTTGCCACCTGATTTCTCTCATGCATTTCTTGATGACTCCAAGCAATTATCCGAAAAAAAGCGGCAAGAATTGCGTCCAATAATTGAAGAAAATGCTATTTCTTTTGCCGTTTCATTCGTAATGCAAGATGAAATAGATGAAATCAATATTTTACAAGCTTCCATCACTGCTATGCATCGTGCCATTGATGGCCTAAAAATCATTCCTGAATTTATCATTGTTGATGGCAATAAATTTCGAAAATATCAACAAATTCCTCATCAAACGATTGTAAAAGGAGATTCAAAATACCTCAGTATTGCAGCAGCTTCCATTTTGGCAAAAACATATAGAGATGACTATATGGAAAAAATTCATCAAGAATTTCCAGCGTATTTTTGGAGTAAAAACAAAGGATACCCCACAGTAGAACACAGAAATTCCATTCGTGAATTTGGTGCTACAATTCATCACAGAAAATCATTTAAGTTGTTACCTGAACAATTAAAATTGGAATTGTAAATCCTTTTTTTGGACTCAAAAATTACTTTATTTCCCAAAACTTCTAGTACTTTTACGATCTAAAATTTTCAGAAAATGATTCAAAAAACGCGCGCAGAAATCACCAAATGCATTCTTCATAAAGTAGCTAATAAGTTCAATAGCGGACACAATGTTTTTTCAGAAAACACGATTCGTTTTGATCAAGAAAGCTATGATTTGATGAAAAGTTTTTTGCTGAAACCTTTTGGGTCTGTAACGCAAAGTTACCGATTTTCTCATCATGCAGATGTCCGTTTGAATGAGTTGAACAACTATAGTGCTGCCATTTTTAAAGACGAAAACGTGTTTGTAGCGTTTTCAAAAAATATTGTAAATCATCTGTATGAGCAATCCAATTCTGCCCAAATCAAAACAGGAGATGTGATTGTCGCTTTTGTAGAAGGAATCGAATTTAATGGAGTGTTGACAGAAGCTATTGGAATTTTTAAAATTGAAAACAAAGTCGATTTTTTTCAAACCTATTTAGATGATGCCAATAGTTATGATGTGATTGTTCAAAAAGGAATTTCAACCAAAAAAATTGATAAAGGCTGTTTGATTTTAAACACTTCAGACACGCAAGGAACGATTGTTTTTTCTGTGGATAACAACAATTATGATGCGCAATATTGGATTAAGAATTTCTTAGGAGTAAAATTGGCAGATGATTTCAATTCACATACACAAAACTATTTGGAATTGTGCAAAGAGTTTTCGGAAGAAGTCATCAAACCAGAATTTGGTAAACATAAGCAAGGTGATTTCTTAGCGAGTACTGTTGATTATTTTAAAGAACATGAATCTGTTGATTATCAGCAATTTAAGGATGATCTTTTTGAGGATGACAAACAAAAGGAGCTATTCGAAGAATATAAAAAACATTTTGAAACATTGAATGATGTGCTGATTAGAAACAATTTCAATATCTCAGAAGTTGTCTTAAAAAAAGAGAAAAACAAACTAAAAACAGAAATCAAATTAGATACTCATTTTGTCATCAAACTCGATGTTGATGCGCCAGATGCCGCTTCAGAATACTTAGAAAGAGGCTATGATGAGGAGAAAAAAATGATGTATTATAAAGTATTTTTTAATGAGGAGAGGTAGAGGTACGTTTTTTGAAGTTTCTATTGATTTGGATATGCAAATAAAATTAGGAATTTAAGTTAAGCGACATTTTCATAGTATAAATAGTTATTGCTCAGTTCTTCCGCTTTTATCTTAAAAGCTGGAGCGTAAATTTATCTCTTACGCTTCATACTGTTACAATTAAACTTTTTCGCTTAACTTTACTTCCATGCTAGGTTACTATATCTACGTTGTGATAATTGAACAGCCTTCTTTTCATTGATTTATAACGTATTTTACATCGCTACTAAATCTCCAGCAATATCTTTGGATGGTAATTCAGATTTTCCCATTAAGTAGATATCTACTTGTCTTGCAGCTTCTCTTCCTTCCGAAATTGCCCAAACAATTAATGATTGTCCTCTTCTCATATCTCCAGCAGTGAAAATATTCGGAACATTGGTTTGGTATTTTCCATAATCAGCCTTGTAATTAGATCTGCTATCTATTTCAATGCCAAGTTTTTCTGCCAATGTTTTCTCTGGTCCTGTAAATCCTAAAGCCAATAGTGCCAATTCACAAGGCCATATTTTTTCTGTTCCTTCAATTTCTATTAATTGAGGACGCTCTCCAGGTACCATTTTCCATTCTACATTCACTGTTTTTAATGCAATTAATTTATTGTTTTCATCCTTAATGAATTCTTTCGTATTTATTAACCAATTACGTTCAACACCTTCTTCATGTGATGAAGAAGTTTTTAATTGTAATGGCCAAAAAGGCCAAGGTGTTGCTGCAGAACGATGTCCTGGTGGTTTTGGCATGATTTCAAAATTCACAACGGATTTTGCTCCATGTCTGTTGGATGTTCCAATACAATCTGATCCTGTATCTCCGCCACCAATTACAATCACATTTTTGTCTGTAGCCATGATTTGATTTTCAACTTTTTTTCCAAACAATACTTTGGTTTGTTGTGTTAAAAAGTCCATAGCTTGTACAACGCCATCTGCATCAATTCCGGGTGTAGGTAAACTACGTTTTTCACTAGCACCGCCACAAAGAACAATAGCGTTAAATGATTTTAATTCTTTTACAGGATAATTTACGCCTACATTTATATTGGTTATAAATTCAATACCTTCTGCTTTTAAAATAGTGATACGTCTATCAATGATTTCTTTTTCCATTTTAAAATTAGGAATTCCATAACGTAACAATCCACCAACTTCATCATCTCTTTCAAATACAGTCACCAAATGACCTGCTCTATTCAATTGTTGAGCTGCAGCTAATCCTGCTGGACCAGATCCAATAACAGCAATTGTTTTTCCTGTTCTCGTTTTTGGTGGTTGTGGTTTTATCCATCCTTCTTTAAAAGCCTGTTCTACAATATTTTTTTCAATATTTTCGATAGATACAGGGTCTTCAATCAATCCTAATACACATGATTTTTCGCAAGGTGCAGGACATAATCTTCCTGTGAATTCAGGAAAATTATTCGTAGAATGTAATATCCATGAGGCCTTTTGCCATTCTCCTTGATGTACCATGTGGTTAAAATCAGGAATTAAATTTCCAAGCGGACAACCACTATGACAAAATGGTATGCCACAATCCATGCAACGTGACCCTTGCTTTTTTATTTGCACTTCAGAAAGAGGTACTGTAAATTCTTTATAATGTTTTACGCGTTCTTCTACTGGAACGTAGGTCTCATCTTGTCTTTCAAATTCCTTAAATCCTGTTACTTTACCCATGACATTATGCTATTGTTAATTCTTCAAAAAGTTCTTCTTCGGTTTCTAATCTTTTCAATGCTTTTTTATATTCAGTTGGCATTACTTTTACGAATTTAGAAATATTTTCTTGCCAATTATCAAGTAAATACTTAGCTCTTTGACTATTGGTATATTGATAATGTGTATGAATCAACATTTTTAAATCGTTCTCATCATCTTCAGAAATTGTCTCAAATTCGATACTTTCTGTATTGCAAAGTCCGTTTACAAATTTATTTTGAGGATCAAAAACATAGGCGATTCCTCCACTCATTCCAGCTGCAAAATTTCTTCCTGTTTTTCCTAATACGACTACTTTTCCTCCAGTCATATATTCACAACAATGATCTCCAACGCCTTCGACAACTGCAATAGCTCCTGAATTTCTTACGGCGAAACGTTCGCCAGCAATTCCATTGATATACGCTTGGCCATTTACAGCTCCAAATAAACAAACATTTCCTACAATGATATTTTCTTCAGCAACGAAATCTGCTGTGGCTGGTTTTTTTATAATGAGTTTAGCGCCAGACAATCCTTTTCCAAGGTAATCATTGGTATTTCCCTCGAGTGTGAACGTCATCCCAAATGCACTAAATGCACCAAAACTTTGTCCTGCAGACCCCGTAAAATTGATGTTTAATGTGTCCTCTGGCAATCCTTGATAGCCATAAATTTTAGAGATTTCATTACTTACAATAGCTCCAACTGCACGATTTGTATTTTTGATTGGATATGTCAATGTCATTTTCTCTTTTCTATACAATGCTCTGTGAGAATCTTTTAGAATTGTAAAATCCAATACGTTATCCAAATTATGGTTTTGTTGTTCCGTATTTCTTACAATTCTGGTCCTGTATGAAGAGGGTCTGTGCAAAATATTTGACAAATCCAATCCTTTCGCTTTGTAGTGTTTGATGGCTTTATTAGCATTGATTTTATGCGTTTGTCCCACCATTTCTTCCAAAGTTCTGAAACCTAATTGCGCCATAATTCCACGTAATTCTTCAGCAATGTAGTAGAAGAAATTGATTACATGCTCTGGAGTTCCTTTGAAATTTTTACGTAATTCTTTGTCTTGAGTTGCAATTCCAACAGGACAAGTATTGAGATGACATTTTCGCATCATGATACACCCTGAGGCAACCAAAGGGGCGGTCGCAAAACCAAATTCTTCTGCACCTAACAATGCTGCAATCGCAACATCACGTCCCGTTTTTAACTGTCCATCACATTCCACCACAATTCTACTCCTCAAATTATTGAGAACTAATGTTTGTTGTGCTTCAGCTAATCCAAGCTCCCAGGGCAAGCCTGCATGTTTTAGGGAAGTTAGGGGAGAAGCTCCTGTTCCTCCATCATATCCGGAAATCAAAACGACATCTGCTTTTGCTTTGGCAACACCTGCAGCAATAGTCCCAACACCTACTTCTGAAACCAATTTTACATTGATTCTAGCTTCACGATTGGCATTTTTTAAATCAAAAATAAGTTGTGCTAAATCTTCAATGGAATAAATATCGTGATGAGGAGGAGGAGAAATCAATCCTACAAAAGGAGTTGAGTTTCGTGCTTTTGCAATCCATGGCAATACTTTTTCGCCAGGTAATTGTCCGCCTTCACCAGGTTTTGCGCCTTGAGCCATTTTAATCTGAATTTCTCTTGCATTTGCTAAATAATGAGAAGTTACACCAAAACGTCCAGAAGCTACTTGTTTGATGGCAGAATTTCTACTATCTCCATTAGCATCTTTTTGAAAACGCTCTCTGTGTTCTCCACCTTCACCAGAATTAGATTTTCCTCCAATTCTGTTCATAGCGATTGCTAAATTTTCATGCGCCTCTTTGGAAATAGACCCGTAAGACATGGCACCTGTTTTAAAACGTTTTACGATTTCTGTCCAAGGTTCTACTTCGTCGATTGAGATGGGATCTAAATTCGTGAACTCAAACAAACCTCTAATTGTCATTAAGTTTTCAGCTTGCTCATTAATGGCTTTTGCATACACGTCATAACTTGCTTGATCACTCAATCGGACAGCTTGCTGTAATTTAGAGATGGTTGTTGGATTGAATAAATGGCGTTCACCATTTCGTCTCCATCTGTAATCACCTCCAATATTTAAGCCTAATTTTTTATCAATCGTATTGTTTGGATACGCTTGTTTGTAGCGTTCGTGAATTTCTTTTTCAATTTCATACAAACCAATTCCTTCGATTCTTGATGTCGTATAAGGAAAGTATTTTTCTACAAACGGAGAATTGAATCCAACAATTTCAAAAATTTGAGAACCTCTATAAGAATGCAATGTAGAAATTCCGATTTTGTTCATGATTTTCAGGATTCCTTTTCCAATCGCTTTGTTGAAATTATCAACCGCTTTTTGTTCATCAATACCTGTTATAAATCCATCTGTCACCTGCTTTCTGATAATTTCATTGACCATATATGGGTTGATGGCACTTGCGCCATAACCAAATAAGGTAGCAAAATGATGTGGCTCACGTGGTTCAGCAGATTCAATAATGATATCAAAATAGGAACGTTTACGTAAACGATTCAGTTGGTGATTTACATACGAACAGGCTAATAAAGCTGGAATTGGTGCGAATTCTTGACAAACACCTCTATCAGATAAGATAATGATGTTCTTCTTTCGTTCCAACGCTTTTTCTACTTGTGTGATGATATTGTCAAGTGCATTCTCCAAGCCATTCAACCCTTCTGCTTTTGGATATAACATTTGAATGGTTTCTGCTCTAAAACTTTCAATTTGAATGCTGCGAATTTTTTCTAAATCAGCATTGGAAATCACAGGATTTTGAATGCGTAATTTTCTACATTGTCTTTGCGTGATGCTAAAAATATTACGGTCTTTTCCGAGATTTAAACTAATATCAGTTACAATTTGTTCACGAATTCCATCCAAAGGCGGATTGGTTACTTGCGCAAATAATTGTTTGAAATAATTGTAAATCAACTGTGGTCTGTCTGATAAAACAGCTAATGGAGTATCTGTTCCCATGGAACCCAAAGCTTCATTTGCTTTTTGAGCCATAGGTGTAATTACTTCTTGAATATCTTCAAATGTATAATTGAATAAACGCTGTCTGGTTTTGATATCAATGGTTTCTATTGGACATGTTTCGTTGGTGTAAGGCACATCTCTCAAATGCAGACGTGTTTTATCCAACCATTCTTTATAAGGTCTTTCTGTAACGATTTTGTTTTTAATTTCTTCATCCTCAATGATTCTTCCTTCGTTCATATCCACCAAAAACATTCTTCCAGGCTCTAAACGTCCGTGTTTTAAAATATCAGATGGATCAATATCAACCACTCCAATTTCGGAAGACATGATGAGTTTTCCACTTTTTGTAACAGTATATCTTGATGGTCTTAAACCATTTCTATCTAAAAGTGCTCCAACATAATCTCCGTCTGTAAAAGGGACAGATGCAGGACCATCCCAAGGTTCCATGATACAGGCATTGTATTCATAAAATGCCTTTTTTTCTGGAGACATTGTTTGATGTTTTTCCCAGGCTTCAGGAATCATCATCATCATAATTTCTGGTAAAGAACGTCCTGTATGAGTCAATAATTCCACGACCATGTCCATGGAAGCAGAATCTGATTTTCCGGGTAAAATGATGGGAAATAATTTTTCCATTTGCGGACCAAAAACTTCACTTTTCATGATTTCTTCACGCACACGCATTCTACTTACGTTTCCTTTCAAAGTATTGATTTCTCCATTTTGACATAGCAAACGAAATGGTTGCGCCAATTCCCAAGTGGGCATTGTGTTGGTTGAAAAACGTTGATGCACCAATGCTAAACGAGTTACCAAATCAGCTTCTTGGAGGTCTAAATAATAAGGACCTATATCTTCGGGCATGATAATGCCTTTGTAGATAATCGTTGTGATTGAAAAACTTGAAATATAAAAATAATGACTTTCAGAGATTTTAGAATTGGTGATGGTGTGTTCTGCAATTTTTCTGGCAGCATATAATTTTGCTTTGAAAATTGCTTCAGAAATATCACCCGTTTTTCCAACAAAAATTTGTTCGATTACGGGCTCTGAGGCTAAGGCAATTTCGCCTAATTGAGAAGAATCAACAGGAACTTTTCTCCAACCCAAAATAGTTAGTCCTTGTGCTTTGATTTCTTTTTCAAAAACACTTTTGCAAAAATTATATTGATTTGAAATTTTTGGTAAAAACACCATTCCTACTGCATACTCTCGTGGATTTGGAATGAAAAAATCACAAACGCGTTTAAAATAATCATGTGGAATATCGATTAATAATCCAGCACCATCACCAGTTTTTCCATCTGCACTAACGCCACCTCTGTGTTCTAGTTTTACGAGTATTTCTAGCGCATCATGAATGATTTGGTTAGTTCGATCTCCATTAAGGTTACAAATGAATCCTGCACCGCAATTTTCGTGTTCAAATTCAGGGGAATATAAGCCTTGTTTCTCCATGTATTAATTAAATTATTTGCACAAAAATATACATTTAATTAAATAAAATGTATTCTTTTCGACCCTATAATATAACTTTTACAATGAAAATAAAATTATACTATTAAAAATATATAATTTATATTTTAAGTGGCTTTAATTATCAAATTCACAAAAACAAGAAAACATCCTTAAAAAATACTTTTAAGGATGTTTAAAAATGATAAGTTGTTGGTTTAATGTTCGTTCAAACGGAAGTCTGGATAAGCACCCATTCCATGTTCATGAGCATCCAACCCTTCTAATTCTTCTTTTTCACTAACTCTAATACCCATTGTTTTTTTCAGGGTAAATATGATGATAAATGAGGTTACAATACAAAATACTGCATACGAACCAACACCTATTAATTGACTGATGAATTGATCAACACTTGCTAAATTTCCAAAAAGGCCTACCGCTAAGGTTCCCCAAATTCCGCAAACTAGGTGAACAGCAATGGCTCCAACTGGATCGTCAAGTTTTAATTTGTCAATCAAGCTAACAGCAAAAACAATAATAATTCCTGCAATTGCACCAATGATTATGGCATCTGTAGGAGACATTTGATCTGCTCCAGCTGTGATTCCTACCAATCCTCCAAGAATACCATTCAAAAACATGGTTAAATCTAAATTCTTATATAAAATTGTTGAAATTAACGATGCTATTACTCCACCTGCAGCAGCAGCCAAACTTGTAGTTACTAAAGTTAACGACGTTAATTCTGCGTCGGCAGAAAGTACTGATCCACCATTAAAACCAAACCAACCCAACCATAGGATCAATACACCTGCTGTTGCTAATGGAATATTGTGGCCAGGAATTGCTTGAATTTTTCCGTTTTTGAATTTTCCGATTCTTGCCCCTAATAAACAAACAGCAACTAAGGCTGCCCAACCACCTACAGAGTGTACTAAGGTAGAGCCAGCAAAGTCATAAAAAGGAGTTTCTAATTGTTGTAAAAATCCACCACCCCATTTCCAAGAACCTGCGATTGGATAAACCAATCCTACATAAATAATGGTGAAAATTAAAAAAGGAAGTATTTTCATTCTTTCGGCAACTGCACCTGATACAATAGTTGCGGCAGTGGCTGCAAACATTCCCTGAAATAAGAAGTCTGTCCAGTAAGTATACCCGCTATTGTATGTTAAATCAAGCGCTCCAGCTTCTGTAAGTGGTGCTGAGAGTCCAAATCCTGAAAATCCAAAAATTCCTGAAGAACCTTCTGCGAAACCTGGATACATTAAATTAAAACCAACAAGGCAGTATAAAAGTAATCCAATAGTAATGATGAAGACATTCTTAAATAAAATATTGATCGTGTTTTTTTGTCTTGTTAACCCAATTTCTAAAAGAGAAAATCCAAGATGCATAAAGAAAACGAGTGCTGTACAGATCATCATCCATACATTATTGATTGTAAGTAATTCCATTTTTTTTAATATTTAGTTTAAAGTTTGTCCTCCTTTATCTTCTGTTCTTATTCTGTAAGCTTCTTTGATATCACTTACAAATATTTTTCCATCGCCAATATCTCCAGTTGAAGCGGATTTTAAAATGGCATTTATTGTGACGTCCTCAAAATCATCATTTACAACGATTGATAAATAACGTCTTTGAATATCGCTTGTGCTGTAGCTAATGCCTCTATAAACGTGACCTTCTTTTTCGTTACCCAAACCTGTAACGTCCCAATAAGAGAAGAAATTAACGCCAACGTTGTGCAAAGCTTCTTTTACTTCTGAAAATTTAGATTTTCTGATGATTGCTTCTATTTTTTTCATTTTAATAAATATTAAGATTTTTAAACGATGTGAAAATAGTATTTTTTCTCAACAAAAATCACATGGCATGTAAAGCCATGTGATTTGCATAAAAATAATAACTAAACTAATTTTTATTCAATTTCTCTTACTCTTTTTCCTGGATAAGCAATAGATCCGTGTTCTGAGATATCAAGACCTTGTATTTCTTCTTCTTCTGTTACTCTCAATCCACCAAATATAACTTTGATGATGTATAAGAATACAAATGAAAGTACAATAGCCCATACTGCATAAGCAACAACACCAATAGCTTGTGCGCCCAATTGTGCTGCACCACCACCATTAAAAAGGCCAATTCCTGTATCTCCATCAACTCCCCAAAGCCCGATTGCCAATGTACCCCAAGCCCCTGCTACTCCATGTACAGAAATTGCACCAACTGCATCGTCAATTTTCAATGTTTTTTCGATAAAGCCCATTGATAAAACAACTAAGATACCACCAATCAAACCAGCTAAAACAGCACCGCTTTCAGTCATATTTCCACAACCTGCTGTAATACTAACCAAACCAGCAAGCGCACCATTTAAAGTCATTCCTAAATTTGGTTTTCCATTTTTAATCCATGTAAATACCAAGGCTGCAATAGCACCTGCTGAAGCTGCTAAATTGGTAACCAACACTACTTGTGAAGCAGCAACTGCATCATCACCACCCCAAGCTAATTGCGATCCACCGTTAAAACCAAACCACCCTAACCAAAGGATAAATACCCCTAAAGTAGCATACATTTGATTATGTCCATGCATTTCAACAGGTTTTCCATCTAAGTATTTTCCAATTCTTGGACCTACCATCCAAGCAGCAACCAAAGCTGCCCATCCACCTACAGAGTGAACAATTGATGATCCTGCAAAGTCAATGAATTCTGCTGGCATGATTCCGTCAGTATTATTCAACCATCCTCCATTCCATTCCCAACCACCTGCAATTGGATAAATAATAGCAGTCAATACAATACTGAAAATAGCATATGTAGTATATTTTGTTCTCCCTGCAATAGCTCCAGAAACAATTGTTGCAGCTGTTGCGGCAAAAACGGTTTGGAAAAATAAATCTGCAGCTCCTTGTGAAAATGTAAATCCACTCCAGTGGAAAACACCCATAAAAGCATCAGAGCCATACATAAAAGAGTATCCTACAAACCAAAAGGCTAAAGATCCTACAGCAATGTCTAAGAAGTTTTTCATAGCAATATTAACCGCATTTTTCGAATCTGTCATTCCAGATTCTACTAAGAAGAATCCTGCTTGCATGAAGAATACTAAAATACCTGCTAAAAGCATCCAAAGCATTCCCATGTCTCCGTTTATTTTCTCAACCTCAGCAGCAATATCCACTGTTGCAGTTGTTTCTTGAATTATTGATAATAATAAACCCATTGTGTAAATTTTTAGTTAGTTTTTCTTTTTTGGTACTATTTTTTAGAAAGAATATACTGCAGCAAGTGTCAATGTAGACGTGTTGTCTTTCATTGGAAAAGCTTCAATAATTCCGTCTTTTGATGAATCAAATCTTAAATCAGTGATGAATTTTAAGTTTTCTGTTAAGTTAACATTAGAAGTTAAAGTGAAAGCTGAAACATTTGAGTCAACACCTCCAGAGGTTGATGTAAAAAACTCAGGTCTTAAGCCTAATGCGAATTTATCAGAAAATTTGTTTTGTAAGTATAAAGCAACCCCTTTATAGCCCGCATCATCATCATTAGAATTTGCATAAGCACCATTGATTCCTAAATAAAATGTATCAGACAAGTCAAATCCGCCAGTATAATCCAAAAACAACCAATCTTTTGCAGATGCAGCATCAATGGCTCCAGAAATAAAATTCAAATACTGTCCTTTGTAGCCTATTTGAGCGCCTAATTGAGTAGCGTCAGCAAAGTTACCATCAGCACTTGTTAATGCATGTGCATTTGTTACCGCTAACATAAAAGATAAATCCTCTGATGCAGCATAGTTCAATTTTACTCCCGTGTGTGAAAAAGGGCCTGCATTAAATAAATAAGATACTGTGTAATGAAAATTAGCAGATGGTGAAATTACTTCATACCCTAAAAAAGTATTGAATTGTCCAGCTGTAATTGTAACTTTATCACTCAAATTATAATAAACATACAATTGATTGATGGCACCTGCTAAATTTGCATCATCTGCTCTAGGACCAAATGCTAAATCAGCAACAACTCCGGCTTTTCCTTTTTCATAAGCAAAAATAGTATTAGCAAATCCCAAACCAAAAGCGTTTGCATTTTCTGGATTTGCAATTAAAATGCCTGGTGTACCTGATGCGCTTGTAAAGTTTGTTGTACCATAAACATCTACTGTACCACTCAACGTAAATGTTCCTTTGTCATCACTTTCTTGTCCAGTTACTATTAA
>JANREL010000145.1:0-6612 GCA_030758355.1 Polaribacter sp.
TACCAAACATCAATAACGATGGCGTTTTATATAGTTTAACCACCAATAAAAAAAATTCAGAAGTCGTACTTTTTGAAGGGTTGCAAACACGCGGATTTATCACAAGAGGGGTTACTTCAGGGAATAATCAAAATGCGGTAACCAATGCTTCTTTGGATTTAGAAATTTCAGGAAAATTATCAGAAAATATCAGTTTGCGAGCAAAAATTTTCGATACCAATATTCCCATTCAACAAAATGGATATTCTCAAAATTTAACTGATTTTGATCGTATTTTTATTGAAATTTACAGCAAAAATTGGCGTGTAAAAGCGGGTGATATTGCACTAGAAAACACTGAAAGTTTGTTCATGCCCATTAACAAACAAATCTCGGGTTTGCAAGTGCAAGCGAATATTAATGACAATTTTAAAGTGGCTGCTTCTGGTGCAGTTGTAAGAGGAAAATTTAACAATTTTCGATTTACTGCTACTGAAGGAAATCAAGGTCCTTACAAACTTTTTGGCGCTAATAACGAAGCCGTTATTTTAATAATTGAAGGAAGTGAACGTGTTTTTGTAAATGGAATTCAAATAAAAAGAGGTGAAAACAAAGATTATATCATCAATTACAATTTGGGAGAAATCATTTTCAACACCACTTTTCCAATTACAAATGACATGCGGATTACGGTCGAATTTCAATATGCTGAACGCAATTACACACGATTTGTGACCTTTGAAGAAGCTTCTTATCAAAGTGAAAAGATTGCAATAAGTGGATTTTTCTACTCAGAAAATGATGCGAAAAACCAACCTTTACAACAAAGTTTAACCAACGAACAAAAAGAAATTTTAGCAAATGCAGGCAACAATGTTGCAGAAATGATTGCAGAAAGTGCATTTCTGGACACTTTTGATGACAATAAAATTTTGTATAAAAAAACTCTGCAAGGAGCAACTGAAATCTTTGAATATTCTACAAATCCAAGTGATGAATTGTACTTTGTGAGTTTCTCTAATGTTGGTCAAAATAATGGTAATTATCAGTTAGATAGAACCACTGCCATTGGAAATATTTTTATGTTTGTTGGCATAAATAAAGGAGATTTTAGTCCAATTATTCGATTGATTCCACCTAATAAAATGCAAGCTTTTGTGGTAAAATCTGATTTTACTCCAACAGAAAAAACAAAATTAAATACTGAAATAGCAGTTTCAAACAATGATAAAAATTTATTCTCTAGTGTTGATGATAATGAAAATGTAGCTATTGCAGCAACAATTGGTTGGCAACAAACCTATATTGATAAAAAATGGCAGTTAAAAAGCACTATCAATCATCAGTTTGTGCAACGAAATTTCCAAACCATTCAACGTTGGGAACCTATCGAATTTAACAGAGAATGGAATATTTTAACAAATACACCCACCAAAAACTTTTTTCAATCAGAAGTTTTATTGCAAAAAAATGAACAACATTTGTTGTTGTATAAATATGAAAACTTGCAATATACAGCTGCTTTTAAGGGAAATAAAAATGAAATTCAGGCAAAATTCAAGCTAAAAAATACTACTTTTTCAGGAAAAGGAAGTTTTCTTACAAACACCTCAACACTCGAAGACAATTCCTTTTATGTGGCAAAAGCTACCATTGAACATCGTTTCCAAAAATCATGGATTGGCAGTTTTGTAAACTTCGAAAATAACTCAAGAAAAGATATCAATAGTAACGAATTTGTCAATACAAGTCATCGTTTTAAAGAATATGAAGGGTATTTGGGAGTTGGAGACACCACAGGAATTTTTACAAAATTTGGTGTCAATTATCGCACAAATGATAGTATCAAATCCAATCAATTTGCAGAAATCAACAACCGAAAAACTTTTTATATTGATAGCAAGCTCATCAAAAGTAAACAAACGAATTTGAGCATTTTTGCGAATTATAGAATCACTGAAAATAGTTTTACAGAAGACGAAAAAACACTGAATTCAAGAATTGTTTTTAGTCAGAAACTATTTGATAGTTTTATCAATTTATCTACGATTTACGAAACTTCTTCAGGCAATGTTGCTAGACAAGATTTTATCTATGTAAAAACAGAACCTGGTTTGGGATTTTATACCTGGATTGATTATAATAATGATGGAATTCAGGATTTTAATGAATTTGAAATTGCACAATTTCAAGATCAAGCTGAATATTTGCGTTTACCAAAACCCAACTTGCGATTTTTGGCCACACAAAAGGCAAGTTTTAAGCAAACAATCGCTATAAATCCGAAAAATTGGGCTGTAAAATCAGGATTGAAAAAACTGATTTCTCTCTTTTACAACAGCACTTTTTTAACCGTTGAAAACGAGCAGGAACGCACAGGAAACACCTTCCAATTAAACCCTTTTGATATGAATACTGATGCGCTTATTGGATTGAATTACAACTTTAAAAATAGCTTGTTTTATCATAAAGATTTGCAAAATCACAGTGTGACTTTTACCTATGGAGATTCACGTTTAAAACAACAATATTTAATTGGCAATCAAGAAAATAGTATTTCATTACATCAATTGGATTATGCACATAAATTTGCCAATTTTTGGTTGATTGATGTGTCAGGAAAACTCACGAATAATGACTTAACCACAGAAAATTTTGACGATAGAAATTATGAAATTAATTCCTATGAAATTGAACCAAAAATCAGTTTTTTATACAGTCAAAACAATAGGTTTTCCGCATTTTATCACTTTAAAAATAAGCAAAATAACATCCAAAATTTAGAACAATTACAACAGCAAAAATTTGGGTTGGAATATTTTTACATAGGTGAAAATAGCAATCAAATATCTGCTAATGTAACAATGTTTTTAAACGATTTTACAGGAAGTGCGAATTCGCCTGTTGCATACCAAATGTTAGAAGGTTTGCAAGCTGGCAAAAACTATACGTGGAATGTATTGTTTAATAAAAAATTAAATTCATTTTTAAATCTGCAATTGAATTATTTGGGAAGAAAAAGTGAAAATTCGAAAACAATTCATACGGGAAATGTGCAATTGAGAGCCGTCTTTTAAAATTAAATTAACAAGGTTATAATTTTTTATCAGAAAAAAATATCTAATATTGTATATCCAAAGATGAAAACAATCGCAATCATATTAACAAACTTAGTACTTTTACAAAGTTTACACATTGATTTTAAAGACATTGACAAACTCAGTGTACTTTTAAATCATGCTAAATTGCATCAAGAAAAATATGGTGATTCTTTTGTCGACTTTGTCATTGAACATTATATTGAAAGAGAAATTCCAGCAGATAAACAACACCAAGAACATCATGACTTACCTTTTAAACAAGGTATTTCTCATTTCAATCACATTTCACCAGTTCTAGAATTAAATTCTCACAAATTTGAACTGAAGATTCCAAAAAACGTATTTTCAAAACCTTGCTTTTTTTACGAAGAAAGTGAATCAACCTTTGAAAAACCCACTATTTTTCAACCACCAAAATATTCATAATTTATTTTAGAAAATAGTTCCTCCTTTATAGTTGGATAATTACAACTCTTAAATTTATTATGTATAATGTTAGAAAATATTATCAAATTCAGTTTAAAAAATAAACTGATAACCTTTCTTTTTACGGCCATTATTATTGGCTTCGGATTTTTCTCATTAATAAGAATTCCAATTGGTGCTGTTCCAGACATTACCAACAATCAAGTGCAAGTGATTACCACTTCACGAAATCTTTCCACGCAAGATGTAGAACAATTCATCACATATCCTGTAGAATTAGAGATGGCAAATTTGCCTGGAGTTGAAGAAATTCGTTCTGTTTCTAAATTCGGGTTATCTGTAGTAACCATCATTTTTACAGATGAAATTGGCACCTATTTACCAAGACAATTGATTGCTGAAAAAATAAAAACAGCTTCAGAAAAAATTCCACAAGGTTTTGGAACTCCAGAAATGGGTCCAATCACCACTGGTTTAGGCGAAATTTATCAATACATTTTAGATGTAAAACCCGAATTCAAAGATCGCTATTCAGTAACTGATTTGAGAACTATTCAAGATTGGGTGGTTCGTCGTCAATTGTCAGGAATTCCTGGAGTTGTTGAAGTAAATACTTGGGGTGGATATTTAAAACAATACGAAGTTGCTATCAATCCAAAAAAATTGGTTGCCATGAATATCTCCATTGCTGATATTTTTACAGCCCTAGAAAAAAACAATAGTGTTGCTGGTGGTGGTTACATCGAAAAAACCAATGAAACTTTTTTTATTCGAGGAGAAGGTTTGGTAAAAAACTTTGAAGATATCGAAAATATCGTAGTGAAAAATGATGGAAATCCTATCTATATAAAAGATGTTGCCAAAGTTGGTTTTGGCAGTGCCACCCGTTTTGGAGCTATCACCGGAAATGGTGAAGGCGAAAAAGTTTTGGGACAAATCATGATGTTGAAAGACGGAAATTCAAAACAAATTATTGATGCAGTTAAAGAGCGTGTTGCTGAAGTTCAAAATTCTTTGCCCCAAGGAGTGTATATAAATCCTTTTTTAGAACGTAGTGAATTGATTGGAAAAACGACATTTACAGTTTCAGAAAACCTTGTTTTAGGATCGCTAATTGTAATTTTTGTAGTGGTTTTGTTACTTGGAAATTTACGGTCTGGATTGGTAGTAGCATCCGTAATTCCACTTAGTTTATTATTTGCAATTTCCTTGATGTATTTGTTTGGTGTTGATGCCAATTTGATGAGTTTAGGCGCTATAGATTTCGGAATTATCATTGATGGAGCCGTTATTATTGTTGAGTTTATTGCCTTTCGAATCATGAGAGAAAGTGAAATATTAGGCCTTTTATCCAAAGAAAAAAAACAGGACGAAGTAGATAAAATCACCCTAAAAAGTGCTTCGAAAATGATGAATTCTGCCATTTTTGGACAGCTCATTATATTGATTGTCTTCATCCCAATTTTATCTTTAAGTGGTGTTGAAGGAAAAATGTTCAAACCAATGGCAATGACATTTAGTTTTGCGTTGGTTGGCGCTATGGTTTTATGTTTAACCTATGTTCCTGTAGTTTCATCACTCTTTTTAAAACCTGACAAACCTGGTAAAAACAACATTTCTGTTCGTTTGATGAAATTGTTGAATCATTTTTACAAACCCTCTATTCATTGGGCTTTAGCTCATAAAAAAGCAGTAGTTTCTATCGCTATTTTTCTACTTGCAACAAGTGTTTTTCTGTTCAGTAGAATGGGGGGAGAATTTGTACCAACCCTAGATGAAGGTGATTTTGTAATTCAACCGGTTTTAAAAACAGGAACTTCTTTGAGAAAAACAATCGAAACAACGACTAAAATTGAACAAATTTTATTGAAAAACTTCCCAGAAGTTGATCAAGTTGTGAGTAGAATTGGTGCTGCAGAAGTTCCAACAGATCCAATGTCAATGGAAGAAAGTGATGTAATTATCAAGCTAAAGCCAAAAAGTGAATGGACAAGTGCCGAAAGTAAAGACGAATTGGCAAATAAATTTAAAGAAGCATTAGCAGTGATTCCAGGATTGGAAATTGAATTTACACAACCTATTGAAATGCGTTTCAACGAGCTCATTACTGGTGTAAGAGCAGATGTTGCTGTAAAAATTTTCGGAGAAGACTTATCCATTTTAGCTGCAAAAGCAGAGGAAATTAAAAGTTTAATATCAAAAGTTCCTGGTGCATCAGACATTATTGTTGAAAAAGTAGAAGGATTGCCACAAATGAGCGTTACTTATAACCGAAGTAAAATTGCACGTTATGGATTGAATATTGCAGACATCAATCAATTGATAACAATGGGTTTTGCAGGAAGTGTTGTTGGAAATGTTTTTGAAGGTGAAAAACGATTTGATTTGGCAATTCGGTTTGACAATGATCAACGTCAAAACTTAGAAAGTTTGCAAAATTTATATGTTGATACACCTAATGGAAATAAAGTCCCTTTGAGTGAATTGGCAACTATCAAATATACTACTGGTCCTGCAAAAATTTCAAGAGATGATACAAAACGTAGAATTGTTGTAGGAATCAATGTACGTGAAAGAGATTTACAATCTGTAGTTGATGATGTTCAGAAAATTATCAATGAAAAATTGAAATTACCTTCTGGTTACAGCATTACTTATGGGGGACAATTTGAAAATTTACAAAGTGCAAAAGCAAGATTGATGATAGCTGTTCCCATTGCTCTGACATTGATTTTTTTACTGTTATACTTCGCTTTTAACTCCATAAAAGAAGCTTTATTGGTATATTCAGCCATTCCACTTTCGGCAGTTGGAGGTGTTTTTTTATTATGGATGCGTGATTTACCTTTTAGTATATCTGCAGGAGTTGGATTTATTGCCCTTTTTGGAATTGCTGTTTTAAACGGAATTGTGTTGATTGAACATTTCAAAGAACTCAAAGAAGAAGGCATTGAAGATATTGAAGAACGCATCAAAAAAGGAACTAAAGAACGATTACGTCCTGTAGTTTTAACTGCAGCTGCTGCTGCTTTAGGATTTTTACCTATGGCTATTTCAACAAACGCAGGTGCTGAAGTTCAACGTCCTTTAGCGACTGTAGTTGTAG
>JANREL010000145.1:6712-16825 GCA_030758355.1 Polaribacter sp.
CGTAGCCATAAAAAATAATTCGGGTTTAAAAGCCTCACTGTCTAAAGTTGAAGAAGAAAAAGCATTGATTTCGAGTGCTTTTGAAATTGACAAAACGAGTGTGTATTATAGTTATGATGAGAATAATTTGGCTATCAATAATTTTCCAATTCGTGTTTTTGGCATTGCGCAAGACTTTAAATTTCCAACATTCTATTTTGCTGATAAAAAGGTGAAAAAAGCCCAAGCTAATTTAGAACAAGCCAACTATAATATCACCAAAAATCAGTTAGAAAAAGCAGTTACTACGCATTTTTATCAACTGAATTATGCTAAAAATAAAGCAAAAACATATCAATATTTAGATAGTTTGTATCAAGATTTTGCAAAAAAATCGGAACGTAGATTTCAATTGGGTGAAACCAATTATTTAGAAATGATTACTGCAAAATCCAAACAAAAACAATTGCAAACTTTGTATAAACAAACTTTGCAAGAAGTGGAATTGGCAAAAGAACAACTAAAAAGTGTGGTTCAAATTGATGCTATTGATATTGTTGATGTACCTTTAACAAAACTTGCTTTGCAACAAAATGCTACGAATCAAAATCTTGGGTTGGACTATTTTTCAAAAGCGAATGATGTCCAAAATGCATTGTTTAAAAAAGAACAACAAACTTTGTTACCTGATATCAGTTTAGAGTATTTTCAAGGAACTAACAATCAATTAAATACATTTCTAAGAGGCTATCAAATTGGTTTAAAAATTCCGTTGTTTTTTGGTGGAAATGCATCAAAAATAAAAGCATCAAAAATAGCAAAAAACACCATTTTTGAAAAAGAAAAAGAATATAAAACTGGTTTAGAAAGCAATTACAAAGGACTTTTAGCAAAGTTGAATCAGTTTGAGGAAGCCATCAATTATTACGAATCGGAAGGGAAAAAGTTGAAAGAAGAAATCATAAAAACAGCGAATAGAAATTTTGCTGAAGGTGAAATCGACTTTTTTCAATACATCCAAAGTTTGGAAACTGCCAAAGATATTGAATTGTCATATTTAGACAATTTAAATGGCTACAACCAAACCGTTATCAGTATCAATTATCTTATTTTAAATACATTTTAATCATGAAAAATATATCAATATTCTTACTTTCACTGGCATTTGTAGCTTGTGTAAAAAAGGAAATTCCAGCAGAAATCACCTCTGAAAATTCAGAAAACAGCCATGAAATTACAATTACAAAACAACAATTTGACAATGAAAAAATGGAAATTGGTTCAATAGCCGAACATCCATTTTTATCAATTGTTAATGCCAATGGTATGATTGATGTTCCGCCAGAAAACAGAGCAAGTGTAAGTACTTTTGTAAGTGGATATATCACAAAAATTCCATTATTGATTGGAGATTTTGTGAAAAAAGGACAATTTGTTGCACAATTAACTAACACTGAAATTATAGATATTCAGCAAAATTATTTGGAAGTTGCTTCACAAAATCGATTTTTAAAAAATGAGTTTGAACGTCAAAAAACATTGTTTAACGAGCAAATTTCATCAGAAAAAAACTATTTAAGAGCCGAAAGTTCGTATCAGAGTAATTTGGCAATTTACAATGGTTTGCGAAAAAAACTAGAAATGTTGCGCATCAATCCAGCAGATGTCGAAAAAGGAGACATGAGTGCTAGCATCAACTTGTATGCGCCAATTGAGGGTTATATCACAAAAGTAATGACTAGCACTGGAACTTTTGTTTCATCAGCAAGCGAAATTTTAGAGATTGTAAATACCAATCATATTCATTTAGAATTGAATATTTTTGAAAAAGATATTTTAAATATAAAAAAAGAACAAAAAATTAAATTTAAAGTTTCTGAAGCTGCTGAAGCTTATTTTGATGCCACTGTTTATTTGGTTGGAACCATAATTAATGAGAATAAAACAGTAAAAGTTCATGGTCATATTGATGATGAAAAACAACAATTTATGGCAGGAATGTTTGTAGAAGCAAAAATTATTTTTGAAAGTTCTAATGAATTTGGATTGCCAAATTCGGCAATTCATTCCGAAGAAAATCAAACATTTATTTATGTTATAAAATCTCAAAAAAATGAGGAAACTATTTTTGAAAAAGTAATGGTTACCTCAGGTAAAAAAGACGAAAATCATACTCAAATCATTAATTTTGATGATTTTAAAAATAAAAAAATACTTTTAAAAGGTGGTTTTATGTTGATATAATTCATCATTTTAAAATTACTGACCAAAAATTTAGTAGTTTTGTTTATTAAATTAAGCCTTTATAATAAAGATGAAAAAAATGATTTTTGCTTTAACATTGTGTCTTTTAACACAAAGTTTTAGAGCACAAGAAAAAGATGAAAAGTATCCCCAAGATATCAATAAAAAACACGAATTAAAATTAAATGCTTTTAGCTTAATTGTATTTTCCTCCATAGATTTAAGTTATGAATACTTACTGAATAAAGACTCTTCATTTGGTGCTAGTATCTTTTTTAATTTTAATGATGTCAATTCTACTATTTACTTTCCAAAAAAGTTTTCTTTCACCCCATATTATCGTTGGTTTTTTTCTGAAACTAGATTTGCAAGGGGATTTTTTGTGGAGGGTTTTGGTATGCTAAACAGTTATGAAGACGAAATATATTTTTTTAACGGAAATAACGAAATTAAATCAGAAACGAATTTCGCTTTGGGTATTTCAGTTGGAGGTAAATTTATAATCAAATCCGGATTTACTGCAGAAGTTCTTCTAGGTGTAGGAAGAAACCTATCCAAAAATAATAATGATTTCCTTGATAACGAAATTATTTCAAGAGGGGGGATTTCTCTAGGATATCGTTTTTAGTAACAATGTATTTTAATAAGATAGTACTATAATTTAAAAAATCATGAAAAAAATATTTTTAGCCTTTGCATTACTAATAAGTTCATTAGGTTTTTCACAACAAGAAATTAAGTTGGATGTTGCTGATGCTTTGATTATAAGAAGTTTGGAGTTTTCGTATGAAAAATATTTATCTGAAGAATCCTCTATAGGTGTTTCTGCATTGTTCAATTTAGCCAAACAAGATGTCAGTTTCCGCTTCAACGAAAACTCGATGATTACACCATATTATCGTCATTATTTTACAACTAGTGCTGAATGGAATTTATTTGGAGAAGGCTTTGTAGGAATCAATTCTGGAAAAAAAGAAACCATCAAAGATTCTGGAAATTATGACATTTCATATACTGATGGTGCATTGGGAGTTGCTGTGGGTATGAAATATTTTGCATCAGGTGGCTTAGTTATTGATGTGTATGGGGGTTTAGGGCGTAATTTATTTGGCACAGATTCGCCTGTAATTGTACCAAGATTAGGTCTGAATGTTGGATGGAGATTTTAAAAAGCTTATATCTTTTAAATTAAAATAATAAAAAGCCAAAAACAATGTTTTTGGCTTTTTTTCATTAATTTTATAGAACAGTTAAAAAAAATAAATTTATGAAAAAAAACATGGGTCCAACAGACAAAATCATTCGTAGCTTCATAGCTGTAGTGATTGCTGTTTTGTATTTTACAGGTACAATTTCAGGAACTTTAGGATTGATTTTACTGATTTTAGGAGGTGTTTTTTTAGCGACAAGTTTTATTAGTTTTTGTCCTTTGTATGCTCCTTTCGGAATTTCGACTTGTAAAACAAAATAAGTGATCATAAAAAACGCATCTTGAAAAAGATGCGTTTTTTATGATATTGTAGCTGGTATTACATTCTTTGTAACCACGTTTTTACATCAACTTCCGCTTTTATAATTGCTTTTACATCAGCAATAGCAACACGTTTTTGTTCCATAGAATCTCTATGTCTGATCGTTACTGAATTGTCTTGCAACGTTTCATGATCCACAGTGATGCAAAATGGCGTTCCATTAGCATCTTGTCTCCTATAACGTCTTCCAACAGCATCTTTTTCGTCATAATCAACATTAAACTCCCATTTTAGATCCTCAAAAATTTCACGTGCTATTTCTGGTAAACCGTCTTTTTTTACCAATGGCAAAATAGCAGCTTTGTATGGTGCTAAAACTGCAGGCAAACGCAAAACCGTTCTTGAAGTTCCGTTTTCAAGCGCTTCTTCTTGCAAAGAATTAGAGAAAACAGCTAAAAACATTCTGTCTAAACCAACAGAAGTTTCTACAACATAAGGTACATAACTTTTATTTTCTTCTGGATCAAAATAGTGTAATTTTTTTCCAGAATACTGTTCGTGTGCTTTTAAATCGAAATCTGTTCGAGAGTGAATTCCTTCTAACTCTTTAAATCCGAAAGGAAATTTAAATTCAATATCTGCTGCAGCATCTGCATAATGAGCTAATTTTTCATGGTCGTGAAAACGGTAATTTTCGGCACCCATCCCTAAACTCAAGTGCCACTTTAAACGCGTTTGTTTCCATTGTTCATACCATTCTTTTTGAGTGCCTGGTTTGATAAAAAACTGCATTTCCATTTGTTCAAATTCTCGCATTCTAAAAATAAATTGTCTTGCTACAATCTCATTTCTAAACGCTTTCCCAGTTTGTGCAATTCCGAAAGGAATTTTCATTCTGCCTGATTTTTGAACATTTAAGAAATTCACAAAAATTCCTTGTGCAGTTTCTGGACGTAAATAAACTTGGGTAGAATTTTCAGCTGATGCGCCAATTTGCGTTCCAAACATCAAGTTGAATTGCTTTACTTCTGTCCAATTTCTAGAGCCCGTTAATGGATCTGCAATTTCCAATTCTTCAATTAATGATTTCACATCTGCCAAATTTTCATTTGACAAAGATTTTGACATTCTTGATAAAATTGCATTGATTTTTTCTTGATATTCAACAACACGTTGATTGGTATTTACAAAAGTTTTTTTGTCAAAAGCATCTCCAAAACGTTTGGCTGCTTTTTCAACTTCTTTATCAATTTTTGCTTCAATTTTTGCGCAATAATCTTCAATTAAAACATCCGCTCTGTATCTTTTTTTGGAATCTTTATTATCAATTAGTGGATCGTTAAAAGCGTCCACGTGACCAGAAGCTTTCCAAGTTGTAGGATGCATTAAAATTGCAGCATCAATCCCAACAATGTTTTCATGCATTTGCACCATTGCTTTCCACCAATATTCTCTAATATTTTTCTTAAGCTCAACTCCATTTTGAGCATAATCATACACCGCACTTAAACCATCATAAATTTCGGATGATTGAAAAACGTAGCCGTATTCTTTTGCGTGCGATAAAACTTTTTTAAATTGATCTTCTTGTATTGCCATAATGAGCGCAAAGATAAACGTTTGACTGTTTTTTTCAAGAAAAAAATACATTTCTAAATTTTTGATTACTTTTAATCAAAAAATTGCAATCAAATGAATATTCTAAATGACTTTTTACGTCTTTTTTATCCAAAAATTTGTGGTGTTTGTGAAGAACAATTATTAATAAATGAAAAAATAATTTGTACAGTTTGTAGACACGATTTGCCTTTGACAAACTTTACAAAATTTGATGAAAACAGCATAACACAAAAATTTTATGGCAGGATTGACATAGAAAAAGGATATTCTTTACTTTTTTTTAGAAAAGAAGGTATCACTCAAAAAATCATTCACGAACTAAAATATCGAGGAAATGAGGAAATTGGAGAGTTTTTTGGAAATTGGTTGGGTGAAATTGTTCAAGAAAAAAAAGAATTTAAAGAAGTAGATTTTATCATTCCTGTGCCATTACATCCCAAAAAACTAAAACAAAGAGGATATAATCAAGTAACTAAATTTGGAGAAAAACTGAGCAACTATCTACAAATTCCGTATTTAGAAAATGAATTGGTTCGTGTTTCCGCAACAAAAACACAAACCTTCAAAGCGCGTTTTGAACGATTTAGCAATGTCGACACCAAGTTTTTATTAAAAAATCCTTTGTTTTTTAACAACAAACACATTTTGTTAATTGATGATGTAATCACAACTGGAGCCACTTTAGAATCCTGTGCAAATGAGTTTCAAAAATCACAAAATTGTAAGATAAGTATTCTAACAATGGCTTGTTCCGATTTGATAAATTAATGTTTTTTTATTTCGTTGAAGAATTCCCAATTTTAGGTTTAAAATTCCTAGAATAAATCGTTAATTTGTGCAAAATTTATGTTGAGTGAAAGCGTTTTATAGAATTATTACTCTTTTTACAGTTGTGCTTTTTGTGGCTAATTGCGCAAGAACAGGAAGACCAGAAGGAGGTCCAAAGGATGAGGATGCACCGTTAATGGTAAATTCAATTCCACCCTACAATACCGTAAAATTTGACAAAAAAATAGTCAAATTAAACTTCAATGAATTCATTACTTTAAAGGATTTAAACAAACAATTGGTGATTTCCCCACCATTGAAAAATCCTCCCTTAATTTCGCCTCAAAGTGCACCAAGCAAGGAAATTAAAATTCAAATTTTAGATACCTTACAGAAAAATACTACTTATATTTTCAACTTTGGAAATGCAGTTCAAGACAATAACGAATCTAATGTTTTAGAGAATTTTAAATATGTTTTTTCAACAGGAACATATATTGATTCATTAGCAATAGCAGGAACCATTAATGATGCCATTTTACGAGAAAGTCCAAGAAATGTAAATGTGTTAATGTATCGAATTGATAGTTCGTATAAAGATTCTACCATCTATAAAAAGAAACCAAATTACGTAACAAATACCCTAGATACAACCAATTTTAAATTTACAAATATCAGAGAAGGTAATTATCTTATAGTGGCATTAAAAGAGGAGGTGAATGATTATTTATTCAATTCAAAATCGGATAAAATCGGTTTTTTGGCAGATACTATTCAATTGCCTAGGGACAGTATTTTGGTAAAACCTATTACTCTATTCAAGGAAATACAGCCTTACAAATTTATTAGAGCAAGAGAAGTTTCTAACGGAAAATTGCAATTTGTATTTGAAGGAAAGCAAACAGATATGAAAATTAATGTAGCTTCAAAAGTTCCTGAAAATTTTAAAAATGTCTCCAAATTCGAAAAAAACAAAGATTCTCTGAATTATTGGTTTACTCCTTTTAAAACAGATTCTTTAAATTTTATTGTAACTAATGACCGCTTTTCAGACACAGTTACCGTAAAATTGCGCAAAGAAAAAATGGATTCTTTAACCATTGATATTTCTCCAAAAAATACACTGAATTTTAGAGACACCATTTTTGTGAATAGCAATCATCCTATTTTGCAAATCGATAGCTCTAAAATAAGTTTGGTTGATAAAGATACGTTAGCTGTTAATTTCGCAACATTATTTTCGGAAAAAGAAAATAAAATTGCAGTTGTTTTTGATAAAAAACCTTCTGAAAAATACACTTTAACAGTATTGCCTGAAGCTTTTCAGGATATTTACGCTTTCAAAAATGATACCATTTCGGTAAAGTTTGGGACTAGAAAAATAGAGGATTATGGAAAAATAACCCTAAATATCAATAATCTCAATAATGAAAACTTGATTATAGAGTTGCTTTCTGGAAACAAACAAGATATTTTGATAGAGCGACAATTTGTAAATACTTCTAATAAAATTATTTTTGATTTATTAGAACCCAAAAAATACACCATCAGAATTATTGTTGATAAAAACAAAAACAATCAATGGGATACCGGAAATTTTCTTCAAAAACAATTTCCTGAGCGAATCATTTATCATGAACAACTCTCAAATTTTGAATTGAGAGCCAATTTCTTCCTAGAAGAAACGTTTAATGTTGATTAAATGATTGATTTTAAACGAATTTTTTAATAGCTCTTACTATTCCGTAATGAATTCCTTCATGAAAATTATTGAAGGCAATTGCTTCTTCAATGGAGTGAATTACAAATCCTGTACTTGTTGGATATTCTGTGTAATTTTGAAAAATTTCTGCTTCATAATCCTCTTGTAATGTATCAGGCAAGCCGGCAAATAGGTCTTTCACTTCCTCAAATTCTTCCTCTGAAAAAGTAACAGTTGGAGAAGTTCCTTTTTTATGAGTTTCAATCAAATCATCAGGACACAAACAATTCAACTCTGACAATTGATAATGCAACAATTGTTGCGTTACCAAAACATGCGCGACATTCCAAGCAATGTGATTTTTAAATCCTGTAGGAATCGTATGCAATTGTGCCAAAGTTAATCCCTCTAATTCTTTTAAAAAAAGTGCTCTTGATTTTCTGAGAATATCGAATTCAGTTTTCATTTTTAGTTGTAATTTTGAGGTGTAAATATACTCCATAATTATGAAAAAAATTTATTTTTTACAGACATGTGACACTTGTCGTCGAATTTTAAAAGAAGTAAATCCTACCAATTTTGAACTTCAAGAAGTAAAAGCCAATCCTGTAAACGTGGCGCAATTAGAGGAGATGTATGCAATTACGAAAAGCTATGAAGCACTTTTTAATAGACGTGCAAAGCTGTATAAAGAAATGGATTTGAAAAATCAAACGTTATCAGAAAAAGATTATCGTCAATTAATTTTAGAAGATTATACGTTTTTAAAACGTCCTGTTTTTATAGTTGATAATGAAATTTTTGTAGGAAATAGTAAAAATGTAATTGAAAGCTTGAAGAAAAAAATTGGTTGATTATCAGTTTGATTGATAGATTTTTATCAATTCAGTTGCCTCTTTTTCAGCACTCCAATTTTTCAGAATTTCGAATCTTGCTTCTTTTCCTAAAAAGGGAATTTCTCCGGAAATTAAATTTTGTAAGATAGTTGCAAGTCCGTCTGATTTTCCAGCTTCAAATAAATAGCTGTTTTTTTCATGAGAAATTAAATCATCATGAACACCCACATTTTTTGTGGCAATTACAGTGCATTCGCAAGCCATTGCTTCTGCAGTAACTAACGAAAATCCTTCTGAAAAACTAGGTGCTACAAATATTTTTGCTGCTTGATAAAAAGGAATAATTTCTCTTGTTTCCTCAAAAAAGTAGACTTGCTTTTCGATGTCTAATTCTTTTACAATCGATTTTAATTCCTTTAAAAATAAAGGTTTATCAACCTTTCCAACAAAAACCAAAGCCCAATTTTGATGATTTTTTAACACTTTTGCAGCGTTCAACAGCGTAAGTTGTCCTTTCGCTTTTCTAATTCTTCCCGTATTTAGAATGATGTTTTCTTGAGTAATTTGAGGAATTCTTATTTGATTTGGTATAAAATTGTGGATGTTAACTCCGTGCGCGATTAAGGTATTTTCAATTCCCAAAGAATCGCTCATAGTTTTGATAAGTGTTACAACATTATCTGCTTTTTTTAGCAACCAAAAAGTAAGTTTTGAGGGTTTTGTAGCTGAATGACGGGAAGCAATCAAATGGAATTTTGCACCAAAAAAACGGAAAAATAACATGCGTAAAATTTCATTATTCCTGTGGCAATGAATTACAATTTTTTTATCAGAAAATATAAACTTTAGGAATTGAAACGTACTAATTCTTGTTCCATCAATGGTTTTCCCGTACACAAAGGTTTCAAAATTTTCTTCAAAAAAAGGAAGCACATTTTCAATGCTTCTGGTAACTCCTGTTTTTCGATGATGAAAATGTGTATGAATTAAAATTGGTTTCAAAAATTAGAGTTTTAGGCAAATTTACGAGAAACAATCTCCAAAAAACGATTTTCTAATTCTTCATGTTCAGCCCAATTATAATCAGGTTTTACAACATTTTCGATAAAATTTTTGGCTTCTGATTCAGTTTCATAAGAATTTAACTGAGAAATTACTCTGTTAAAATCCTCTTGTTCATCGTTAAATAGCTGTTTTACAAAAGCAATTCTATCGTTCAAACCAATTTGAATGCTATTTACCAAACGATCATTGAGTGATTTTGGCTGAACATTTTCGAATAAATCAGCCATAAAATCTACTGAAATAGTATCTAGTAATTCATCCTCTAAGGTTGGTACTTTTTGTTCATCCGTTTGATTTATTTCTATTCCTAAATCCGTTTCAACTGTTTTTTCTAAAAAAATAATTTCTTCTAATTCGTCAAAAGGTTGTTCTAAAATTGGTTCTGAAACTGTAATTTTTTTTTCTTCAATTATTGAAGTTATTGAAA
>JANREL010000146.1 GCA_030758355.1 Polaribacter sp.
TGGGTATGGAATATCCACAAATTTGTTTCAATCCAGGAAGACCAAATCCTGATGGAACCTATTCTGATAGAGTAAAATACACCATGATTAAAGTAACCATTCACGAAGTTGGACACAACTTTTTTCCAATGATTGTAAATTCGGATGAAAGACAATGGACTTGGATGGATGAAGGATTGAACTCGTATTTAGAAATGTTGGCGGAATTGGCATACGATAAAAACTTCCCAATGTCAAGAGGATTGCCAAAAAATATTGTGAACTATATGAGTGGTGATCAATCAAAAATTGCACCTATTATGTCAAAAGGCGACAATGTATATAGTTTTGGAAACAACGCTTATGGGAAACCAGCAACTGGATTGTGGATGTTACGCGAAACCATTATGGGCAAAGAATTGTTTGACCATGCTTTTAAAACCTATGCACAAAGATGGATGTTTAAACACCCAACTCCTGAAGACTTTTTTAGAACTATGGAAGATGCCTCTGGTGTCGATTTGGATTGGTTTTGGAGAGGTTGGTTTTTCACTACAGATGTTACTGATATAGGAGTTAAAGGAGTTAAAAAATTCTATTCTTCCCCAAATTCAGACGACACTGTAAATTTTATTGAAGATACTTATGAGGGTTTAGGATATGCAACAAATCACTCAAAATATCACTATGAAATTACCTACGAAAAACCAGGGGGCTTAGTGATGCCAATTATTGTTGAATTTACTTACAAAGATGGTACAAAAGAACGCAAAACATATCCTGCACAAATTTGGAGATATACTGATGACGAGGTTACCAAAGTGTTTTCTAGCTCAAAACAAATAGAAAGTATTGTTATTGATCCAGATTTAGAAACTGCAGATGTAGATATTTCCAACAATAGTTTTCCAAGAGAAAAAAGCGATAAATTCGATAAATTCAAAAAAGAAATTAAAGGATAATTTTACAATCCATATTTCACAAAAAGCCCCTGATTTACATCAGGGGCTTTTTTGGTAAAGGTTTGTTAAAATTGAAAAAAAATCTATCAATTATGCGTTGAATTGTTACTTTAGTGCACGTTATTCAAATTAAAATCAAATCAATACAAATGAAAAGAATTTATTTAGTTCTTTTTTCGTTTTTCTTCATCACAACAGCTTTTGTGGCGCAAGAAACTACTGAAAACAAAGGAACACAAAAAGGGCATACAGACGAAAATAAGTTTCGTCAAATGAAAGATTTGTTGGCAACACCCAATGACCAACACACAGCTTCAGGAGCACCAGGACACCAATATTCACAACAAAAAGTGGATTATGTCATGGACATTCGTTTGGAAGAAAGTACCAACAAAATTTATGGTGATGAAAAAATCACCTACCATAACAACTCAAAAGATGTGTTGGAATATTTATGGGTTCAGTTAGATCAAAACATGAGAGCTGACGATTCTAAAACTCCATTAGCACAATCCAATGCAGCTTCTGCTTTTTTAACTCCAGAAAATTTTAAAAAGGAATTTATGAAAGAAGGCAAAGGTTTTGGTTTCAACATCGAAAAAGTAACTGTTGATGGCAAACCCTTATCCTATTTAATCAACTGGACAATGATGCGTATCAACTTACCAAAACCATTGAATCCAGGAGAAAAATTTGTATTTAATATCAAATGGAATTACAAAATCAACAACTCTGTAAAAGATGGAGGACGTTCTGGTTTTGAAGATTTTCCTGACGGAAATAACAACTACACGATTGCGCAATTTTTTCCAAGATTGTGTGTCTATAATAATGTAGAAGGATGGCAAAACATGCAGTTTTGGGGACGTAGTGAATTTGCGTTAGAATTTGGTGATTATGAAGTAAAAATCACAGTACCATCAGATCATACTATGGAAGCTACAGGTGATTTATTGAATGAAAAAGATGTGTTAACCAAAGAACAACGCAATCGTTTTGATCAAGCAAGAAAATCTTTCAAAGATCCTGTAATGATTGTAACTCAAGCTGAAGCTGAAGTTACTGAAAAAGGACGTGCAACAACAACAAAAACTTGGCATTATAGAGCTAATATGGTTCGTGATTTTGCTTTTGCAACTTCAAGAAAATACATTTGGGATGCTATGGCTGTAAATATTAATGGAAGAACTGTAATGGCTACTTCCTTATATCCAAAAGAAGGAAATCCATTATGGGAAAAACATTCTACGAGAGTGGTTGCAAACACATTAGAAGAATATTCAAAACTAACTTTTGATTATCCGTATTCAAAAGCAGTTTCTGTGCATGCTGACAGACAAGGAATGGAATATCCAATGATCTGTTTCAATTATGGGCGTCCAAATCCAGATGGAACCTATTCTGACAGAGTTAGAGATGGAATGATTGGTGTAATTACGCATGAAGTTGGTCATAATTTCTTCCCTATGATTGTAAATTCTGATGAAAGACAATGGACTTGGATGGATGAAGGATTGAATTCATTTGTTGAAATTTTAGCCGAATTGGATTACGATCCAAACTTTAATACTGGAAACTTACCAAAAGATATTGTACGTTATATGGGGGGTGATCAAAGCAATATTTCACCAATTATGTCCCAAGGAGATTATGTAAAGCAATTCGGTCCTAACGCCTATACAAAACCAGCTGCTGGATTGTATATGTTGCGTCAAACCATTATGGGTCCTGAATTATTTGACCACGCTTTTAGAACCTATGCACAAAGATGGATGTTCAAGCACCCAACTCCTGAAGACTTTTTCAGAACAATGGAAGATGCTTCAGCAATGGATTTAGATTGGTTTTGGAGAGGCTGGTTTTATACAACCGATGTAACTGATATTGGAATTAAAGATGTAAAACCATTATACTTGACTGACAAACCAAGTGAGCGCGTACAAAAACTAAAAACTCAATACAAAGACTATTTTGATAGTTTAGGAGACTTAGTATATATTACTGATATTAAGGAAGATGCGAATCCAAATGCAATGGTAAAATATGTAGATGGTAAAGAAGTACCTTCGTATATTTATTCTGTTGAATTTGACAAACCAGGAGGTTTGGTAATGCCAATTATTGTAGAATTAACCTACAAAGATGGTACAAAAGAAAGACAAACTTTCCCAGCACAAATTTGGATGAAAGATGACAATTCTGTAAAAAGAGTATTTTCTTCTTCACAAGAAATCATCAGTATTACTGTTGATCCAGATTTAGAAAC
>JANREL010000147.1:0-5843 GCA_030758355.1 Polaribacter sp.
TCTCTATGAACCATTTCAACAGTGGTGTGCATGTAACGTAAAGGCAAAGAAATCAATGCAGAGGCCACTCCACCATTGCTATAAGCAAATGCATCAGTATCAGTTCCTGTAGCTCTTGAAAGAGCATTTCTTTGATAAGGAATGTTGTTTTCTTCAGCAGTTTGTGTAATTAAATCACGTAATTTTTGTTGAACCGCAGGTGCATACGCAATTACAGGACCTTTTCCTAATTCTTGATGCCCCGATTTTTTTACATCAATCATTGGGGTAGTAGTATCATGAGTTACATCAGTACAAATCGCAACATTTGGTTTGATAGTTTGTGTAATCATTTCTGCACCACGCAAACCAATTTCTTCTTGAACAGAATTGGTAACATACAATCCAAATGGCAATGTAATGTTGTTTTCTTTCAGCAAACGTGCAACTTCAGCAATCATAAAACCTCCCATTCTGTTATCTAAAGCTCTGCAAACGAATTTATTACCATTCAAAATGTGAAAAGTATCAGGATAGGTAATTACACAACCTACATGAACTCCCAAGTTTTCAACTTCTTCTTTGGTTGAACAACCACAATCAATAAAAATATTTTCTGGTTTTGGAGATTCTTCTGTAGCTCTCTCTCTGGTATGAATTGCTGGCCAACCAAAAACTCCTTTTACAATGCCGTTTTTTGTGTGGATATTAACAATTTTACTTGGTGCAATTTGGTGATCACTTCCTCCATTTCTAACCACGTAAATCAATCCTTTTTCAGAAATATAATTTACATACCAAGAAATTTCATCTGCATGACCTTCAATGACCACCTTGTATGTTGCTTCAGGATTGATGACACCAACTGCAGTTCCGTAAGTATCTGTGATAAAAGTATCTACATAAGGTTTTAGATATTCCATCCAAATTTTTTGGCCTTCCCATTCATAACCAGTTGGAGCAGCGTTATTTAAATATTTTTCTAAAAATTTGATGGATTTTTCAGTAAGTATTGATGTATTTGACATGTTGTATTTTAAATTTTCTGTAAAAATAAAACGATTTTTAATGATTATTGTAAAAATAAATCTAAAAAATTGTAACAAAAGTCTTTATTTTTACACAAATAACTAAATTTTAAAAATTTATAAATCCATCATAATGAAATTAGTCATTAAAAATTTAACAAAAACCTACTCAAATGGCGTAAAAGCTATTGACGATTTGAGCATTGAAATCGGAACTGGAATGTTTGGTTTACTAGGACCTAATGGTGCAGGAAAATCCTCTTTAATGAGAACAATTGCAACGTTACAAAGCCCAGATTCTGGTACAATTCATTTTGGCGATATCAATGTTTTGGAGGACAAAATGGCATTGAGAAAAGTGTTGGGGTATTTGCCACAGTCATTTGGGGTATATCCAAAAATGTCAGCTGTTGATTTGTTAGATTATTTTGCAACTTTAAAAGGAGTTTCCAACAAAACTGAAAGAGATGCTTTGGTAAAAGAAGTGTTGGAAATCACCAATTTATATGATGTTCGTAAAAAATACGTAGCAGGTTATTCTGGCGGAATGAAACAGCGATTTGGCATTGCTCAATTATTGTTAAACAATCCAAAATTAATCATTGTTGATGAACCAACCGCGGGGTTAGATCCTGCAGAAAGACATCGTTTTTTAAATGTGTTGCGCGAAGTTGGTACCAATTGCACTGTTATTTTTTCTACGCATATTGTTGATGATGTAAAAGAATTGTGTAACGAAATGGCAATTTTAAATGGTGGAAACATCTTAAACCATACAACGCCACAAAAAGCGACTTCAGAATTGGAAGGAACAATTTGGAAAAAAGTAATCAACAGAGAAGATTTAGAAGAAAATCAGCAGTTGTTTGATATTTTATCATCAAGTTATAACCAAGATAATACCTTAAATATTAGAGTTCATGCCTCTGAAAAACCATCAGAGGATTTTGTTGAGGTTGAGCCTCAATTGGATGATGTGTACTTTATTGCGCTGAAAATAGATGAACCAACTCAAGTTTTGAGTTCTTAGTAGTAAGTTTTAAGTTAAGATTATGTATAAGTTTTAACTATTAACAAAAAACTCATCACTTAAGATTCATCACTAAAAACTAACTAAAAATATGTTTTCAACTATATTCAAACAAGAAATAAAATATTGGTTCAACAAGCCAGCTTTTTATATTTATTTGGTCATTTTTTTCTTACTATCATTCTTCTTATCAGCTGCTTCTGCTGGTTTTTTTGATTCGATTACAGCAACTACAGGTTCTTCAAGAATTGTGAATTCGCCCATTGGAGTTAATAATTTATTGAATGGTCTTACTGTTTTTATTTTCTTTTTATTTCCATCAATTATTGGAGTTTCTATTCACAGGGATTTTAAAAGTGAGATGCACACCATTTTATATTCCTACCCTTTTACGAAAGCCAATTATTTATTTGCTAAATTTTTAAGCGGAATTTTAGTGGTTACAATCATTGTGTTGTCAATTGCAATAGGAATGATGATTGGTTTTCGTTTTCCAGGAACCAATGCAGATTTGGTGGGTCCTTTGCAACTTTCAACGTATTTAAAAGCGTATGTAGTTTTTATTTTGCCAAATATTTTGTTGTTTGGAGCGATTGTTTTTGCAGTCGTTACTTTTTCGAGAAATATTGCAGCAGGATTTATCACTGTCATTGTATTGCTTTTTGTGCAAGGTGTATTAGAAAGTTCACTTTCTGAGCCAGAACAAAGAGGTTTATTGGCTATTTTAGATCCTTTTGGAGCGGCTTCTGTAAATTATTACACGAAATATTGGACGCCATCAGAACAAAATGAACTGCAAATTCCTATCGAGGAAATGATTATTTACAATCGTTTATTATGGTTGGCAATTGCTAGTTTAGTCTTTGGATTGGTCTTTCGTTTTTTTGCATTTAGTCAAAATGCATTGTCATTTTCTTTCAGAAAATCAAAAGGTGAAAGAGTTACCAAAACCAATTTTAGTGGAATTACCAGAATTTCTTTACCTGAAGTTACGTTCGATTTTTCATTTTTTCAAAACCTAAAAACACTTTGGAAATTATCCAATATCGATTTTAAATACATTATCAAAAGTTGGCCTTTTATTTCGATTGTGTTGGTTGGGTTGGTGTTGATGATTGTTGGCTTATCAGAAATTGGAGATATTTTTGGAACACCCACATTGCCAGTAACTTGGAAAATGTTAAATATTGGAAACGTTTTTTCTTTATCCATCATTATTTGTACTTTTTTATACGCAGGAATGTTGGTTCACAGAGCAAAACTCTCTAATTTGAATCATTTAGTGGATGCAACTCCCATTCCAAATTGGACATTATTGTTTTCAAAAGTGGTTGCTTTGGTAAAAATGCAATTCGTTTTGTTAGCGCTAATTATGGTTTCTGGAATGTTATTTCAAATTTATAAAGGCTACTATAATTTTGAAATTGGACATTATTTTACAGAATTATTTTTATTAGAATTCCTGAATTATTTTATTTGGGCAATGCTAGCGATTTTCATTCAAACATTGATTGGAAATCCTTATTTAGGATTGTTTTTATTGTTAGTTCTTTCCATTGGAATTCCATTTTTATCCCTAGCGGGTATTGAACAATCTATTTTCAAATACAATGAAGGTCCAGGATATGATTATTCTGACATGAATTCCTACGGATTTTTAACACCATTTTTAGTGTATAAATTGTATTGGGTTTTATGCGGAATTACCTTATTAATCCTCTCAGCCTTGTTTTGGGTTAGAGGAATTCCAAATTCATTTAAAGAAAGATTTCAAATTGCAAACTCAAGATTTAAAGGAGTTTATGTAGTAGGATTTATTATTTTCTTTAGTGCTTTTTTAGGATTAGGCTATTCTATTTATCAAGAAACAGGCACAAAAAACAAACGAAGCTCTTCCAAGGAAGCTGAAATGAGAAGTGTTGAATGGGAGAAAAAATATAAAAAATTCGAAAACTATGCACAGCCAAGGATTGTTGGTGTTAAAACAAAGATGAATATCTATCCTAAGGAGCGATTTTTTGATGCAACTGCCATTTTTGCATTGGTCAATAAAACGGATAAACCTATGGATAGTGTATTTTTAAATCACAATTCATTAAAAAGTACGTTTGTTTTTAACAAACCAAATAAACTGGTTTCTAAGGATACTATTCATAATTTTGATATTTATTTATTTCAAAATAAAATAATGCCTGGAGATAGTTTGCAGTTGATTGTTACTGTAAAAAGCACTAAAAATACTACCTACAGAGAAAATTCACCAGTATTACAAAACGGAACATTTATCAACAATTTTTCAATATTTCCTTCTTTAGGATATTCATCAAATGGAGAATTAACGGACAATCAAACTCGAAAAAAATACGGTTTACCAAAAAATGATTTGCGTCCTCATCCTTCAGATTCAACTGCTTTAGGAAATACATACATTTCAAAAGATGCAGATTGGATAGATTTTGAAGCGACAGTTTCTACATCCAAAGACCAAATTGCCATCGCTCCAGGATATTTACAAAAAGAATGGACAGAGGGTGACAGACGATTTTTTCATTACAAAATGGATTCAAAAATCCTAAATTTTTATGCTTTTAATTCTGCCAGATATGAAGTCAAAAAAGAGATGTATAAAGGCATCAGTTTAGAAATTTATTACCACAAACCGCATACTTTCAATTTGGATAGAATGATGAAAGGAATGAAAGCTTCTTTAGATTATAATGCTGAAAACTTCAGTCCTTATCAACATAAACAAGCACGAATTATTGAGTTTCCAAGAACTGGAGGAACCTTCGCACAATCGTTTCCAAATACGATTCCGTTTTCAGAAAGTATCGGATTTATTGCAGATGTTGATGATGAAAATAATGATGGGGTTGATTATCCTTTTGCAGTAACAGTGCATGAAGTTGCGCATCAATGGTGGGCACATCAAGTAATTGGAGCAGATGTTTTGGGTGCTACAATGTTATCAGAAAGTATGTCAGAATATGTTTCATTAAAAGTGTTGGAACATCAACAAGGAAAGGAAAAAATGCGTACTTTTTTAAAGAAAGCCTTAGATGATTATTTAATGCAACGTACTTTTGAAAGAAAACGCGAAAATCCATTGATGTATAATGATGGTCAAGGATACATTCATTATCAAAAAGGGTCTATGGTTTTGTATGCAATGAGCGATTATATTGGAGAAAAAAAGCTGAATGGCGCTTTGAAAAAATATGTTGAAAAAGTACAATTCCAAAATCCACCTTACACAACGTCAATTGATATGGTGAATCATATCAAAGAAGTAACCCCAGATTCTTTGCAATATCTAATTCATGACATGTTTGAGACCATCACTTTATACAAAAATAGATTAGTAAAAGCGAAATCAACAAAGTTGAAAAACGGAAAATATCAAGTAGATATTGAGTTTGAAGTGTCAAAATACAGAAATGACGATCAAGGAAAAATCTATTATGGCGAACATGTAGGAGATACCTTAAGTTATAAAAATGACAAGATGAAAAGTCCTGTTTTGTCTGTTCCTTTAAAAGATTATATTGATATCGGAATTTTCACAGAAGAAACTGTAAATGGGAAAAAGAAAACAAAAGAACTTTATTTACAGAAATATAAAATCACTAAAATCTTCAATAAAATTACCATTATCGTTGATAAAAAACCATCAGAAGTAGGCGTAGATCCTTACAATAAGTTGATTGATACGCAATCTGAAGATAATCGAATAAAGATTTAGATTGTTTTATTTTTTTTTGAAAAACCTCACATTTTCAATGTTTTTGAATACTGAGGTTTTTTTA
>JANREL010000147.1:5943-16618 GCA_030758355.1 Polaribacter sp.
TTTTTTTTTGAAAAACCTCACATTTTCAATGTTTTTGAATACTGAGGTTTTTTTATTTTTTCATGAGTTTTCAAAATAGAAAAATACCTTTGTAGAAATATTCTGATAATGAAACAATCAATTCTTTTATTGCTTTTAATTTTGATGTATGCTTGTGGAACAAAGAAAAATATCTCCTTAGCTTTTTTAGACGAATACATCATTCCAGATTCGTTACAATTTCAAAATCAAACAATTGGTGGTTTATCAGGAATTGATTTTGTGAATAATGAATACTTTTTTGTGATTGACGATTCCAATAATCCAAGAATTGTAAGTGCAAAAATCAGTATTCAAAATGATAAAATGGAAGCTATTGATTTTAAAAAAGTCATCTTTTTAAATAACGCTACAAATACTTTTTTTAAAGAAAATGAATTGGATTTAGAATCCATTTTTGTGGATGAAAAAACCAATGAAATTAATTTGGTAAGTGAAGGTTCTATCAAGAAAAATAAGATGCCAACAATTTTTAAAATTGATGCAAGTGGCAATTTTATTTCGCAATTTCAATTGCCAAAATCATTGTCAAAAATTGAAAATTTCAAACACAATGGTGTTTTTGAATCCTCCTCTAAAAGTATTGATAATAAAGGTTTTTGGGTTGGAGTAGAAGCGCCACTTTCTGTAGATGGTGAAGAGCCAAATGGCTCAGAAACTTCTTCCCCAATCAGAATCACGTATTTTGATTTTCAAACCCAAAAAGCCACCAAACAATTTGCATATAATTTAGAAAGAATTCCAAAACCTTACAAAGGAAATGTCAATGTAACAGGAGTAACTGCTTTGCTGGAAATTGAAAAAAATCATTTTTTGATTGTAGAAAGAGCCTATCAAAATAATTATGGAAGTTATGGAAATACGATTCGAATTTTTGAAGCGTTTATAGAAAACAATACTACAGATATTTTGTCAATGGAATCCTTAAAAAAAACAGTTTTCAAACCTTTAAAAAAAAGGTTGCTATTTGATTTTGATACCGTTAATGAGTCTTTAACTGACGGAATTATTGATAATATTGAGGGAATTACATTGGGTCCCAAATTGAAAAACGGAAATCAATCCTTGATTTTAGTGGCTGATGACAATTTTCAATTGTATGGAAAACAACTAAATCAATTGATTTTATTGGAAATAAAAACAAATAAATAGTATTTTTACAAACTTAATTTTAAAAATTCAACGTCATTTTAGCACTTAAAAAAGCCTTTTTAAAAAAGAAGTTCTACAAACTTCTTACGGACAAAGAAAATACAAGAGTGGTTTCTGAAAAAGAAATTGTTACTGTAGGTGTGATTGCCTCTCAAAAAATTTCTAATTTCATTCAACTCGAAGAAGAAATAAAAAAAATATTGGGATTTGAAAATGTGAAAGTGGTTAGTTTTTTAGATTATGATAAAAAAAATCATCACGCGCAATATTATTTTTCTGATAAAGATGTTGATTGGAATGGCGCTTTTCAACATGAAGCTTTGAGAGATTTTCTAAACGAACCTTTAGATTTATTGATTGGGTATTTCAACACAAATAATATATTTATGGAAATGGCTGTTTTAAAATCAAAAGCAACCTTTAAAGTTGGTTTTTCAAACCTAAATCAACAATTGTATGATATGGAAATTGCCGAAATTCCCGACAATATTGATAATTTTTTAAGTGAATTGAAAAAGTACTTGGTCATTTTAAAGAAAATGAAAAATTAAACGACAAAGAAAAAGTTGTGTATTCTTTTTAAGAACTCATTTTTTGAGAATTTCATTCATATTAAAATCGTAATTTTGTTTATCAAATTATAAAAAATGCAACAATTTATTGGAATGGGTGTGGCTTTGGTAACACCTTTCAAAGACGATTTTACAGTGGATGTTGACGCACTTACAAAAATAGTGAATTACAATATCGAAAATGGCACTAACTACCTGGTAGTCAATGGTACAACTGGTGAAAGTGCTACAATTTCTAAGGAAGAAAAAGAGTTGATTATCGATATTATTGTCAAAGCGAATAACAAAAGATTGCCTTTGGTTTTAGGAGTTGGAGGAAACAATACTTTAGAGGTTGTGAAAGAATTGAAAACGAGAGATTTATCACAATTTGACGGAATTTTATCTGTAGCGCCTTATTATAGCAAACCAACGCAAGAAGGTTTTTATCAACATTACAAAGCCATTGCAGAAGCTACTGAAAAACCAATCATTTTATACAATGTTCCTGGAAGAACAGCTCGAAATATGGAGCCAAGCACCACTTTACGTTTGGCAAAAGATTTTAAAAATATTGTTGCTGTGAAAGAAGCAGGCAACAATCAACAACAATATTACACGCTATTAAAAGACAAACCTGCTGATTTTTTAATTATTTCTGGAGACGATGATTTAGCTTTGGGCGTAACTTTGGCTGGCGGTTCAGGAGTAATTTCTGTGATTGGACAAGCGTTTCCAAAAGAATTTTCGAACATGATTCAATTAGGTTTGGAAGGAAAAAACAAAGAAGCGTATAAAATTCATTATAAATTGATGGAAATAATCAATCTTATTTTTGAAGAAAATAATCCTGCAGGAATCAAAGAAGTTTTGAAAAACTTGGAAATTTGTTCTGATATAGTTCGTTTGCCTCTGGTTTCAGCAAGTGAAAATTTACAGACTAAAATTGCACATTTTATTTCCAATTTTTAATTCTACAGAGAATTTAAAAATTCTAGATAAATTCTAGGGGATCTTTTTCGAGGGAAATCTCAATAAAAAAGATTCAATTTAACTCAAATTCAACTCAATTTTACAGCTTTTTTAAGAGGTTTCCTTTTTGAAAAGTTGTATTTTTGTTTTTTACAAATATTACAAAATCCAAATTATGTTATCACCAATTATTGAAGAGGCTTTAAATGGCCAAATTAAAATCGAAGCACAATCATCACAAATATATCTAGCCATGGCTTCTTGGGCTGAAGTTCTTGGTTTTGAGGGAGTTGCCCAATTTATGTACGCGCATTCTGATGAGGAAAGAATGCACATGTTAAAGTTGGTGAAGTTCATCAACGAAAGAGGTGGTCATGCAAAAATTTCGGCGTTAGATGCACCTCCTACAGAATTTGGTTCTTTCAAAGAAATGTTTCAAGAATTGTTCAAACACGAAGTTAAAGTGTCAGCTTGTATAAATGATTTGGTTGATATTTGCCTGAAAGAAAAAGATTACGCAACTCACAATTTTCTACAGTGGTATGTTTCAGAACAAATTGAAGAAGAGGCACTTGCTAGAAATATTTTAGATAAAATAAAATTGATTGGCGATGATAAAGGTGGGTTTTACTTGTTTGATAACGATATCAAATTACTAATTACTACCGCAAATAAAGCATAGTTTTTGTGATTATTATTGAAGATGGAAGCTTTTTTTTAGGCGTTTTTTATCTTCAAAATATCATTTTACTAATCCATATTTAATTCCTAATTTTGCCGAATGCAAAAATTTAAAAATTTAGCGTATTTAGTAGCTGTCAGCCTTTTGTTATTCTCTTGTGGAGAATACCAAAAAGTGTTGAATAAAGGTACTGCGGAAGATCAATACAAAATGGCTGTAAAAATGTACGAATCTCAAAAGTTCGGAAAAGCCATTCGTTTGTTCGAAAAAATTACACCTGCATACAGAGGAAAACCACAAATGGAAAGAATTCAATTTATGGTTGCTCAATCTAATTTTAATGAAAAAAATTATCAAACTGCAGGTTATTATTTTGATCGTTTTGCAAAGAATTATCCAACCAGTTCAAAGTTAGAAGAAGCGTCTTTTGCGTCTGCATTGAGTTACAAGTTAGCATCACCTGAATTTAGTAAAGATCCTACAGATACTGAAAAAGCATTAGAATCTTTTCAAAGTTTTATCAATGCATTTCCTAGTTCTGATAAACTAGAAGAAGCCAACAAACATTATAAAGAATTGCGCTATAAATTGCAAAAAAAATACTTTGAAATCGCAAAAACCTATTACACAACTGCTGATTATGACATGAGAAATTACAAGGCTGCAATTCAGGCTTTTGATAACTTATTAGAGGATTATTTAGGTTCTGAGTTCAAAGAAGAAGCGTTGTATTACCGATTAAAAGCTGCGCATGATTTTACATTGAAAAGTTATGACAGAAGGAAGCCAGAGCGTATCAAAGATGCTATGGAAGCTTATGAAAAATTAATAAGAAATTATCCTGAAACGAAGTTCAAAACTGAAGTGGATAAAATGATCGCAAAATTGCAAAAAGAAAAAGAAAGAATAGATGATCTCATCGCAAAATCAAAAGAATTAGAAGATTCAAAATAAAAATAAAAAAATGGATTATAAAGATACAAAAGCTGCTATAAGTACAATTACTTACAACAAAAACGAAATTGAAGCGCCGACACAAAATATTTATGAAGCGATTTCAATCATTGCAAAAAGAGCAGAGCAAATCAATTCTGATTTAAAAATTGAATTGGTTGATAAGTTAGATGAATTTGCTACTTACAATGACAGTTTAGAGGAGGTTTTTGAAAATAAAGAACAAATCGAAGTTTCTAAATTTTATGAGCGTTTACCAAAACCAACTGCATTAGCTGTTGAAGAGTGGTTAAATGGAAAAGTGTATTTTAGAACTCCAGATTCGGAATAATGTCTGTTTTAAGCGGAAAAAAAATTCTTTTAGGCATTACTGCAGGAATTGCCGCTTATAAATCAGCAAATTTAGTTCGGTTATTTATAAAATTAGGCGCAGAAGTCAAAGTAATGATGACTCCTGCGTCTAAAGATTTTATAACACCTCTCACTCTTTCTACACTTTCTAAAAATCCAGTTCATTCTTCGTTTTATGATCAAGAAAATGACAATGAACTTTGGAACAATCATGTTGAATTAGGTTTATGGGCTGATTATCTATTAATAGCTCCAGCAACTGCAAATACCTTGTCAAAAATGGCAAATGGCACTTGCGATAACTTGGTATTGGCAACTTATTTATCTGCGAAATGTCCTGTATATTTTGCGCCAGCAATGGATTTAGACATGTACAAACATTCCTCAACTAAAGAAAACCTTCAAAAATTAGAAAGTTTTGGAAATAGAATGATTCCTGCAACTTCTGGAGAATTGGCAAGTGGTTTGGTTGGTGAAGGAAGGATGGCAGAGCCAGAAGATATCGTTACTTTTATTGAAAATGATATTTTAAGTAAATTACCTTTGAGAGGTAAAAAAGTTTTGATTACTGCTGGCCCAACTTATGAAGCGATTGATCCTGTGCGTTTTATTGGAAATCATTCTTCAGGAAAAATGGGTTTTGAAATTGCCAAACAAGCAGCCAATTTAGGTGCTGAAGTTTTTTTGATTACTGGTCCAACAAATGAGGAAGTGAAGCATTCTTTCATCAAAAGAATTGATGTAATTTCTGCTGAAGAAATGTTCAAGGCATCACACGAATATTTTAATGAGGTTGATATTGCTATTTTATCAGCAGCTGTTGCAGATTACAAACCAAAAAATGTTGCAACTCAAAAAATAAAAAAGAAAGATGCAACGTTATCCATTGAATTAGCACCAACCAAAGATATTTTAGCTTCATTAGGTAAGATAAAAAAGCAACAGTTTTTAGTAGGTTTTGCATTAGAAACTGAGAATGAAATTGAGAATGCAACATCTAAATTAGTGCGTAAGAATTTAGATATGATTGTTTTAAATTCTTTGCAAGATAAAGGAGCAGGTTTTGCTACAAACACAAATAAAATTACTATCATTGATAAAAATTTGAACACAACCGTTTTTGATTTGAAATCAAAATCAGCTGTTGCCAAAGATATTATCTCTATAATCATACAAAAATTAGATGCGTAAACTTGTTTTTTTTACTGCCTTTTTATGGTGTTTCAATTTATTTTCACAAGAAGTAAATTGTTTGGTAAAAATAAATTATGAACAGCTTGGAGGTTCAAATAGACAAATTTTTCAGACGTTAGAAAAAGCGTTGACAGAGTTTACCAACCAAACAAAATGGACAAATAGAGTTGTAAAACCTGAAGAGAGAGTAGATTGTGCCATCAATATTATCATCACTTCTAGAGAAGATAATAGGTTTACAGGGACCTTACAAATTCAATCGTCAAGACCCGTTTTTGGCTCAACCTATGCAACCCCTTTATTGAATATCAAAGACAATGATTTTACGTTTAGATACAATGAATTTGATCCGATAATTTACAATAGAAACTCCTTTGACAGCAATTTAACTTCTACTATTGTTTTTTACATTTATACAATTTTAGGAGTTGATGCGGATTCTTTTTCAAAATACGGTGGAGAATTTGAATTGAAAGAAGCTCAAAATGCCATGTTACAAGCGCAACAAAGTGGCATTGCTGCTTGGCAAAATGTGGTTGGAAAACAAAATCGATTTTTATTAATTGATGATTTATTATCCCCGAATTTAAAAACATTCAGAGATGTTGTGTACGAATATCATATCAAAGGATTAGATAATTTTGAAGCGAATAAAGATGTTGCCAAACAAACCATTGAAGATAGCGTTTTGAAAGTAGAGTCTTTATTTAACAAAACGATTGGTAATTATTTAATCAGAGTGTTTTTTGATGCTAAAGCTGATGAAATTGTAAATATCTACGGTGATGGACCAAAAACAAGAAATGCTGCTAGATTAGTTACATCACTCAGAAAAATTTCTCCAAATAATAGTTCAAAATGGCGAAATTTAGAGTAAGATTTTACTACTTTCTATGAAAAGAATTCGTTAATTTTATTCTTTAAAATAAACCAATTTTGCTTACACACTTATCCATCAATAACTACGCTTTAATCAATCAATTAGATATTGATTTTTCTTCGGGTTTGTCAATCATTACTGGTGAAACTGGTGCTGGAAAGTCCATTCTTTTAGGTGCTTTAGGATTGGTTTTAGGAAACAGAGCTGATTTATCATCTTTAAAAGATACTTCCAAAAAATGTGTTGTTGAAGCTAAATTAGACATCACAAACTATAATTTACAAGATTTTTTCGAAACTGCTGAATTGGATTATGAAAATATGACCATTATCAGAAGAGAAATTCTACCTTCAGGAAAATCGAGGGCTTTTGTGAATGACACACCTGTTAATTTATCGGCCTTAAATGATTTAAAATCATTGTTGATGGATGTGCATTCGCAACATCAAACCATGCAATTGTCTGATGCCAATTTTCAGTTTTCAGTAATTGATGCACTGGCTAAAAATATCAATTTCATTGAATCGTATAAAAAAGGTCTTAAGATTCTTGCCAAACTAAAAAAAGAATTAGAAGTATTAGAGAAAAGTCAGCAAGAAGCAAACTTGCAATATGAATATAATTTGCATTTATTCAATGAGTTAGAAAAAGCTGAAATATTAGTTGATGAACAAGAAGAGCTAGAAGAAAAGCTTGAGAAACTTAATAATATTGAAGATATCAAACTCAATTTATCTGAAGCATTATCGATTTCTGTAAATGAAGAAATTGGTATTCAGAATTTACTTTTTACTTTAGAAAATCGTTTGTCGAAAATTGCGCCTTTTTCGAAAGAATATCAAGAATTATTAAGCAGAACTACCAGTGTAAAAATAGAGTTAGACGACATTGTTACAGAACTAGAAGATGCGAATGAACACATTGAATTTGATCCAATTGAAGCTGAACAAATCAATGATAGATTACAACTTTTGTATAATTTACAAAAAAAACATTACGTAAATTCCAATGCTGAACTATTAGTTGTCTTAGAGGAATTATCAGAAAAAGTAAGTCAAGTTGAAAATGCAGATGAAAATATCAAACAAAAAAAGAATGAAATTGAAACTGTTGCTGCTAAATTAGATAGTGTTGCTCTCAAAATTTCTGAATCAAGAAAAAAAGTAGTTCCAAGTTTGCTTAAGGAATTACAGTTATTATTGTCAGATTTAGGAATGCAAAATGCGCGTTTTTCTATAAAAATCAATTCAACAAAAAACTATTTTTTAAACGGAAAAGATGAATTAGAATTCCTTTTTTCTGCCAATAAAGGTGGTAATTTTGGGGAGTTAAAAAAAGTAGCTTCTGGCGGAGAATTATCTCGAATTATGCTTTCCATCAAAAAAATATTATCAGAAAACATGCAATTGCCAACCATTATTTTTGATGAAATTGACACAGGAGTTTCTGGTGAAGTTTCTAATAAAATTGCAGCAATTATGCAGTTAATGAGCAAACACATGCAAGTAATTACCATTACGCATTTGCCGCAAATAGCTTCCAAAGGAACGCAACATTACAAGGTTTTTAAGGAAGAGATTAATGGAGAAACAACCACGCAATTAAAAAAATTAAATGCAGAAGAACGTGTGAGAGAAATTGCAGAAATGTTGAGCGGAAAAGAGCTTTCAGAATCAGCAATCATTCATGCAAAAGAATTACTAAATTAAAGTTTATATTTGCAAAATAGTTAAAAGTTTTAAATTCAAAATTCAAATTTTTAAAATAGCAAACAACCAACACCCATAAACCAAAAACAAGAAATATGTATAATTTATTAAAAGGAAAAAAAGGAATCATTTTTGGGGCATTAAATGAGCATTCAATAGCTTGGAAAGTTGCAGAAAGAGCGCATGAAGAAGGAGCTGAATTTGTATTAACAAATGCGCCAATTGCAATGAGAATGGGAGAATTGAATGGTTTAGCAGCAAAAACTGGTTCGCAAATTATTCCTGCAGATGCTACTTCAATGGAAGATTTAACCAATTTAGTTGAAAAATCCATGGAAATTTTAGGCGGAAAATTAGATTTCGTTTTACATTCTATTGGTATGTCAGTGAACGTTCGTAAAGGAAAACATTATACAGATCCAAATTACGATTTTACAACCAAAGGTTGGGATGTTTCTGCAGTTTCTTTTCACAAAACCATGAACGTTTTGTACAATAAAAAAGCCATGAATGATTGGGGAAGCATTGTTGCTTTAACCTATATGGCCGCACAGAGAGTGTTTCCCGACTACAATGATATGGCTGATAATAAAGCGTATTTAGAGAGTATTGCTCGTAGTTTTGGGTACTTTTTTGGTCGCGATCATAAAGTTCGTGTCAACACAATTTCACAATCTCCAACGCCAACTACAGCAGGAAGTGGCGTAAAAGGTTTTGATGGATTTTTAGCATATGCAGATCAAATGAGTCCATTAGGTAACGCAACCGCTTTAGAATGTGCAGATTACACGCTAACTTTATTTTCTGATTTAACAAAAAAAGTAACCTTACAAAATTTATTTCATGATGGCGGATTCTCAAATATGGGAGTTAGTGATGCTGTAATGACTAAATTTGTAGATGAAAAATAATTTTTTTAGAAGCTAATCCTGCTTTCGCTACTCGCTTTTTTTGTGCCCAAAAAGAGCTCAAACAAACCGCTCAATCAGGGCTAAGCTAGTTTGCTAACATTAGGAATACTCTAAATTTAAAAGTATATAAAAGTTGAAAGGCATTCATTGTTTTTCAACTTTTTTATTTCTTACTTTTGAAGCTAATTAGAAAGAATAATTTTCCTTTGAAACTCAATTTCTCCATCATCATTCCTGTGTACAATCGTCCTAATGAAATTGACGAATTGTTAGAAAGTCTTGCAAAACAAGATTTTCAAGAAAATTTTGAAGTCTTGATTATTGAAGATGGTTCTTCATATAAATGCGATGTTGTTGTTGAAAAATATCAAGAAAATTTAAATATTCGTTATTTTTTCAAAGAAAATTCAGGTGCTGGTAATTCTCGCAATTTCGGAATGCAACAAGCTTTAGGAAATTATTTTATCATTTTAGATTCAGATGTGATTCTTCCAAGTCATTTTTTTTCTGCGATTAAAAAATCTTTAGAAACTAATTTTACAGATGCTTTTGGTGGTCCTGATACAGCTCATAAAACTTTCACTTCTTTACAAAAAGCCATCAATTACTCCATGACTTCCTTATTAACAACAGGTGGAATTCGTGGAAAAAAACATGCTGTTGGTAAGTTTCAGCCACGAAGTTTCAACATGGGGATTTCTAAAAATGCATTTGAAAAAACCAATGGTTTTAGTGAAATGAAAATTGCAGAGGATATTGAATTGACTTTTCGTTTGTGGGAAAACGGCTTTGAAACACAATTAATTCCAAATGCTTTTGTATATCATAAAAGAAGAGGTTCATTGCGTGATTTTTTCAATCAAACCTATCAATTCGGAAAAGCAAGACCTCTTTTAACTCAACAATACCCCCAAAGTGCTAAAATAACCTATTGGTTTCCGAGTGTTTTTTTAATTGGATTTGATTTTGGTATATTGATTGCTATTTTTGATTATCCTCAAATCATGGCTATTTATGGTATTTATTTTATAATGATTTTTATAGATTCATTATTTCAAAATAAAAATGCCAAAGTTGCTATTTTAAGTATAATAACAACGTTCACTCAATTTTTAGGCTATGGTTTTGGATTCTTGGAATCGCAATTTTTTAATCAGAAACATTAATTTTATTCAACGTTTTTATTTTTAAATCAACTAAGTTAGTTGTTTTTGTCTCAAAGAAAACTGTTTTTGTTTGATTTGGTAACACATCAAAAAAGTTATCTGAAAAATGTCCTT
>JANREL010000148.1 GCA_030758355.1 Polaribacter sp.
AAGTGCCCTTTTGGACACGGAGCAAACACCACAAAAGAAACAAATTCAGTTACAGATTGGTGGCCTAAGACTATTAATTTAGACATCTTACACCAACATGACACGAAAACAAATCCATTAGGAGAAGATTTTAGTTACAAAGAAGCCTTTAAAAAGTTAGATTTAGAATCACTAAAAGCTGATCTAAAAGAATTTATGACAACCAGTCAAGATTGGTGGCCTGCAGATTGGGGACACTATGGAGGATTGATGATTCGTATGGCATGGCATGCAGCAGGAACCTATAGAGTTGCTGACGGAAGAGGAGGAAGCAACAATGGAAATCAGCGTTTTGCACCTTTAAATAGTTGGCCTGATAATGGAAACTTAGACAAAGCAAGAAGATTGTTATACCCAATTAAAAAGAAATATGGAAATAATATTTCTTGGGCTGATCTATTCATTTTAGCTGGGAACATGGCTTATGAATCTATGGGATTCAAAACATTTGGTTTTTCAGGAGGTAGAGAAGATATTTGGCATCCAGAAAAAGAAATCAATTGGGGTAGTGAAAAAGAATTTTTAGCAGCTACAAGAAGTCGTTATGAAGATGATAAAAACCGTGAATCTTTAGAAAATCCCTTAGCAGCTGTGCAAATGGGATTAATTTATGTAAACCCAGAAGGTGTTGACGGAAATCCTGATCCATTAAAAACTGCTCACGATGTTCGGTTAACCTTCAAGAGAATGGCAATGGATGATGAAGAGACAGTAGCATTAACTGCTGGAGGTCATACTGTTGGAAAAGCACATGGAAACGGAGATGCCTCTGTTTTGGGAGCCAGCCCTGAAGGTGCTGAAATTCATGAGCAAGGTTTTGGTTGGACAAATCCCACAAGAAAAGGAAATGCAGAAGATACTGTAACAAGTGGTTTAGAAGGGGCTTGGACGTCAACTCCTGACAGATGGAATCAATCGTATTTTTACTTGTTATTAGAGCATGATTGGGAGTTGAAAAAAAGTCCTGCTGGTGCTTGGCAATGGGAACCCATCAACATTAAAGAAGAAGACAAGCCATTTGATGCTCATATTCCGGGAGTAAGAAAAAATCCAATTATGACAGATGCTGATATGGCTATGAAAATGGATCCTTCTTACAGAGTGATTTCTGAGCGTTTTTATAAAGACCATGAATATTTCAAAGAAGTTTTTGCAAGAGCATGGTTTAAACTAACTCACAGAGATTTGGGACCCAAAAGTCGTTATTTAGGTGCTGATGCCCCATCTGAAGATTTAATTTGGCAAGATCCAATTCCAACTGTTGATTACACACTAACTGAAAATGAAATTTCTGAATTAAAATCAAAATTATTAACCTCAGGTTTATCATCATCAGAATTGATTGCAACAGCTTGGGATAGTGCAAGAACATTTAGAAATTCTGATTTTAGAGGTGGTGCCAATGGTGCAAGAATTCGTTTGGCTCCTCAAAAAGATTGGGTAGGAAATGAGCCAGAAAGATTGCAAAAAGTGTTGAACAAATTGACAGAAATTCAATCAGGTTTATCTAAAAAAGTAAGTTTAGCTGATTTAATTGTGTTGGCAGGAACTGCAGCTGTTGAAAAAGCAGCACATGAAGCAGGAGTGAAAATTACGGTTCCTTTCCATGCGGGACGAGGAGATGCTTATCAAGAAATGACAGATGCTGAATCGTTTGATGTATTAGAGCCTTTACACGATGCTTTTAGAAATTTTTTGAAAAAAGAATATGATGTAAAAGCAGAAGAATTAATGGTTGATAAAGCTCAATTATTAGGGATTACGGCCGCAGAAGTGACTGTTTTATTAGGAGGAATGCGTGTATTAGGAACCAATTTTGGTGGCACAAAACATGGAGTTTTTACTGATAGAGTAGGTGTTTTATCAAATGATTTCTTTGTTAATTTAACAGATATGAATTACTCTTGGAAACCAGTTGCTAACAACTTATATAATATTGTTGATAGAAAAACTGGAGCGACCAAATGGACTGCAACAAGGGTTGATTTGATTTTTGGTTCAAATTCTATCTTAAGAGCATATGCAGAATTGTATGCTCAAGATGATCAAAAAGAAAAATTTGTTCACGATTTTGTAAAAGTTTGGTCGAAAATAATGAACGCTGATCGTTATGATTTGAACTAATATATTTCAAATTTCATTTTTAAAAAAAAAGGCTGTATTTTAATACAGCCTTTTTTTATTTGGGGCTATAAACCACACAAGGTATAATCATTTCTTCTAATGAAATTCCTCCATGTTGATAGGTGTTTTTGTAGTAATTTACAAAATGATTGAAGTTGTTTGGATAGGCAAAAAACAAGTCCTCTTTTGCAAAAATAAATGGACTATTCATTGCAACTGTTGGTAAAAAAATGTCTTTTGGATTGCGAACAGCATAGACATCTTTTTCTTCAAACGTCAAACTTCTTCCTGTCTTATAACGCAAATTCGAACTAATATTTTTATCTCCAATTACTTTGGTCGGATTTTTACAATTAATCGTTCCATGATCTGTGGTGATGATCAATTTTTGTCCTAATTGTTGTGCTTTTTGAATAATTTCAAACAGCGGAGAGTTTTTAAACCAACTGAGTGTCAAACTTCTGTATGCTTTATCATCTCCAGATAATTCTTTGATAACTTCCATTTCGGTTTTGGAATGTGACAAAATGTCCACAAAATTATAGACGATCGTAGTCAAATCATTTTGTTTGGTGCCATTGAAATTATCAGCCAATTCTTTACCAATTTTTAAAGAGGATACTTTATAATATTGATGTTTGATTTCCAATCCTAATCGTTTTATTTGTGCTGTTAAAAACTCATTTTCAAACAAATTCATACCTCCTTCATCCATATCATTTTTCCAATAATTTGGGTAGCGTTTTTCCATTTCCAATGGCATCAAACCTGAAAATATAGCATTTCTAGCGTATTGAGTTGCTGTTGGTAAAATCGAAAAATAAGAGTATTCATGCTCTTTTTTATGATGATTATTGATAAAAGGTTCTAAAACTCTAAATTGGTCATAGCGCAAATTGTCAATCACTACCCAAACTACTCCTTGATTTTTCGATATTTCTGGAACAATGTAATCCTTAAAAAGTGTGTGAGAAAAAGTTGGTTTGTCATTGGATGTTAAGAAATCTTCATAATTTTTTTTAATAAACTTAAAAAACTGAGTATTGGCCTCTTGTTTTTGGCTTTCCAAAATGCCCAACATGCCGGGATCACTGATATTTTCTAATTCTAATTCCCAATGAATTAATTTCTTATATAATTCAATCCAATCTTCATAACTATTGACCATTGCTAAATCCATAGAAATTTTACGAAATTCTTGCTGATAATTGGAAGTAGTTTTTTCAGAAATTAAACGAGAATGATCTAAATTCTTTTTCAACGTCAATAAAATCTGATTTGGATTGACAGGTTTAATCAAATAATCAGCGATTTTAGACCCAATTGCTTCTTCCATGATATATTCTTCCTCACTTTTGGTAATCATGACCACAGGCAAATTTCCCTGTTTTTGTTTGATTTCAGCCAACGTGTCTAATCCTGACAAGCCAGGCATATTTTCGTCTAAAAAAACAATATCAAAATTGATTGAATCAGCCAAATCGATCGCATCAGCCCCATTTGTACACGTAGTAACTATATAATTTTTTCGTTCTAAAAATAGAATATGAGGTTTTAGCAACTCAATTTCATCATCAACCCATAAAATATGTATTTCACTCATAATCGTTTAAAAAATTTAAAAATTAACGTTAAATGTACTGTTTTGTTGTTTGTAGAATCGTTTTAAAATGATAAAATATTGCTAAAAATAAAATAGTTCGTAATTTGCATCCAAATTGAAAATAAGTCAATTTTGAAATAAAAAATGCCGAACAAACTCAAAATTTTAAACGATCCAATTTATGGATTTATTCAGATTCCAAATTCATTAGTTTTTGATATTATTGAGCATCCATATTTTCAACGATTGCGAAGAATTGCGCAGATGGGAATGTCGAGTTTGGTATATCCAGGGGCAATTCACACGCGTTTTCACCATGCATTGGGTTGTATTTATCTGATGCAAAAAGCAGTAAGAGTGTTGCGATTTAAACAAGTTGAGATTTCCGATGAAGAGGAAAACGGTTTGTATGTTGCCATTTTGTTGCACGATATTGGTCATGGTCCTTTTTCGCACGCACTTGAGCATAGCATCGTAAATGGCGTTTCACATGAGGAAATTTCTCTTAAATTTATGCATAAGTTAAATCAAATTTTTGAAGGAAAACTAAGTTTGGCAATTCAAATTTTTGAGGGAAAATATCCGCGTAAATTTTTATGTCAATTGATTAGTAGCCAGTTAGATATTGACAGATTAGACTATCTAAAACGCGATAGTTTTTATACAGGTGTCACAGAAGGAAATATTTCATCTGATAGATTGATTGTGATGATGGATGTAGCTAATGATGAATTGGTCATTGAACAAAAAGGGATTTATTCTGTAGAGAAATTTTTGATTGCTAGGCGTTTAATGTATTGGCAAGTGTATTTGCACAAAACAAGTTTGGTTGCAGAAAACATGTTAGTACATGTGCTTAAAAGAGCCAAAGAATTAGCAGAAAAAGATGAAAAATTATTTGCAAGTAATGCTTTTCATTATTTTTTATACAATCAGGTTGATAAGGAAAATTTCGATGAAAATACCTTAGAAATGTTCTCAAAATTGGATGATTATGATATTTTATTATCCATAAAAGAATGGGTACACCATAAAGACAAAGTGTTATCAATGTTATCAAAAATGATTATTGAACGTAAATTATTGAAAGTAGAAATCCAAAATGAGCATTTTAGTGATGTTTATATGTCTAAAAAACAGCAAAAATTTGAAGAAAAACTTCAGGTAGCAAGTGCTGAAATTCCTTATTTTGTTTTTACTCAGGAAATTAAAAATCAAGCATATACCATAGATAAACCAATATTAATCATCAATAAAAAAGGAAAATTAACAGATATAGCAAAAGCTTCTGACCAATTGAATTTGCAAGCATTGACAAAACCGGTCATAAAACATATTATTTGTTATCCAAAATAAATTGTTTGTAGTCCAATACCGATAATTTTTATACTTTTGCACATAATGAAATTTACAGCAAAACAAATAGCAGCAATTTTAGACGGTGAAGTCGTTGGAAACCCTGATGAAGAGGTTTTTAAACTGTCGAAAATTGAAGAAGGAGAAAAAGGTTCTTTAACTTTTTTATCTAATCCCAAATATCAACCGTTTCTTTACACTACAAATGCCTCTATTGTGATTGTAAATACTAATTTCAATCCTGAAAAAGAGCTAAACGTAACGTTGATTAAAGTAGAGAATGCTTATAAATCTTTTTCAAAACTTCTAGAATTTTACAATGAGGTTAAGAATAATAAATTAGGACGAGAAACTCCAAATTATATCTCTAGTTCTGCTATCATTGGTCAAAACGAATATATAGGAGCATTTACATATATAGGTGAAAATGTCAAAATTGGAAATAATGTAAAAATTTATCCAAGTTGTTATATTGGTGATAACACGACAATTGGTGATCATTGCGTATTGTATTCAGGAGTAAAAATTTATTCAGAAACTCAGATTGGTAATCATTGTAAAATTCATTCAAATTGTACAATTGGTTCTGATGGATTTGGATTTGTACCAAATGAAGATGGAGATTATGCAGCAGTTCCTCAAATAGGAAATGTAATCATAGAAGATTATGTAGATATTGGAGCAGGAGCAACTATTGATAGAGCAACTTTAGGGTCAACAATTATCAGAAGAGGTGTTAAGTTGGACAATCAAATTCAAATAGCACACAATGTAGAAATTGGGAAAAACACAGTCATTGCTGCACAAACAGGCATTGCAGGGTCAACCAAAATTGGAGAAAACTGTATGATTGGAGGGCAAGTAGGTATTGTTGGTCATTTGAATATTGGAAATGAGGTCAAAATTCAGGCTCAATCTGGTATTTCAAAAAACATGAAAGACAATGAAGTTGTGCAAGGATCGCCTGCTTTTGGATATGGAGATTTCAATAAAAGTTATGTATACTTTAGAAATTTGCCAAAGATTGCAGCCACAGTAAATAATCTAGAGAAAGAATGGCAAGCTCAAAATAAAAAAGAATGAGTAAAAAGCAAAAAACAATTCTATCAGAAATATCGTTGTCAGGTGTAGGATTGCATACAGGAAACAACGTAACTATGACTTTAAAACCAGCTCCAATAAATCATGGATTTGCGTTTGTGAGAATAGATTTGGAAGGAAAACCTGTTATTGAAGCCAAAGCTGAATATGTTGTTAACACACAAAGAGGTACAAATCTCGAAAAAAATGGCGTTCAAATTCAAACTTCTGAACACGTATTAGCAGCTGCTGTTGGTTTGGATATTGATAATTTAATTATTGAAATCAATGCGTCTGAACCTCCTATTATGGATGGATCTTCTAAATATTTTATAGAGGCATTAGAAAAAGCTGGAATTCAGGAGCAAAATGCACAAATAGAAGAATATATCGTAAAAGAAATTATTTCATACAAGGATGAAGTAACCGGAAGTGAAATTATTTTAATGCCTGCAGATGAGTATCAAATCACTACTATGGTTGATTTTGGTACCAAAATACTTGGGACACAAAACGCAACTTTAGATAAAATTGCTGATTTCAAAACCGAAATTTCTGCTGCAAGAACATTTAGTTTTTTGCACGAAATAGAAATGTTGTTAGAAAAAGATTTGATTAAAGGGGGAGATTTGAACAATGCCATTGTTTATGTTGACAAGGAATTGTCAGAAAATACGATGCAAAAATTAAAATCTGCTTTCAAAAAAGATAAAATTTCAGTAAAACCTAACGGAATTTTAGACAATTTGACCTTGCATTGGGCAAATGAAGCTGCGCGTCATAAATTACTAGATGTAATTGGAGATTTGGCTTTAGTAGGAATGCGAATTCGTGGAAAAGTGATTGCCAACAAACCCGGACATTTTGTAAATACTCAGTTTGCTAAAAAATTATCAAAACTTATAAAATTAGACAAAAGAAATAATGTTCCGTTTTATGATTTGAATCAACCACCTTTATATGATATTCATCAAATAATGGATATTTTACCACACAGGCCCCCTTTTTTATTGATTGACAGAATTATAGAATTATCTGAAAGTCATGTAGTTGGTATGAAAAATGTAACAATAAATGAAGATTTTTTTATTGGTCATTTTCCAGGAGCACCAGTAATGCCAGGAGTTTTACAAGTTGAAGCGATGGCACAATGTGGAGGAGTTTTAGTATTAAGTACTGTTCCAGATCCTGAAAATTATTTAACCTATTTCATGAAAATGGACAATGTAAAGTTCAAACAAAAAGTATTACCAGGAGATACATTGATTTTTAAATGTGATTTAATCACACCTATAAGAAGAGGTATTTGTCACATGCAAGCCTATGCCTATGCTAATGGAAAATTGGTTGCTGAAGCTGAATTAATGGCGCAAATTTCAAAAATAAAATAACATGAATCAACCACTAGCGTATGTTCACCCCCAAGCAAAAATAGCCAGAAATGTGGTTATTGAGCCCTTTACAACCATTCATAACAATGTAGTTATCGGTTCAGGAACTTGGATAGGTTCGAACGTAACTATCATGGAAGGCGCAAGAATAGGCAATAATTGCAGGATTTTTCCAGGGGCAATTATCTCGGCAATTCCTCAAGATTTAAAATTTGATGATGAAGAAACTACTGTTGAAATTGGAGACAATGTAACAATCAGAGAATGTGTTACCATTAATAGAGGTACAAAAGACCGAATGAAAACTGTTATCGGTGATAATTGTTTGATTATGGCATATTGTCATATTGCACACGATTGTTTGGTAGGTAACAACACAATTTTTTCTAACAACACTACCTTAGCGGGTCATGTAACTGTTGGCGATAATGTAGTTTTAGCAGGAATGGTTGCCGTACATCAATTTGCATCTATTGGTAAACATGCTTTTGTTACCGGAGGCTCATTAGTTCGTAAAGATGTTCCACCTTATGTAAAAGCTGCAAGAGAACCACTTTCTTATGTGGGAATCAATTCAGTTGGATTAAGAAGAAGAGGATATACCACAGAAAAAATTAGAGAAATTCAAGATATATATAGAATTTTATTCCAAAAAAATTACAATTATTCACAAGCGATTGATATTATAGAAGCAGAAATGGAGGCTACTCCAGAGCGTGATGAAATCATACAATTCATCAAAGAATCGCATCGTGGAATTATGAAAGGATACTTAAAAATAAATTAACAAATACATATTTAATGGCAACTACTTCAGATATCAGAAACGGATTATGCATTCGGTATAACAACGATATTTATAAAATTATTGAATTTTTACATGTAAAGCCTGGAAAAGGACCTGCTTTTGTAAGAACAAAACTTAAAAGTGTTACCAATGGAAAAGTAATAGACAATACTTTTCCTGCTGGTAGAAAAATTGAAGATGTTCGTGTAGAAACTCATAAATTTCAGTATTTGTATAATGAAGGTGACACATACTATTTTATGAATGAAGAGGATTATACGCAAATTCAATTGCATAAAAGTGCTTTGGATGTTCCTGAACTGATGAAAGAAGGTGAGATTGTGACGATTATCATCAATACAGAAGACAATATGCCTCTTTCTGTTGACATGCCTTTAAGCGTTATTTTGGAAGTAACTCATACAGAACCTGGGCTAAAAGGAAATACAGCAACCAATGCTACAAAACCAGCAACTGTAGAAACAGGTGCAATTGTAAATGTGCCTCTGTTTATAAACGAAGGCGATAAAATTAAAATTGAGACTGCTAAAGGAACTTATCAAGAGCGAATAAAAGAGTAATTTATTTTTAATTTTCATGAGATAAATTCTTTTTTTTTAACAAATCAAACAAAATTTCACCTTGGATTTTAATAGAAGTCATACTTTAAAAGAAATATCTCAAATACTTCAATGTCAATTTATTGGAAATGAAAAATTTCCGATAAAAGGCATCAATGAAATACATGTGGTACGTAAAGGAGATATTGTATTTGTGGATCATCCAAAGTATTATGAAAAAGCATTAAATTCTGCCGCAACTGTTGTTTTAATCAATAAAATAGTAGATTGCCCAGAAGGAAAAGCACTGTTGATTTCTGATGATCCTTTTCGTGATTTTAATAAATTAACAATTCACTTCAATCCTTTTATTGCCTCAAAAAATAGTATTGCTGACACTGCAATTATTGGTGAAAACACCATCATTCAACCCAATGTTTTTATTGGAAACAATGTGAAAATCGGATCAAGTTGTTTGATTCATCCCAATGTAACAATTTACGACAATACGATTATAGGGAATAATGTATGCATTCATGCAAATACAGTATTGGGTGCAGATGCTTTTTATTACAAAAAACGGCTATCTGGTTTTGATAAATTGATTTCTGGTGGAAGAGTGGTTATTGAAGATCATGTTGATATTGGTGCTTCATGTACTATTGACAAAGGCGTAACTGGTGATACTACGATTCAAGAGGGAACAAAAATTGACAATCAAGTGCATGTAGGGCATGATACAATTATTGGAAAAAAATGTTTGATTGCTTCACAAACCGGAATAGCAGGTTGTGTTATAATTGAAGATGAGGTAACTTTATGGGGTCAAGTAGGGACAAATAGTGGCATAACTATAGGAAAAGGAGCCATTATTTTAGGTCAAACAGGAGTGACCAAATCTATTGTTGGAGGGAAAACCTATTTTGGAACTCCCATCGCAGAATCCAGAGAAAAATTGAAAGAGATGGCAGCCATTAAACTCTTCTTAAAAGAACAAAAGAATTTATAAAAACGTTTTTTTAAAAACTTTCAAACAACTATTTTTGCACCACAAATAAAATAACAAACCATGAGTGTTTTAGTAAATAAAAATTCAAAAATTATTGTTCAAGGTTTTACTGGAAGTGAAGGTACTTTTCACGCTAGCCAAATGATTGATTATGGAACCAACGTTGTTGGTGGTGTAACTCCGGGTAAAGGAGGACAAGAACACTTAGGGAAACCAGTTTTTAATACTGTAAAAGAAGCCGTTGATAAGGTTGCTGCTGATACTTCAATTATTTTTGTGCCACCAGCTTTTGCTGCAGATGCTATCATGGAAGCTGCTGAAGCAGGTATCAAAGTAATTATTTGTATTACTGAAGGAATTCCAACTGCTGATATGGCAAAAGTTAAAGCATATATTTCAAATAAAGATTGTAGGTTGGTAGGTCCAAATTGTCCAGGAGTGATTACTCCAGATGAAGCTAAAGTAGGAATTATGCCAGGGTTTATTTTTAAGAAAGGAGCTATAGGTATTGTTTCAAAATCAGGAACATTGACTTACGAGGCCGCTGACCAAGTTGTAAAACAGGGTTTTGGTATTTCAACAGCTATCGGAATAGGAGGAGACCCAATTATTGGAACAACAACCAAAGAAGCTGTGGAATTATTAATGAATGATGACGAAACTGAAGCAATTGTAATGATTGGTGAAATTGGTGGAAATCTAGAAGCTGAAGCTGCAAAATGGATCAAAGCTGATGGGAATAGGAAGCCTGTAGTTGGTTTTATCGCTGGACAAACAGCACCTTCAGGAAGAACTATGGGGCATGCTGGGGCTATTGTTGGTGGTGCTGACGACACTGCGCAAGCAAAAATGAAAATTTTAGCTGAAAACGGAATTCACGTGGTGAGTTCTCCAGCAAAAATTGGAGTAATGGTTGCGAGTGTACTGAAAAAATAAAAAGTAATTTTTTTAATTCATACAAAATCCGAGAAATTTTAAATTTCTCGGATTTTGATTTTATACTATATTTGTATTGCTAAAAATAATCAATAATCATGAAACTACTAGAAAACAAAACAGCAATTATTACAGGAGCTACAAGAGGAATTGGAAGAGGAATTGCGATAGAATTTGCCAAACAAGGAGCAAATGTGGCATTTACTTACAGCTCTTCTGTTGAGGCTGCAAATGCGTTAGAAAATGAATTGAAATTATTTGGAATTTCTGTAAAAGGATATCAATCTAATGCGGCTAATTTTGATGCGGCTCAAGAATTGGTGAATAATGTGTTGACTGAGTTTGGAGCTGTTGATATTTTAGTAAACAACGCTGGGATTACCAAAGATAATTTATTGATGCGAATTTCAGAACAAGATTTTGATTCTGTTATTGAAATTAATTTAAAATCAGTTTTCAATTTAACAAAAGCGGTGATTCGTCCAATGATGAAACAACGAAGTGGTTCTATCATCAATATGAGTTCTGTTGTAGGACTTAAAGGAAATGCGGGTCAAGCAAATTATGCAGCTTCTAAAGCAGGTATCATAGGTTTTTCAAAATCAGTTGCGTTGGAATTAGGGTCAAGAAATGTGCGTAGTAATGTAATTGCTCCTGGATTTATCGAAACTGAAATGACCGATAAATTGGATGAAAAAACAGTACAAGGTTGGCGTGATTCTATTCCATTAAAAAGAGGAGGACAGCCTGAAGATATTGCAAATGCTTGTGTTTTCTTAGCTTCTGATATGAGTTCATACATTACTGGCCAAACCATCTCTGTGGATGGAGGTATGAGTTAATCGTCATAATTTTTTAGAGTTTTATATAAACCTGCAACAAATAACGTTGTAGGTTTTTCATTTTACTAGGATATGTTTATCTTTCCACTAAAATCAAACTTTTGCAAGCAACTGTCATTTTTTTTCTTTTTTTAGCATTGGTATTGAGTTTTTCAATAGCGTATTTTCAGTATTATTATAAAGAAAAAAGCAAGCATCAATTCACGCCTATCTTATTAATTTTAAGAGCATTAAGTTTGTTTTTGATGCTGGCTTTATTCATCAATCCTAGTTTTGAAAGTGAAGTATATCAAAACGAAAAAGCGGTTTTATCATTTGTAACAGACAATTCATCTTCCATTGCCTTTTTTGATGAAACTAAAAATATTGTAGCTTTTCAAGAAAAATTATCAAACAATTCAGTAATTAATGAAAAATTTGATATTCAAAAGTTTCAATTTGGAGAAAATTTACAACTCCAAGATAGCTTGTCGTTTTCTGAGAGTGAAACTAATATTTTTGAAGCAATTACAGCAACTAACAAACTGAATTCAAGTAAAATTGCTCCCATTATTTTATTGACAGATGGCAATCAAACCATTGGTTCAGATTACGAATTTCTAAATTCAAAACAGCCTATTTATCCAGTAGTTTTTGGGGATACAACGACTCATGCAGATGTAAAAATTACACAAATTAATGCCAATAAATACAGTTTTTTAGGAAATCAATTTCCGGTTGAAATATTACTGAATTATGAAGGAAATGAGAATGTAACATCCGTTTTTACGATTTCATCCAAAGGAAAATCAATTTTTAGTAAAAATGTTTCGTTTTCTGATCAAAAAAAATCAGAAACCATTTCGACCACTATTGCATCTACTGAAAAAGGAATTCATTTTTACAATGCCTCTTTGCGAGAAATTGACAATGAAAAAAACACAAAAAACAACACCAAAGATTTTACAGTTGAAGTGATTGATGAGCAAACCAATGTATTGATTTTATCTTCTGTGTTACATCCAGATTTAGGAGTTCTTAAAAAAGCCATTGAAAGTAATAAACAACGAAAAGCTACGATTTCTTTAATTGGTAATTTTAAAGGTCAATTAAATGATTTTCAATTGATTATTTTATATCAAGTTACAAATAATTTTAAAAATATTCTTGCGGAAATTAACACCAATAAGTTATCATATTTATTTATTTCAGGAGCAAATACTGATTGGAATTTTGTGAATTCGCAACAATTGGGTTTTCAAAAAAGAGTCATCAATCAAACTGAAAATTATGGTGCCACTTTCAACACTTCTTTTGCTACTCTATTGCAAGAAAATATTGGTTTTGAGGGTTTTCCGCTGTTGAAAGATCGTTTTGGAGAAGTACTTTTTACGAGAGAACATCAAACATTGTTGCTTCAAAATATCAACGGAATACAAACAAAAGCTCCTTTGTTGGCGACTGTAGATGATGGATCTCATAAATTTGCTACTTTGTTTGGAGAGGGAATTTGGAAATGGAGAGCTGCTAGTTTTTTAAATACCAATTCATTTGAAGAATTTGATGCTTTTATTGGAAACTTTGTGAGTTATTTGGCATCTAACAAAAAAAGAAATCGGTTAGAAGTGAACGCTGAAAGTCTATACACAGCAAATTCAACCATCAATATATCAGCATTTTACCTAGATAATACCTATAAATTTGATCCAAGAGCCTCTCTTGAAATTACGATTGTAAACGAAACTACAAATAAAGTTTTGAAATTTCCGTTTTCATTACTCAACAATTCGTTTCAAGTTGCCATTGAAAATTTAGCATCCGGAATTTATAAGTATTCTGTGGCTGTTTTGGGACAAAATCTTACAAAATCTGGACAATTTGTGATTTCTGACTATCAAATTGAAGCCCAATTTACAAGTGCCAATTTGGAGAAACTCCAAAAAATAGCAGCAAATTCTGGCGGAAAAGTATATCATAAAAATCAAGTGGATGCCATACTGCAAGACCTTTCTAAAAATGAGTCTTTTTACACCATCCAAAAAGCATCAAAAAAAGAACAAGAATTTTTAGATTGGAAATGGTTGTTGTTTATAATTATAGGACTTTTAAGCACAGAATGGTTTTTTAGAAAATATATTGGAAAAATTTAGAAAAAAAACATCATCACTTCACCCACATCAGCATCATTTTTTTTATCTGAAAACATAGATTGTAATTCCCCTTTATAAGTTGTAAATTTGAAAAAATAAAAAAAATAAAAAATGGCGAATAAACAATTAGAATTTAATTTTCCAAAAGGTGGTATAATCACTGTTGTATTAGTAGTAGTGTTATTGATTTTGTTCTCAAAGTCAACAGTAACCATTGGTCCTGGAGAGGGTGGTGTAATTTTTGAACAATTTGTTGGTGGAATCAATACCGAGAAAACATATGGAGAAGGTTTTCAAATTGTAGCTCCGTGGAACAGAATGATTATAAGAAAAGTGCGTCAACAATCGATATCTGATGAAATGAATGTACTATCTATCAATGGCTTAGAAGTAAGAGTAAATGGAACTATTTGGTACGAACCTGAGTTTAAAAATTTAGGATTGCTCATCAAAACAAAAGGTGAAGATTACGAACGCGAATTGCTAGATCCTGCCATTAATGCAGCTGCAAGAAGTGTTGTGGGGCGTTATACACCTGAGCAATTGTATTCTAGCAAAAGAGATGTAATTGAACAAGAAATTTTAGACGAAGTTCAAATCATTTTAAAAGATCAATATCTTAGAGTGAAAAGAGTTTTAGTGAAAGATGTAAAATTACCAACAACGATTAAGAATGCAATTGAAACAAAGTTAAAACAAGAGCAAGAATCTTTAGAGTATGAATTTAGAATTGCAAAAGCCAAAAAAGAAGCAGAGAGACAACAAATTGATGCAGAAGGGAAAGCAAAAGCAAATCTCATTTTAAGTGCTTCTCTAACAGATAAAATTTTACAAGAAAAAGGAATTGAAGCTACTTTAAAATTAGCAGGTTCTGAGAATAGTAAGGTAATTGTTATTGGTTCAGGAAAAGATGGATTGCCCATTATTTTAGGAAATCAATAAGAAATAATAAGGTATAGATACTAAGGAAGTCCAGCATTTGCTGGACTTTTTTTATGGATTGATTTTGTGTTTCTAAATCAAAATCTTAGCTGTGTAAGTCTTAAAAGTTTGTTAAACAGCTTATAGTTTCGTAACGTATTTCAATTGCAAACGTCTTATAAGGGTAAATAAATCTATAAAACATGAGTACAATAGACATAAAAATTAAAGAAGAAAAGAAAAGTAATTCAACGGAGATTTTCCAGTATAAGAGAAGTTTTTGGAATGCAAGAAGAAAATATAATTACAAATATATCACAACCGTATTTTAGTTTTTGGTTAGTTAGTTTTTAATTGTTGGAAAAGAGTCAAAAGAATTAATTTTGACTCTTTTCTTCTTATAATGATTTATGATTGTAAAAAGGATTGTAAAATCTAGCAAGATAATTTTATAATCTCATGCTAAGCTAAAGATTTAAACTCATTCAATAGTTGAATATCTAATTCTTTTTCACTGGAATTTTATCACGACCAATGCTGCCTTTTTTCAGGGCTTTGTAGTTTTCATAACAGTCTAAAATTGCTTCAATAAGTTGTAAATCAGAAGCTTTTTTTATAAAGTATTCAGAGTAATTGCAATCAATCAACAATTCAGATAATTCTTGGCTGTCCATAGCTAAATACTCCATCATCACTTCGCGGTCAAATTTGCCTGCCAACATTTTTCGCAAATCATCTTCATGCTTTAATTTTTGCAATTTTTTTAATTGTTTGGGTTTATTTCCAAAGAGATTGTATAAAAAATCGACTGGTTGAAATAGGGCAGCAATAGGAGAGGAGAAATTTTTTCGCTTTGGGGAACCTACTTCATAAGTTTGTGGCAAACCGTTGATATGAATTCGAGTAAAATTATCTTTTGGTACTTGTTTGATATCAATTTCCAAAACGCCAATCAAATTGGTAGATCTTATAATAACCTCCCGCATTTCTTCAGAACGCTCATAGAGTGCAATTTCCAATTCGTTCCCCTTTAATAGGTCATTGGAAATCTTTAATTTGATGGATGAAAATCCTAGATAAGATACTAAAATAGTATCATTTACTCTGGTAGGTAGTTCAAAAAAACCATTTTCATCAGTAATGGTTCCTTCTACGGTATTTAAGTTTAGAATGTGTGCAGCACTCAATGCTTTTTTGGTTTCAGCATGAATAATTTGACCATTTAGTAATTTTTTCTGGATGCTGTCATTTTGAGAAAAAGCAGTCAATGAAACCAATAATAATAAGAATAGCAGCATTTTCTTCATGAAACAAAAATACATATAAAACTTTCTGAAATGGTTAATAATTTGTGAAGAAATTCAATAAATTCTAAAAAGTGCGCGTAACTGGATTCGAACCAGCACATTCTAATGAACACAAGCCCCTCAAGCCTGCGCGTCTACCAATTTCGCCATACGCGCTTTGAATATAATTGTTTAAAAAAGTTGTTTTTTAAACGAACTTTATATCGTGACCTGGCTGGGATTCGAACCCAGGACCCTTTCATTAAAAGTGAAATGCTCTACCAACTGAGCTACCAGGTC
>JANREL010000149.1 GCA_030758355.1 Polaribacter sp.
TAGGAGAACCTTCGTTATGATAAATATTGTGATTTGCATACAATACTTCGTGTCCCTCACCATGCAATAAACCCAATGTGTAGCCATGCATAAATTCACTATCGGTTTTCAGATGAACAATACCATTTTCGTTTAAAATATGGAAATATTTTCTCAAAAAAACAGGATTGGTCATTCTGTGTTTGGTCCGTTTGTATTTGATTTGTGGGTCAGGAAATGTTATCCAAATTTCATCAATTTCATTTTCAACAAAAATAGAATCAATCAACTCTATTTGAGTTCTTACAAATGCAACGTTTGGTAAATTTTCTTCAATGGCAGTTTTGGCTCCTCTCCAAAAACGAGCACCTTTAATATCAATACCTATGTAGTTTTTAGTAGGATTTTTTTTTGCCAATGCAATGCTGTATTCTCCTTTTCCACAACCTAGTTCTACAACAATTGGATTGTTATTCTTAAAAAAAGAATGCCATTTGCCTTTATGAGAGAAGTTTTCTAAAACTTCGGCTCTAGTTGGCTGAATGACATTTGAAAAGGTTTCGTTTTCTTGAAACCGTTTTAGTTTATTTTTACTTCCCAAGATAAATTTTTAAGCTCTGTCTTCTGTTCCTTCGTCCAAAAATCTTTTAGACTCTTTCATCCAATATGCAAAAAGAATTAATAGCACTACTAAAAATCCCCAATTTACAGCATTTGAAATCCACCATCCTAACTCTTGAGTAGCTACTTGATTGCGAATCCACTCTAATGGAAGGAATAAAAAATCAGTGAACAAACTTCCAATCCATCTAAAAATATTGCCTGCTATCATAACTTATTTATCTTTACGCTTGCAAAAATAACAAAAGAAACAATGCTAGCCAATTTTTTAAACAAATCTAAACCGATAAATTTTATTGGATTGATGATTTTTTTTGCTGTTTGTTTTTTAACACTCAATTTTATTGATTTTTTTAACAATCAATTGAATGCAAATGACTTGTTACAGAAAATAGTTGTTTTGTTAGTTTTCATATTTATTTTTTTTATTTACAACTTTATTACAAGTAAAAATAATTTGACCTATGACAACTCATTTGGGTTTTATTTTTTTACCCTCCTAACGGGATGTTTTAGCTCAATTGCTACTTATAAAACACTTTTTTTTACAATTATTTACCTGCTTTTTTTGAGAAAAATTTACAGTTTACAATCTTCAAAAAGGGTTTTGAAAAAATTATTTGATGCTGGTTTTTGGTTAGGAATTTTATGCGTTTTTGAGCCGAAATTTATGTTGCTTTTTTTACTGATTTATCTCAGCGCGTATTGGCATCAAAAAATTACAATTCACACATTTTCAGTTCCAATTATTGGATTTTTAACACCCCTTTTTTGTTATTTTTCATATTTGTTTTGGCAAGGAAATCAAGCTAATTTGCTAGAAAATTTGTTTCAAAAATTTACATTTAAAATATCTTTTTTATCAGAAGAAAAAGAAACTATTTTTATGATGAGTTTGCTATTCACTACTTTTTTTGCAGTTTTTTTTAAATCAAGAAAGGCACTTTTAATCAACAATACTTTTAAAAAAAGTTGGAGTTTGTTATTGATGAATTTTTTGATTGTTTTAGGATTATTTCTTTTTGAAAATGAATCAAAAAACAAGGAAATCCTATTTTTATTTTTTCCTATTTCCTTGATTTTAGCGAACGGAATTGAACTTCTTCAGAAAAAAATAGTTGTGAATATTTTCTTGTATTTATTTTTAATTGGCTGTATTGGTTTTCTGTTTTCTTTATAATTTACTACCATAAGCCAAATCGCCAGCATCTCCCAAACCAGGAACGATATAGCCTTTTTCATTGAGTGTTGCATCAATAGTTGCAATCCATAAATGCGTATTTTCAGGAAAATGATTTTTAATAAAATTGATTCCTTCCTCAGCACCAATCACCGAAATCAAATGAATTTCTTTAGGAGTTCCTAACTTTTTTAACGCCTCAAAAACAGCCACCAAAGATTGACCTGTTGCCAACATTGGATCAGCCAATAAAATCGTTTTTCCTTCAATTGTTGGTGATGCCAAATATTCAACAACAATCTCAAATTCGTCATCATTGTTTGGATGATGCCTAAAAGCTGAAACAAAAGCGTTTTCAGCTTTGTCAAAATAATTTAACAATCCTTGATGCAAAGGTAAACCCGCTCTTAAAATGGAGCAAACAACCAACGAATCAGCAATAGAAAATGACTCTTTTTTCCCTAAAGGAGTTTCTACAGAAGTTTCAGAAAAAGAAAGCGATTTGCTCAATTCATAAGACAAAATTTCGCCAATTCTTTCAATATTTCTTCGAAAACGCATGCTGTCTTTTTGGACGTTTTTATCTCGTATTTCTGACAAAAAAGTGTTTAAAACGGAATTGTTTTGAGCTAAATGATGAATTTTCATTGGAAATTAATTTGACTGAATTTATTTTCAAATGTACTTAAATTACCCAAATTAAAAATTTATAATAAAATAGCTTTTCCAAAAAAATCAAAAAAAATCCTCAAAATAAAAAGGTATCTTTGCGTTTCATTTTAAAAACGATTGTATGATTCAATCCATGACTGGCTATGGAAAATCGGTATTGCAACTTCCAACTAAAAAAGTAACGATAGAGATTAAATCTTTGAACAGCAAAACCCTTGATTTGAATGTAAGAATTCCTTCTTATTACAAAGAAAAAGAATTAGACGTTCGTAAAAAATTAGCCAATGAGTTGATTCGGGGAAAAGTAGATTTTTCCATTTTTGTAGAAATGACTTCTGATGAAACATCAACAATTATAAATCCTGGTGTAGTAAAAAACTACATGCAACAATTAAAAAGCATTGTTGAAACCGATTCAAAAAGTGATTTAGATTTGCTAAAAATGGCCATTCACATGCCAGATGCATTGAAAACTGACCGTGAAGAATTGGATGAAAAGGAATGGAATCTCATCAATACAACTACTGATGAAGCCATCAAAGAAATTATTCAATACAGAATTGATGAAGCTGCCGCATTAGAAGACGATTTTAGACAGAGAATTGCAAATATTAGAACCTATTTAGAGGAGGTTAAAGAGTTAGATGTTGAGAGAATTACAAATGTAAAAGAAC
>JANREL010000150.1 GCA_030758355.1 Polaribacter sp.
CTTTTTTCTGCATCACGCAAACTTTCCATTTTGTGTTGCTCTAAGAAATAATCAATATCTCCCAAATATTCTTTAATTACGTGGTCTTTAAATCCGTAAACTGTAGTTGTTAATCCTTGTAAAAATTCACGGTCGTGAGAAACCAAAATCAATGTTCCACTGAATTGTTTCAACGCTTCTTTCAATACATTTTTAGATGCAATATCTAAATGATTTGTTGGCTCATCCATAATCAATACATTGAATGGCTGTAACAACAACTTACACAATGCCAATCTATTACGCTCGCCTCCTGACAAAACTTTGGCTTTTTTATCAACCGCATCTCCTCCAAATAAAAACGAACCTAACATGTCTCGAACTCGCATTCTATTACCATCTGTTGCAGCTTCTTCCATGATTTCTAACACCGTTTTTTCTGGCGGTAAATATTCTGACTGATTTTGAGCAAAATACCCAACTTGTACATTATGACCCAATTTTAAATGACCTTTGAATGGAATTTCGCCCACCATCATTTTGGCTAAGGTAGATTTTCCTTGTCCATTTTGCCCTACAAAAGCGATTTTGCTATTACGTTCAATTAATAAATTAACGTTTTCTAAAATCTTTTTATCTCCATAATATTTAGAAACGTTTTCTGCCTCCACAATAATTCTTCCAGGTTCTTTAGAAATGGCAAAACGCACATTCATCACAGCATTGTCATCTTGATCTACCTCAATACGTTCAACTTTATCCAATTGCTTTATAAGAGATTGTGCCATGGAAGCTTTGTTGGCTTTAGCTCGGAACTTATCAATTAACAATTGTTTTGCTTTGATTTCTTTATCTTGATTTTTTTGCGCTTGCAACTGTTTTTCTTTGATTTCTCCTCTCAATTCTAGGAACTGAGAATAGGGTTTTTTGTAATCATAAATTTGACCTAGAGAAATTTCAATAGTTCTATTCGTTACATTGTCTAAAAACATTTTATCATGCGAGACCAATACAATAGCACCTGGATAACTTTTTAAAAAGTTTTCTAACCAAATGATTGATTCAATATCAAGGTGGTTTGTAGGCTCATCCAACAACAAAATATCATTGTTTTGTAACAGTAGTTTTGCCAACTCAATTCGCATTCTCCATCCACCAGAAAAAGTATCTGTCAACTTATCAAAATCTTCTCTTTGAAATCCAAGACCTTGTAAAATTTTCTCAGTATCTCCCTGATAATTATATCCTCCAAGTAACTCATAGCGTTCTGTTAAATCAGTCAAATCATGAATTAATTGGCTGTATTCTTCACTTTCATAATCCGTTCTTGTCACCAATTGTTCATTGATTCCCTCCAATTTTATTTCAATCTCTTTGATTTCTACAAATGCTTGATATGCCTCTTCCAAAATGGTTCGTCCTTGGATAAAATCAATATCTTGACGAAGAAAACCAATTCTCACATCTCTATCAAAAGCCATAGTGCCTCCACTACTTTCAATATCTCTAGAAAGCACTTTTAAAAGGGTGGATTTTCCAGCACCATTTTTTCCTATCAATCCTATTCTGTCGCCTTTATTTAATTTGAAAGTAATGCCTGAAAACAAGTCAGTTCCCATAAAGGTTACTGATAAATTGTGTACGTTTAACATAAAATGTAATAATTGTTACTCAGTATGAGTTTTTAAAAATTTACTTTTGCAAAAGTATGTAAATTTTAATTTGTATCATGTTTAAAAAAAGCACCAAATTGTATAGTATTTTCAAGGCAAAATGCCCAAGATGTCATGAAGGTGAGTTCTATAAAAATAAGTTCAATTATCGACCTTCAAAAGTGACAGAAATACATTCTCATTGTCCGAATTGTAATTTAAAATACATGATGGAACCTTCTTTTTTTTATGGAGCTATGTATGTAAATTATGGAATTACGGTAGCAATTTCAGTAACTGTTTTTGTGATTTCGAAAGTGTTTTTTGAACTGAATTTATTGCAATCTTTTTTAAGTATTTTCTTGGTTTTGATAGTTTTAGCTCCTTTTAATTTAAGACTTTCCAGAATTCTTTGGATCAATATGTTTGTGAGTTTTGATAAAAAATTCACAAAGAAAAACGATTGATATCAATCTCACTATCTAATTTTTCTTGGTGTTCCAAGTAATGAAATAACTGTTTGGCAACTGTTGGCGCAATCATTACACCACGAGTTCCTAAACCGTTTAAAATTGCCAATTGTTTGTGTTTTGAATGTACGCCAACCAAAGGTCTCCTGTCTTTTACAGTAGGTCTAATTCCTGCAGTCTGTTCTACAATTTCATAAGGAATTGTCAATACTTTTTGTAATTTTTCGATCAATTCATTTTTCCCTTCTTCACTTGGAGTTGAAGTTTTGTCTTTCCAATTGAAAGTTGCCCCTACTTTGTATAAGTCATTTCCTAAAGGCAAGACAAATAATGTTGATTTCAATAAAAAATCGATATTCAATTCAGGTGCATGAATTATAATCAATTCACCTTTCGCTTCATTCAAAGGCAATTGATTGAAAAACGGATTTTGTTTCATTCCAAAACCCTCACAAAAAATAATTTTTTGAGCATTGATATCTTGATAGGTTATGGTAGATTCTTCAAATACTATTTGAGAATAGTCAAATTTTTCGAAACGAATTTTATGTACTTTTTGCAAGAAATTTCGATATGTTTCCACTAATTTAAGCGTATCAATTCTTCCAGTTTCTTTGACGTTTCCAAAACCAACATCACCTAAAATACCATCATATTTTTTTGTGTCAATTGTTGGTTCTAAATAAGCTGCTAAATTAGGTTTATCTAACGCTGCAAACCAATTATTTTGTTCTTCAATCGATTTGAATGCTTTTTTAGTTTGAAACTTCTCGTCGAACTTTTGATTGAATTTTAGCTCTAGGCTTTCATAAAAAGGTAAGGCAATCTCCAATTGTTCTTTGGCATTCCAAACTGGGGTGAACCGTTTTAAAATTACAGGATTATACACACCTCCTGCAACCAAAGATGACGTTTGAGAATCGTCTTCGAAAACTAGAAATGATTTGTTGGCATTAAATAATTCTTCTGCAAAAGCAAGACCTGCCAATCCTAAACCTACAATAATATAATCTATTTTCAC
>JANREL010000151.1:0-12751 GCA_030758355.1 Polaribacter sp.
AAGGAGCAAGTACTAAAAATGCAGGTTTTGCGTGTTTTGGAAGTCTCTCTGAAATCATAGATGATTTGAATTTTCATTCAGAAGAAGAGGTTTTTCAATTGGTTGAAAAACGTTGGGAAGGACTGCAATTATTACGAAGCAATTTGGGGGATAAAAACATCGATTTTCAACAAAATAAAGGATTTGAGTTGTTTAAAGATGGTGCTTTTTTTGAAGAATGTTTGCTTCAAAAAGAGGGTATCAATAAGTTGCTGTATCCAATTTTTAAAACCAATGTTTTCACCATTTCTGATAACACTTTTTCATTTCAAAAAGTAGTTCCTAAATACGTAGTCAATAATTTTGAAGGACAAATTGATACAGGAAAAATGGCATCGAAATTATTGCAAGAAGTTCAAAAAAAAGGCATCAAAATTGTCAATGGTATTTCTGTAGAATCCTTTGTTGATAACAACGATAAAATACAACTAAAAACCAATATATTAGATTTTTATACAAAAAAACTATGTATTGCAACCAACGGTTTTGCAAATCAATTAATTACTGAAAATGTCCAACCAGCAAGAGCACAAGTTTTAATTACCAAACCAATTAAAAACCTCCATATTAAAGGGACTTTTCATTTAGACAAAGGGTACTATTATTTTAGAAACATAGATAATCGGATTTTGTTTGGTGGCGGTAGAAATCTCGATTTTAAAAAGGAAGAAACTAGCGAATTTGGTGAAACAGAAATTATTCAAAATAAATTAAAAACCATTTTAAAAGAAATTATTTTACCAAATACCCCTTTTGAAATTGAACACAAATGGAGTGGCATTATGGGCGTTGGAAATCAGAAAAATGCGATTGTAAAACAACTTTCTAATAACGTTTTTTGTGGAGTTCGTTTAGGAGGAATGGGTGTTGCAATTGGTTCTTTAGTAGGAAAAGAATTGGCAGATTTGGCATAATTTAGTATTAATAAAAGTATTCTTTTTTTAAAGAAAAATTAAATTAATTGTACCTATATTTATAAACTTAAAACTGGTTAACCAATTTAAAGCTTTGTAATTATGATATTTGATTCACAGAAAAAATACTTTACTTTTTTATTTGCAATATTTTTAACTTCTGTAAATGCGCAAACATTAGTAACTACAAATACCCAGTTAAACACAGCAATATCCAATGCTACAGCAGGTTCAGAAATTATTTTAGCAAATGGAGTTTGGACAAACCTACAACTTAGCATCAATAAAAATGGAACAGCTGCAAACCCAATTAAAATAAAAGCACAAAATACCAATCAAGTTTTTATACAAGGAAATTCTAATATTAGTTTAGGTGGGGCTTATATTTATTTTGAAGGTTTCGTTTTTAGAAATCCATCAAACTTAATTTCTAGTGGAGGCAGAATAGAACCGATTATAGAATTTAGAGATAAAAGCAACAATGAGTGCAATAATTGTATAGTTTCGAATATTAAAATTGATAATTATAATGGAACATCAACCCAAAAAGAAGACATTTTTAAATGGATAATTATTTATGGGCAATACAATGAAATAAGTTACAGTTCTTTTCTGGGTAAATATGGAGTGGGAAGTATTATAAATGATAATAGAAATAATTCAGAAGCAAATTACACAAAAATTCATCATAATTATTTTGCCTCAAGAACACCTGTTGGTATTGTAAATGATTTAAACGATCAAGATGCGATTCGAATTGGAAACAGTGCTACTTCTTTATCAGATTCTTTTACAGAAGTGTATGATAATTTATTTTACGATTGGTCTGGAGAAATAGAAATTATTTCGAATAAAAGTGGAAAAAACAAATATTACAACAATACATTTAGAGATTATCAAGGAACTTTAACCTTAAGACATGGTAATAATTCAGAAGTTTATAACAACTACTTTTTTGCAAACAATAATCTTTTAGCGGGCGGAATTAGGGTTATTGGAGAAGGGCATAAAATTTATAACAATTATATAGAAGGTGTAAATTCTAAAAAACCAGATGGAAGTACCACAAATACTGGAGGGGCTATAAACATTACAAATGGCAGACCAAATTCTGCTTTAAATGGATATTATCAAGTAAAAAATGTAACCATTGTTAACAATACTCTAGTTAATGGAGATTATGGTTTTAGAGTGGGCACAAAAGTAAGTTCAGATTTAACATTGGCTCCAGAAAATATTATTATTGCCAATAATATTATTTTAAACAGCAGCAATAATGCTTTTGATGTGATAACTTCTGCTATTGGAACTTCTAAATATGAAGGGAATATTAAACAAAATAGTACTTGGGATTTAACAAATGGGGTAAATAATAATCAAACAGTTGCTAGTGGATTGTTAGAAAGTGGTGCAGATTTTTATAGAATACCTAATGGAAGTCCAGCAATTAATGCAAATATTGGAACGTATTCTTTTTTGGTAAATGATATTTTAGGAGGAAATAGAACAGGTGTTTTTGATGCTGGAGCAGAAGAATTTGGCGGAAATGGAACAAATTTACCCTATAAAGTTGATGATGTAGGCACTAAAATTGGATTTTTATCTGGTGATTCTGGAGGGTCTTTAATGGTAAAAAATAATTCTTTAAAAGATTTAGGTATACACCTTTTTCCAATACCAACAAGCAAAGGGTTTTTAAATATTAACTCTGATTTTAATAAAATAGGTAAAGTTGAAGTGTATAATATTCAAGGTCAAAAAATCTTGACTAAAAATATAGAAAACACCCAGGGTACAATTGAAACAAAATCATTAGCTAAAGGTATTTACATCATTAAAATCAATGCAACTATAGGTAGATTTATAGTAGAATAACATTCTCAACTCTTTTAAATTTTCTTTGATTCAAATTGATTATTTTCGTTGAATGAAAGAAAATCCCACATATTATGATGTAATTATTATTGGTGGTGGTTTAGCAGGATTGTGCAATGCAATTCATCTTTCAAACTTTGGTAAAAAGGTTTTATTGATAGAAAAAAACAGCTACCCAAAACACAAAGTTTGTGGCGAATATATTTCCAATGAAGTGTTGCCTTATTTGTCTTTTTTAGAAATCAATCCTTTTGATTTTGGCGCAGTAAAAATTGATAATTTTCAATTATCAACTACAAATAATAAACTTATTTCAGCAAAATTACCTCTAGGTGGATTTGGTATTTCAAGATTTACATTGGACGAGGTTTTGGCGAAAAAAGCGATTGAAAATGGCGTTTTAATTTTGCAAGATACTGTTGTAAATACCAACTTTAAAAAGGATATTTTTTTCATAGATACTAAAGAAAATCAACAGGTTACCTCAAAAATCGTTATTGGCGCTTTTGGCAAACGATCGTTGTTAGATGTAAAAATGGAACGAGATTTCATTCAAAAAAAATCGCCTTATTTAGGCGTTAAAATTCATGTTAAAGGAATTTTTCCATCAAATTTAGTGGCGCTTCACAATTTTAAAGGAGGTTATTGTGGAGTGTCAAATGTTGAAAATAACACGATTAATTTGTGTTACATCACCAATTTTTCATCCTTTAAAGAATATAAAAATATTGAAGATTTTCTTGAAAATGTGGTTTTTAAAAATCGTTTTTTAAAAGAAATATTTCAAAAATCAACTCCACTTTTTGAGCAACCTTTATCCATCAGCCAAATTTCTTTTGAAACGAAAAAACCTGTTGAAAATCATATCATTATGTGCGGAGATGCAGCAGGAATGATACATCCTTTGTGTGGAAATGGCATGAGTATGGCAATACAGTCAGCGCAAATTGCATCTAAATTGATTCTAAATTATCTAAATGATGAAAATGCAACAAGAAGCTACCTTGAAAAAGAGTATATTAGGCAATGGAATAAGGTGTTTAAATGGCGTTTAAAATCAGGTCATTTTATTGCAAGATTGTTTAGAAATCATAGAATTGCGAATTTTTTATTACAGGTTTTAAGAAAGTTGCCTTTTTTATTCCCTGTAATTATTCAACAAACCCATGGCAAACCAATAAAAATTTAATGGACTTTTTTATCAGTACAAAATACAGAACAGACAAAGAAGAATTGATGGATGATTTTTCTATTGGCGGTGATTTATTGCGTGATACATTAGACAAATTGGAAAACATAAATCGTTGGCTAGGAGGAAATAAAGTCACTGTCAATGGATTGAAAACGATTTTAAAAAATCATTCAAAAAACCAAGAAATTTCCATTGTTGATATTGGCTGTGGTCATGGAGATATTTTGCGTGATGTGGCAATTTTTGGACGAAAAAATGGTTTTATTTTCAAATTAATTGGGATTGATGCAAATCCAACTGCTATTTTGTATGCAAACCAATTGTCAAAAGAATATCCAGAAATTAGTTTTCAAACAGAAGATGTTTTTTCAGAAGAATTTCAAGACAGACAATTTGATGTCGTTTTAGCAACCTTGTTTTTACATCATTTTAAAGAAGAAGAATTGGTGCTTTTTTTACAGAATACCATCAAACAAGCGAAATTTGGTATTGTCGTAAACGATTTGCACAGGCATAAAATAGCTTATTATTTGTTTATGATGCTCTCATTTTTTATCAAAAACAACATGATTATTGAAGACGGATTAACCTCAGTTTTACGAGGATTTAAAAGAAAAGAACTCAAAAAAATAGCTGAAGAATTAACACTAAAAACACAAATATCATGGAAATGGGCATTCCGTTTTTTATGGATAATACAAAAATAAATGGCAGTTAAAATAATTTCAGTTGCAAAGCAACTACCACAATATTTTCGGGAGACAAAAGACATTATTCCTTTTGTAAAACTTTGGATGCAAGATCAAGAGGAGCGATTTCAACGCAAAGTAATCAAACTTTTTGAAGGTGCGGGAGTTGATAAACGTTATTCCATTATGAGTCCTGAAGAAGTTTTTACAGCGTCATCTTTTGAAGATAAAAATAATATTTACACCAGAGAAGTTGTACTATTAGCTATAGAGTCTCTAAAAAAAGCTTTAGAAAAAGCTCAAATAAAAGCGACGGAAATTGACTATATCATTACCGTAAGTTGCACGGGAATTATGATTCCTTCTATAGATGCTTATTTGATTAATTCACTTGCAATGAAGCAAGATATTGTGCGTTTGCCTGTTACAGAAATGGGTTGTGCAGCAGGAGTTTCAGGAATGATTTATGCAAAAAATTTTTTAAAAGCGAATCCAAATAAAAGGGCCGCAGTAATTGCTGTTGAAGCACCAACAGCCACTTTTCAATTGGATGATTTTTCGATGGCTAATATTGTAAGCGCCGCTATTTTTGGAGATGGTGCAGCAAGCGTTATTTTGTCTTCTTATCCAGAAGATAAAGGTCCAGAAATTGTAGACGAAGCGATGTATCATTTTTATGATGCAATCCATATGATGGGATTTAATTTGGTAAATTCAGGATTACAAATGATTTTAGACAAAGAAGTTCCGCAAAAAATTTCTGATCATTTTCCTGCAATAATTCATCCGTTTTTAGAAAAAAATAAGTTGAAAATTCAAGATATTGATTTTTTGATTTTTCATCCTGGAGGAAAAAAAATTGTGCAAACAGTAGATGATTTATTTGGTGTTTTGGGTAAAAATATTAGTGATACAAAAGAAGTTTTGCGTTTATACGGAAATATGTCAAGTGCAACTGTGCTCTATGTTTTAGAACGATTTATGGATCAAAATCCCCAAAAAGGAGACACAGGGTTGATGTTGAGTTTTGGTCCTGGATTTTCGGCACAACGGATTTTATTAGAATGGTAACAAAATTTTGTAAGGCTGACCTTGTTTCAGCATCTCATAAAATATAGTAACATGTACAAAGATTTTCAAGATAAAAATGAATGGGCAATTATTCTTGGTGGTTCAAGTGGATTGGGTTTGGCAACCACAAAAAAGTTGGCAAAACACGGCATGAATATTTGTGTCATTCACAGAAATTCTAGAGCACAAATGGCTGCCATTCAGAAAGATTTTGAAGAAATAAAAAAACATCAAATCAGATTTTTATCTTATAATATTGATGCATTAAATCCAGATAAAAGAACAGAAATAATACATGAAATTAAACAAGAACTAGGAACTCAAGGAACCATAAAAACTTTGATTCATTCCATAGCAAAAGGAAATTTAAAACCGATGTTTTCCAATGAAAATGATGTTTTACAAAATGACGATTTTCAAATTACCATCAACGCTATGGCAGTTAGTTTGTATGATTGGTTTAAAACAATTTTTGAAGCTAAACTATTTTCTCATGATGCAAGAATCATCAGTTTTACTAGTGAAGGAAACACAAAACCTTGGGAAAATTATGCAGCAGTTTCAGCAGCAAAAGTAACTTTGGAAGCAATTTCTAGAAACATCGCATTAGAGTTTGCCAAATTCGGAATCAAAGCCAATTGTATCCAAGCTGGTGTTACTAATACGGAGTCTTTAAATAGAATTCCCAATAGCGATGAAATCAAAAAACATACTTTAGTTAGAAATCCTTTTGGACGATTAACCACTCCAGATGATGTTGCAAATGTGGTGTATTTGATGTGTAAAGAAGAATCAAAATGGATAAATGGAACCATCATTAAAGTTGATGGTGGAGAAAGTTTGGGATAGCATGGATACACAAAAAATCACATTATTTTTACCCTACACCAAACCTTTTTTGTTTGTGGATGAAATCACCCAAATATCAGAAACTGGTGTTACAGGAAATTATACATTTAAAGAGAATGAGTATTTTTATGAAGGTCATTTTATCAATAATCCAATTACACCTGGCGTTATTTTAACAGAAACCATGGCACAAATTGGGGTTGTTTGTTTGGGGATTTATTTGTTAAAAGATGAAATATCATTGTATCATAAACCTCAAATTGCATTGACATCTAATGAAATAGATTTCTTTTTGCCTGTTTTTCCATCAGAGAAAGTTACTGTTGTTTCAGAAAAAGTATATTTCAGATTCAATAAATTAAAGTGCATTCTAAAAATGTTTAATGCAAAAAACCAATTGGTTTGTAGAGGAAGTATTGCTGGAATGATTATCGCAAAATAAGATGAAACATAGAGTTGTAATTTCAGGTTTAGGAGTTCTTGCACCCAATGGGGTTGGCTTGGAAGCTTTCACGAACGCCATAAAAACTGGTAAATCAGGAATCAAATTTCATCAACATTTAAAAGACAAAGGATTTTCTTGCTGTATAGGAGGAATTCCTGAAATTTCAGACGAAAAAATTTCGGAATATTTAACACCTTTACAACTGCGTGGATTCAATAGCACTTCTATTTTATATGGTTGTATGGCTGCCATAGACGCTTGGAAAAATGCTGGTTTTTTGGTGAATGAAAATTCTAATATAGAGTACGATTCAGGAATTATTTTTGGAACAGGAACCTCAGGAATTGAAAAATTCAGAGAAGCTATTTATCAAATAGACAATCAAAATGTAAGACGTTTAGGAAGTACTTCAGTAGTACAAACAATGGCTAGCGGAATCTCTGCTTATTTAGGTGGTATTTTAGGTGTTGGAAATCAGGTTACTACAAATTCTTCAGCTTGTACAACAGGAACAGAGGCCATATTATTGGCTTTTGAACGCATACAAAATGGAAAAGCAAAACGGATGTTGGTGGGCAGTTCAAGTGACAGCAGTTTGTATTCTTGGGGAGGATTTGACGCTATGAAAGTGATGACTTACAAGCACAATGAAACTCCCGAAAAAGGCTCAAGACCCATGAGCAAAACTGCCTCAGGTTTTGTCCCAGGAAGTGGGGCAGGAGCTTTGGTTTTAGAATCTTTAGAAAGTGCTTTAGAGAGAAAAGCAACCATTTATGCAGAAGTTTTGGGTGGCAATGTCAATGCTGGAGGACAAAGAAATGGCGGAACTTTAACCGCGCCAAATCCTGAAGCTGTTCAAAAATGTATAAAAGATGCTTTGTTGGATTCAAGGATTTCAGCTCAAGAAATTGATGCGATTAATGGACATTTAACAGCCACCTCAAAAGATAGTTTAGAAATTGAAAATTGGACAAAAGCACTGAATAGAAAAGGAGCTGATTTTCCGTATATAAACTCGTTAAAATCGCAAGTTGGTCATTGCTTGGCAGCTTCTGGAGCGATTGAATCTGTGGCCGCTGTATTGCAAATAAAACATCAATTTCTGTTTCCAAATATCAATTGCGAAGATATTCATCCCGAAATTTCAGCATTGATTTCAACCGATAAAATTCCAACAAAACTAATTGAAAAAAACATTCAAATTGTTGCTAAAGCAAGTTTTGGTTTTGGAGATGTAAATGCATGTGTTATCTTTAAAAAATATATTGAATAAAATGAATAAAGAGCAACTTATTTCAAAATTAAAAACGATTGTAAAACCTTACATTCAAGATGAAGAGGCTTTTGCAAATTTATCTGAAAATACAGATTTTATTAAGGATTTAAAGATCAATTCAGCCAATTTGGTAGATGTTATTTTGGATGTTGAAGACGATTTTGACATCGAAATTGACAATGAAGCTATGGAAAAAATGTTGTCTGTAAAAGCGGCTATAGAGATCATTGAAGCTAAATTAGCCTCAAAATGATTGGGAATGACATTGTTGATCTAACATTGGCTAAAACCCAAAGCAATTGGCGACGCAACCGTTTTCTAGAAAAACAATTTACCGATTTTGAAATCGAAAGAATTGGTAAGTCTCAGCATCCATTTATGCAAGTTTGGTTGTTTTGGAGTATGAAAGAAGCTGCGTATAAATTAAACGTTCAACAATATCAAAAACGATTTTTTGCAGCCAAAAAGTTTCAGTGTGCAATGATTTCAAAGACATCAGGAGTCATAAAATTTGATAAAGACATCTATTTTTCATCATCAATAATTACAGAAAACTATATTCATACAATTGTTTTAAAGAAGAATACTGAAATTCCAACTTCAAAATTGTTTTTGATTGATGAAAAATCATCTCAAACAGCTCAGGTTTCAAGGCAATTACTTTTGAATATCCCTCTAGCAACTGCTATTCAAAAAAACGAATTTGGTGTTCCTTTTTTGTGTCAAAATGATAAAAAATTGGGGTTTTCGGTTTCTACCTCTCATCACGGGAATTATGGTGGATTTGCAATTGTAAACAGCAAATGAATCTCAAAAAATCCCTTTTAAAGCATTGCAAAATGTTTGTCAACAAACGCCTGCAAACCGTTGAAGAAATCCTACATTCTCATCAAAAATCGTTGCAATCTGAAACCAAAAGTTCGGCAGGAGACAAGCACGAAACAGGACGCGCCATGATTCAATTAGAAATGGAAAAAGCGAGTCAGCAATTGACAGGAATTTCGGAAATGAATGAAATTTTATCAAAAATTGATAGTTCAAATTCTGGGAAATCAAACCGAAAAATGGCTCATTTAGGAAGTGTTGTTTATACCGCAAAAGCGAACTATTTTTTAAGTATTTCAGCCGGGCAAATAGTTACTGAAAATAAGGTTTTTTATGCTATTTCAACTTCATCTCCTATTGGAAAATTGTTGTTGGGAAAACTCGAAAATGAAGAATTTTTATTTGATGGAAAACCCATTAAAATTCAAAAGATAGTCTAATTTCTGTCCCTTTTTTGATTTCAGAAGGATGGCTTAAAAACACTATTTGAGATTCAAAATTAGCTTCTATCAACCAATAATTTCCTTTAAAATAAGCGTTTAAAACAATTGCTTTGTATAGTGATTTTTCGACTATTTTTAGTTGATGTACATACAAAAGATGTTCTTTTTGTGCAATTTTTATTTCGTTTACATCCTCAAACAAGGCAGCAATATATTTCTGAGAAGGATTGTTGTAAATTGTTTTTGGTGAATCAAAAGCAATGATTTCTTGATGTTGAATTACCAGTAAAAAATCAGCAAAAGAAAGTGCGTCTTCTTTGTCGTGAGTTGCTACAATACAACTGATATTTTTTTCTTTTAAATATTGAAATAACTTTCGTCGTAAACTGTTTTTTTTGAAATTGTCAATTTGCCCAAAAGGTTCATCTAGCAAAATTAATTTAGGTTCTTTTGCCAAAGCACGCGCAATAGCAACTCGTTGTTTTTGACCTCCACTCAAGTTTTTTACCTTGGTATTTTCGAACGCTTTCATTTCAATAACTTCTAATAATTCTTGCGTTCGTTGTTCACTTTCTTCAGGATGAAAACGAGATAAAAATTTTTTAATATTCTCTGAAACAGAAGTATAAGGCATTAAATCAAAATCTTGCGCTACATATTTAAAGAATTCCATGCCAGGGACCAACTGAAATTTGGGACCTAAAACTTGTGTTTCGTCCCAAAAGATAGTTCCATCAGTAGCATCTAACAAGCCATAAATCAATTTTAATAAGGTCGATTTTCCACAGCCACTCTCGCCCATTACACATAGGTGTTCTCCTTTTTTTAGGCTAAAATGGATGTTTTTTAAAACAGTTTTTTTGGCAACATATTGAAAAGAAAGATTGGTAACTTGAAGCATAAACTATTATAAAAATCGATTGTACCAGCTTTCTTCCATTGTAATTTCCCAATAATTTTCGAAATCGAATTTGGTGTTTATTAAATTATCAAAAACAATACTTTTTCCTGTAACAGCTTTGTTTTTAACGAGTTGTTTAAAATCTTTCAATTCCTTGTATTGTACAAATTCTCCTTGTTTAAAACACACGTTCATTTTGTCCAAAAGCATTACATCGTATTTTTCTTGCAATTCTAAAATAAAGGAAACAGCTACATCAATGTCCGAATTAGACAATTTAGAATCGGAATCATCAGCACAAAAAATAATGAAACGATTGTATAAAAATCGATAAGAAGCTTTGAAATTTTCATCTTCAGCTTTCCAATATTCGATAAAATTTTGAATCAAATTTTCGATTTCTGCTGTTTCAGTATCATAAAATTTTCTGCTAGAAGGATAAATCCAAATTTTAGCATGTTCAGAAATTGACGAAAAATCTACAAACATAATTGATAAAATAGGTTGCAAAGATACGCAAAGAAAAACCGCAAAAAAACTACTGTTTTTTGTGGTTTTTCATCAATTTTATGAGTGTATAAGTGTTGAATTGATGAGGTTTATAAAATCTTCCTGTACATTTTTGCCTTTGTCTTTATTATACCAAACTTGCAAATCTTGCTTAAAATGGGCATCTAAACTGCCATTTTTTTCTTTGTATTCGTGAACCATTTTGGTTGCAAAACTTGGTCTTGGTCCCCAAGTGTTGAGAACATTTAACTCATTATCTAGGATAATTACTTTTGGAATTGATCTGCTTTCATTCGTCAAAAATAAGTCCATCAACTCTAAATTTTCATCACGCAAAACCAATTTCAATTCAATTTTGTCATTTAATTCCGCCAGCTTATGGATGATTGGTAAATTTTGAGCAGCATCTCCACACCAACTTTCAGTAATTACTAACCACTTTTGAGTTTCGTCTATTTTTTGAAATTCAGCTATAATTTCATCTTCAATTTCGATAGTTTTATCCAAACGCTTCATTCTTGCTTCGTTCAATAAACTATAATTTGTCAATTCTTCAGACTGAATAGGTCCTGTAGATTTTTCTTCAGCCAATAATTGGTGGATTAAATTTCTATAATCTTGATATGAAATTGAATTTTTAAGTGCGTTTTCGAGAATATTTTTCATGATCTGTAATTTTATACAAAGATAGCTTTTATCAACATTGCCGTGAGTAATCCAAGTTACATAATAACAAAATCAAACAGACTTTTAGACGAAATATATATGAATTCTTACACGAGTTTTAGGATTCCTTTTTTGATAAGTTTTCCAACATTTCTGTGGTCATTGATGACAAATCAAATTGATGTTTCCAATTCCAATCATTTCTTGCTTCAGTATCATCAATGGATGATGGCCAACTATCAGCAATTTGTTGTCTTGAATCGGGTTCATAATCGATTTTAAAATCAGGAATGTGTTTTTTAATTTCATCCGCAATTTCTTTGGGAGTAAAATCAATGGCGGATAAATTATAACTCGTTCTAATTTTGACATCAGTTGATTTTGCTTGCATTATTTGTATTGTTGCGTTGACAGCATCTTGCATATACATCATGGGTAAACGCGTGTTTTCACTTAAAAAACAAGTGAATTGTTTATTTTCAAGTGCTTTGAAATAAATGTCCACAGCATAATCTGTTGTGCCTCCTCCAGGTTTTGTTTTCCAAGAAATAATACCAGGATAACGCAAACTGCGCACATCTACGTCAAATTTTTGATGGTAATAATTACACCAAAATTCACCCGAAAGTTTACTTATTCCATAAACTGTAGAAGGCTCCATAATCGTTTTTTGAGGTGTATTATTTTTAGGGGTTGTTGGACCAAAAACAGCAATTGAACTAGGCCAATAAACTTGTTGAATGTGTTTTTCTTTCGCTAAATCTAGCACAGCTAGCAAAGAATTCATGTTTAAATCCCACGCTTTTTGTGGAAATTTTTCAGCAGTTGCAGAAAGCATCGCAGCCAATAAATACACTTGATTGATTTCGTATTTTAGAATAACCTGTAAAATAGATTCTTTGTCAGTTGCATCTAAAACTTCAAAAGGCCCTGAAGCCATCATTTCTGGAGTTCCTTCTTTGATATCGGAAGCAATTACATGCTGATTTCCATACAATTCACGTAATTTTTGAGTCAGTTCAGTACCTATTTGACCACTTGCCCCTAAAACTAAAA
>JANREL010000151.1:12851-16288 GCA_030758355.1 Polaribacter sp.
CGTAATTTTTGAGTCAGTTCAGTACCTATTTGACCACTTGCCCCTAAAACTAAAATACGGGTTTCCATTGAAATAAAATCAATTATTATGCGAAACAAAGGTACTTAATTTTATTATTCGTAAATAAAACCACATAAAATAATTAATTATTTATGTATTTCATTTTATGAGTTTTCGAACATGATCGCACAAGTAAAATATGTATTTTTACAACGTTAATTTTTATTTGGTGAAATATTTTCTTCTTTTTTCAATTTTCTTCTTTATTTCCTGTAAAAAAACAACAGAGAAAAAGGAGGTTGATACGTCAGCAATTGCTGAAATGCGCGAAGTTGTGCAACATCCAAATTACGAAAATGTATTGCCACTTTTTCAGCCAGAAATTGATATTTGGTCCGAATATGGAATTTTAAAAAGTTTTTTAGGACGCTTTAAAAAGGCCTCTCCAAAGGAAGTTTTGAGCAATTCAGTAGAGCTAAGAGATCTTGTAAAAGCAATGAAAGAAAGTGTTAAGCCTGAAATATTTAACAATCCTTCGTTTGAGACAAGAGTAAATATTATGTACAATGAATCCCTCAGATTGGCTGATATGAATACAATTCCGGCTATTACAGCGAAAGAAGTAAACACTCAAATTGATAAAATATTCGAAGCATTTGGAGCTATAAATGCCAAAATTAATACGACTTTTTCCAAGAAAAAATTTGAGCAAGAAATCACTATTGATGTTAGCTTGATTGGCTTAGACACTACAAAAATTGATACCATTTCAAAAAATAGTATTTTGAAAAAAATGGATGAAAAAGTGAAAAAAAGAGGATATTGATGAAAAAAAATATTTTGATTTTGTTTTCTATTCTTTTAATCTTTTTTTATGATAGTAAACCTATTTATTTATCATTAAAAGAAAAAGAGCAACAAAAACTACTTATAGAATCTTTTTTGAACGATTGGCATTTGGCAGCTTCAAAAGCAAATTATGCCGAGTATTTTGATAAAATGGCCAATAATTCGGTTTTTATAGGTACAGATGCTTCTGAAATTTGGTCAAAAAAGCAATTTGAAAATTACAGCAAACCTCATTTTGACAACCGAAAAGCATGGGATTTTAAAGCGTTAGAAAGAAATATTTATTTGAATGATGCTGGAAATTTTGCTTGGTTTGATGAAAACTTACAAACTAATAGAGGTACTTTTAGAGGTTCAGGAATTTTGGAGAAAATTGGCAAGGAATGGACAATGCATCATTATGTGTTGTCAGTGCCAATACCAAATGACGACATGAACGAAGTGGTAAAAATCACTCGAAAAAACGATTCTCTTTTTCAGTTAAAATTCAAATAATTTAAGATAAAACATCATCAATTGTTTTAAAAATTAAATCAGTTTCAAATCCTTTTCTTAGTAGAAAATCAATCAATTTTTTTTTGCGCTTGTAATGATTGGTCTCGGAAATGACATTATTTCTGTTTTCTGTGATTTTGTATATGGTGTTTATATATTCTTTATCATCAATTTCTTTCAAAGCAGTTTTGATGTTGTAAGGAGAAATATCTCTCATTTTAAGTTCGTTTACAATGCGATTTTTTCCCCAATGTTTAATGCGAAATTTTCCTCTTGCGAAACTTTTTGCAAAGCGTTCTTCGTTTAAAAAATTGTCTTTCATCAAATTCAACAAAATCATTTCGCGAGCTTCAGGAATCAAATCAAAAGACTTGATTTTTTCTTCAACTTCTTTATGACATCGATCTTGATACACACAATATTGTGCTATTTTTTGTTGGATTTCTTGAACTGTATAACTTTTTTTCGAATTCATTTTTCAAAAGTACAAAAATGAAAAAAGGTTGTGAATGAATTTTCACAACCTTTTTTAAAATATTTAGATAACTTTTATCAATCTAAAACTTCTACAGTTTCTCCATTGAATTTTTGGTGCAACCACATTTTAAATCGGGTAATTAAGTAGAATAAAATAGGAACTACAATCAATGTTAAGAATGTTGCCACAAACAATCCATAAATTACAGCCCATGCCAAAGGTCCCCAAAAAATTACATTATCACCACCCATATAAATATTGGCATCAAACTCACTAAATAATGAGAAAAAGTTGATATTCAGTCCAATAGCTAAAGGAATTAATCCTAAAATGGTGGTAATTGCTGTTAATAATACAGGACGTAAACGTGCTTTTCCTGCTTTGATGATGGCATCTAATAACAATTCTTTTGGCAAGTATTTTTGGTCTTCTAAACCAAATTCTTCTTTTTTACGATCAATCAGCAGTTGCATATAATCGAGTAAAACAACTCCATTATTTACTACAATTCCAGCTAAAGCAATAATTCCCATCATGGTCATCATAATTACAAATGAACTTCCTGAAATAACAATTCCGCCAAAAACTCCAATAAAACTTAAGAAAATAGCAATCATAATAATGGCAGGTTTTGAAACCGAATTGAATTGAAAAATCAAGATGAAGAAAATCAATGCTAATCCTTTAAAAAATGCGCCAATTAAAAATGCTTGTTGTTTGTTCTGCTCCTCTAATTGTCCTGTATAATCTACTTTTATTGACGGAGACAAATCAGTAAAACTTTTCATTTCCTCTTTAATTTGATTTACAACAGCAGCAGCATCCACATATCCTGGAGCCAATTGAGAATAAACAGTTACTACACGCTTGGTATCTCTGTGTTTGATGGCACTAAATCCAGAGCTATTACTTTGTGTTGCAATTGAAGAAATAGGAATTGTTTTTATTTGACCAGAACTCATGTCTCTAAAGGTAATTTTCTGTTCAAAAATGGCACTTTTATTATATCTGATATCTTCATTAAAACGCACATTGATATCATAATCATCTCCATCTTCTTTATAAATTCCTGCTTTTGCACCGAAAATGGCACTTCTTAATTGTTGGCCAACTTGACTTGCAGAAATACCTAATTCACCTGCTTTTTCTCGGTCAACAATTACCTTCATGGAAGGCTTGTCTTTATTTACATCAATCTTAATTTCATCAACACCAGGTACATTTCTGGTATTGATATACGCACGCATTTTTTCGGCAGTTGCAATCAATTCGTCATAATTATTTCCTTCCAATTCAATATTGATTGGAGCTCCAGTTGGTGGTCCATTAGCATCTTTTTCTACAGAGATCAGAACCCCAGGATAAATTCCTGTTAAGGCTTTTTGTACTTTTTGACGTAGTTCTTCAGAATCCAAACCTCTTCTGTACTTGTATTGACGCATGGAAGCTGTAATTTTACCTTTGTGAGGCATTTCAGCAGCAGAACCTCCGTCTGTTTGAGGATTTCCTGCACCTTCACCAACTTGTGAAACGGAACTTTCAACCATAAAATTGACATTATCATCCATGTACAAATCTTGATTTAAGACGCTGTACACTTTTTGTTCAATTTCTT
>JANREL010000152.1 GCA_030758355.1 Polaribacter sp.
TTTAAAGGAGATTTTACACTTTCCAATCATTTTAAAATCATTCAAAATATTCGAATCTTGGAATGTTTGGATTACAAAAAAAACTCATCTGAAAAGATGCGTTTTTTTTATGCTTTCTATTCTGCAAAATATTGTTTTATTGCCATTCTGTGTTCAGGAATACTTTTGTCATAATTTTCAATCAGAATTTCTAAAATTTCTGGAGGATTTTTTCCAATTTCTTTTTTGTTTTTAAATCTAGAAACGAACAAATTATAGGATGTTGCTGTTTTTTCGAAAATTAGAAAATGAGTTTCATTTAATTCCGAAAAACTAATTTCATTGGATGAAAAAGTCCCAGATTCATCTTTGAAAAATTCTGAAAATTGGTAATACTTTAATACGTTTTCCATAGGTTTTTTATATCAATTCTGCAGATAAGCCTAGTTGTAATAGTTTTGAACATTTGGGTTCTAAATCTTTTAATTCACCAGATTTTACAGTGCATTTTCCTTTATAATGAACCAAATAGGTACATTGTTCGGCTTGTTCTAACGTGTGTTCGCAAACATTGATGAGCGATTCAATTACAAATTCAAAAGTGTTCACTTCGTCATTGTGCAACACAATTTCGTGTTGGTGCGTTTCTTGCTCTAAAATGTCAACTTCTTCTTGAATTTTCTCTTTTGTTCCCATGCAATAAAAATAAATAAAATTTATTGTTTTTTATAATGTCCTGAAAGCCATTGATTCCTAGTCTCGGTTTTATGTAATTTTAAGTTATTTTTGAGAGCTTCCTTATCAATAATTGGCAAATCATCTTCGTAAAATCCACTTAACAACAAAATTCCATCTTTTTCTAAACATTTTGCATAGGTTTTCATATCCTCCAACAAAATATTTCTATTGATATTTGCTATAATCACGTCGTATTTTTTATCAATTAAAAGTGATGCATCACCTTGATAAACAGTAATGTTACTGCAATTATTGCGCTCAATATTTTCGATAGAATTGGTATAACACCATTCGTCAATATCAATTGCATCTATAGGTTTTGCTCCCTTTATTTCAGCAAAAATGGCTAAAATTCCAGTGCCACAACCCATGTCCAACACTTTTTTATTCTCTAAATTGAGTTCCAATAAATGTTGAATCATCATGTGTGTGGTTTCGTGATGACCTGTACCAAAACTCATTTTTGGTTCAATGATAATTTCGTATTTTAAGTGTGGATTTTCATGAAAAGGCGCACGAATACTTACCAAATCATCTACTTCAATGGGTTCAAAGTTTTTTTCCCATTCTTCATTCCAGTTGGTTTGCGCTACTTCGTGAAAGTCATATTCAATTTCGAATTCATCAGAATTTAGAATAAAAATGTCATCCAAAATGTTTTCAAACCAATCATTTTTTTGAATGTAAGCAAGCATTCCTGTTTCATTTTCAACAAAACTTTCAAAACCTACTTCTCCCAGTTCGGCAACTAAAATTTCGGTTGCGGGTTCTTTAGGTGAAATTCTAAAATCGTATTCAATATAAATATTATCCATAAAAAAAGCGTCAGGATTTCTTTTGAAATCTGACGCAAATTTATTGTATTTTAAAGGAAGTTTTACAAAAAAAAGTTGGTTTTAAATTGCTTTGATAATAGCTACAAAATCTTCAGCTATTAACGAAGCTCCTCCAATTAAACCACCATCCACATCTTCTTTTGAAAAAATTTCTTCAGCATTGGATGCTTTTACGCTTCCTCCATATAAAATTGAAAGGGAATCAGCAGTTTCTTTTCCAAATTTTTTAGCCAATACATTTCTTACGAACGCATGCATTTCTTGTGCTTGTTCTGGAGAGGCAGTTTCGCCAGTTCCAATTGCCCAGACAGGTTCGTATGCCAAAATGATATTTTTAAAATCTTCCGCTTTTAAGTGAAACAAAGTATTTTTTAATTGACTTCCTACCTCTAGAAGATGATTGTCTAGTTTTCTTTGCTCTAATAATTCACCAAAACAAAAAATAACTTCTAAATTATTTGCCAAAGCCGCATCAATTTTTCTTGCGATCAATTCATCATCTTCACCAAAATATTGTCTTCTTTCAGAGTGACCAAGAATTACCGTTTTTACACCAATAGCTTGCAACATTTCTGCAGATATTTCGCCTGTAAAAGCCCCATTTTTTTCTTGATGCATATTTTGTGCGGCTACTTCAATTTTGGAATCTTTTGCGCCTTTTATTGCTCCAGCAAGATTTACAAATGATGGAGTAACAATAACTCTTACATTATTTAAGTCTAAATTAGCAATCGATTTTTTTACTTTTCTAATAAGCTGGCTAGTTTCCTTAACGCCATTATTCATTTTCCAATTTCCAGCGACTATTTTTTTTCTCATAATTATGCTATTTGAAATAATATGTAAATTTATAAAATTGGTAGTAACTAAATCGTCAGATTTTGAAATACTTACTAAAACGTTGTATTAGTTAGATCTTAGTGCAGTTAATATGTCACCATCAGTAATTTTTGTTGCTTTGAATAGAGAAATACTTCCTTTTTCATCCACAACAATATATCTTGGAATCCAACGTAAATTTAAGAAATCGACCAAATCACCATTTTTCATACCTTTTGGTAAGTTGTAATGATTACCCTTTATTCCAAATCGCTCAATTCCTCTTTTCCAAGCCAATGGGTTTTCATCCACTGAAATATTTAAAAATACTACTGATGGATGTGTTTTTTGAATTTTTTTCAACTCAGGCAAACCTTTGATACAATCTGCACACCATGAGGCCCAGACGTTGATAAGCACTTTTTTTCCTCGATTTTGACGGATGACTTCTTTGAATGAAATAGCTTCTTTTTGCAGATTTATCAAAGATTCATTCATCGCTTTTTCAGAGAATTCTGTTGGATTTTCAAATGAACAACTTGTTATAAAAAGCCATAAGAGGATGCTGAATTTTTTCATTTTTTGTGTCATTTTGTTGGTTTTTGTCATTTTTATTTAGGATTACTTACATCTTTGAGTGCAAATAAAATACAAAATAAGTATTTTTGCACTGCTTAATTAAAAACAATGACTAC